>NZ_JBBNLV010000001.1:0-425388 GCF_040092295.1 Collinsella sp. CLA-ER-H9
GCCGCGCAGCTGTGCGCCGACTCGGTCCTCGTCTCGTCCAGGCGCGGGATAGACGCCGACGAGCCCGCCGCGGCGGCCAGGCTGGAGGCGATAAGGGACTGCCTGCGCCGGGGGCTGTCGCCCGAGCAGATGGCGGCGCGCAACGGCGGCCCGGTGGACCTGTCGCCGTCGACCATCTACCGCTGGGTCTCGGCGGGCTACGACGGCATGACCAACATGGAGCTCAGGCGCAAGGTCGGCTACAGGCCGAGGAAGCGCGCCGCGTGCCGGGCGGCGACCCGCCACTCCGCCCGCAGGTCACATGCCGCGTTCCTCGCCCTCGGGGAGGACGCGTGCGCCGCGGCCTGGGAGATGGACACCGTCGAGGGGGCCCGGGAGGACAGCGCCTGCCTGCTCACGCTGCTGCACCGCCCCAGCAGGCTCCAGCTCGCGCTGCCGCTGGAGGAGAAGACCGCCGGGTGCGTCGCGGGCGCCCTGGAGGGCGTCCGGGCGGTCCTCGGCGCCGACGGGACGCGCCGCGTGTTCCGCGCCGTGCTCACCGACAACGGCCCCGAGTTCTCCGACGAGGGCGCGATCGCCGCGCTGCTCGGCGAGGGGCGGGGCGAGACGAGGCTGTTCTACTGCGACCCCCGGCGCAGCGACCAGAAGGGCGCCTGCGAGCGCAACCACGTCGAGATCAGGAAGCTGCTGCCCAAGGGCCGCGGCCTCAGGTTCGACCGGCTCGCCCCGGCCGACCTGGCGCTGGCCATGTCGCACGTGAACTCCGAGCCCCGCGGCGCGCTCGGCTTCGCGACGCCCGCCCGCGCCTTCCGGGCGATGCTCGGCGGCGACGCGGCGGCGCTGCTCGAGGCGTACGGCGTGGAGGACGTGCCCGTCGAGGAGCTCGACCTGACGCCGGGGCTCATCGAGCGGGCGCGCGCGGAAAGGGGCGATGCCCCGCTGTCCTAGCCTAGAAGGAAAAACGGAATAGACGGACCGACCGTCCGGCTGAGTCTGGGAAGAGGCGCCGGGCGGCGGGCGGAGCATGGCCACCGGACCCATCGAAACACATCTCCACCGTTCCTTCAACTGGGAAAATGCCGCCCCCGGACCCCGGGAGGGGCCGCGGGGGCGTTCGGCTAACTGCGGGAATGGGCTATTTGCTCAATGTGTTCGGCTGAGATTGGAAATCAACCACGGAGTGGTGATTAGGCTGTTCACACCCCGACCGAGGTTCGAATCCATGCGGCGTCTGCCTAAAAGAAAAGCCCCCGTTGCCGGAGGCTTTCAAGTTCAATTGGTGCGGCGTATAGGATTCCGCGCATCCGCTTCGCGGATCCGCACCGGCTTCGCCCGCCCGCCGGCGGACTCGCCCGCTCGCTGCGGACGCTCCGCGTCCGCTTCACGCCCGCGCCTCGACCGAGGTTCGAATCCATGCAGTGCCGGCGTAAAAGAAAAGCCCCCGTTGCCGGAGGCTTTCGATTTCAATTGGTGCGGCGTATAGGATTCGAACCTATGACGTTCTGATTCGTAGTCAGACCCTCTATCCAGCTGAGGTAACGCCGCAGCGCAAGACATATAAAACCACTTTAGTTCGTTAGAGTCAAGCAAAATCTCAAACTTTTTTTCGCGCGGGCCGCAATTTGTCACGCTGCACCACAAGCATCAGCGCTTCTTGTGCGATCGATTGGCTTCTCAATCACATCGAACCCGGCGCCAAGCTCCCCCAGAAGCGAACGCACCCGTTGGGCACAGTCGTAGTCGGCAAACGAGATACTCAGCATGCGCGCCACCTGGTTAGAAGTTCCCACCTCATAAAACCGCTCAAGCGCCACAAGCCCCTCGTGCGTCACAAAGGTCTCGACCACATGCGGCGACTCCTCATAGCACCATTGCGTCAATGGTCCCTCACTCGTCTGCCGAACCACCAAGCCACCCATACCCGACGGCTCGCACGTTACCAGCAGGTGTTCCCCGCCCTCATCGCTCTGGAACAAAACAACCCGCTCGTCGAACAGCTCCATCGCGTCCCCTTTCTCTCGCTCTTATCTAGTAAAAGCATAGCAGGTAGATGACTGTATACAGAACAGTTGTTCGTGTATTTTCTATTGAGCTGTCCGCACGGCATGGTATGGACCTGCGCACGAAATAGGGCGCCCCCGAAGGAGCGCCCTTGCATATCGCCTATGCAGCCAAGTTATGCGACCGGCTCGATCTTCTCGAGGCCGCCCATGTAGGGACGCAGGACCTCGGGGATCGTGATGGTGCCGTCGGCGTTCTGGTAGTTCTCCAGAATGGCAGCCATGGTACGGCCAGCCGGCAGGCCGGAACCGTTAAGGGTGTGCAGGTAGCGCGAACCCTTGAAGTTCTCGGGGTCGCGATACTTGATGTTGGCGCGACGGGCCTGGAAGTCACCGCAGTTGGAGCAGGAGCTGATCTCCTTGTAGGCGTTGTAGCTCGGCAGCCAGACCTCGATGTCGTAGGTCTGACGGGCAGAGAAGCCCAAGTCGCCGGTGCACAGGCTAATCACGCGATACGGAAGGCCCAGCTGCTGCAGCAGGTACTCGGCCTCGGCGGTCATGCTCTCGAGCTCCTCGTCGGACTCCTCCGGCTTAGCGAACTTGACCATCTCGACCTTGTCGAACTCGTGCTGACGGATGATGCCACGGGTATCGCGACCGGCGGAACCGGCCTCCTCGCGGAAGCAGGGGGTGAAGGCGGTGTAGCGGCGCGGCAGGGTGTCGGCGTCGAGGACCTCACCGGCGTGCAGGTTGGTGAGCACGACCTCGGCGGTAGGGATCAGGAAGTTGTCGCCCGAGACGTGATAGGCGTCGTCCTCGAACTTGGGCAGCTGACCCGTACCGAACATGGTCTGACGCTTGACGACGATGGGCGGCCACCACTCCTTAAAGCCACGACTCGTGTGCGTGTCCAGGAAGAAGTTGATAAGGGCGCGCTCCAGGCGGGCGCCGGCGCCACCGAGAACGGTGAAGCGGCTGCCGGAGAGCTTGTTGCCGCGCTCGAAGTCAAGGATGTCGAGGTCGGTGCCCAGATCCCAGTGCGGCTTAAAGTCGAAGTCGAACTCGCGCGGGGTGCCCCAACGACGGCGCTCGATGTTCTCGTCCTCGTCCTTGCCGTACGGCGTGGCCTCGCAGGGAATGTTGGGCAGGTGAGCCATGAAGTCGTACTGCTCCTGCTCGAGGGCGGTGCGGCGCTCGGCCAGACCGTCAATCTTCTCGTTGACGGCGCGCACGGCCTCCTTGGCGGCCTCGGCCTCGTCCTTCTTGCCCTCCTTCATCAGGGCGCCGATCTTCTTGGACTCGGCATTGCGCGTGGCTTGAAGTTCCTCAACCTCGGTGATGACGGCACGACGCTCGTCGTCGAGCTCAAAGAACTTCTCGCGATCCCAAGACGTCTGGCGGTTAGCCATGGCGACATCGATGGCATCGGGGTTCTCGCGAACAAACTTGATATCAAGCATTAGATCCTCCGGCGATATACATTCCATTTAGGTTGCAACCTTGTACATGTATGGGCAAGTATATACTTATGAGCGTTTACGACCCAACTCAACTACGCAAGAAGGCACCCAATGGACGCAGTTTTTTCCTTTTTGTTTGGCACCCGCACCGGTTTTGCCATCCTTTTCGCCGGCGGCATCCTGCTGTTTGCGATTATTGCCTTTGTAATGGAGAAGCGCACCCATAAGATGTATGTCGACCGCGGCCCCAAGTCCGAGGACGAAGAAGACAGCTTCTGGGACTAACCTGCCAAAAAGGGACAGGTTTATTTTGGTCGGTTTTATCTGGGCAAACGCAAGTGCCCCGCAACTGGAATTGAGCCAGTTGCGGGGCACTTTTCGCTAAAAGGACAAAACCGCAGGAAAAACCTGCCAAAATAAACTGTCCCTTTTTTGGTCGGTTTTACTGGAGGGTTGCGTCGATTGCCTTGACCAGGGCGCTGCGCATGCCGGCGTCCTCGAGTGCAACGACGCCCTTGATGGTGGCACCGCCGGGCGAGCATACGGCATCCTTCATCGCCGCAGGATGCTGGCCAGTTGCAAGCTGCAGCTTTGCCGTACCCAGCACCATCTGGCTCACAATGCGATAAGCATCCGCACGCGGGATACCGTGCTTGACCGCCGCATCGCCCAGGGCCTCGATTGCCATGGCGACAAACGCCGGAGCGCAACCACCCACCGTGCCGCCCACAAACAGCAGGCTTGTGTCGAGCTCGACGACAGCGCCAAGCTTACCGAGCAGGTCGAGCACCACAGCACGCTGCTCGTCGTTAAGCGTCGAAGCCTTCTCGCAGGCGATGACGCCCTCGCCCACCGAAACCGGCGTGTTGGGCACCGTCGAGATATGCGCGACGCCCGGCAGGACCTGCTCCCACTTGGCACTGTCCCAGGTCCAGGCGACCGAAAGGATGATCTTGTCGGCTAGCGTATCCTTGAGTGAAGCGAAGACTTTCTCAATCATGTACGGCTTGACCGCCGCAACCACGATATCGGACGCGGCAACAACCTCCGCCGCATCATGGCAGGCAGCCATGCCCCGCGCCTCGCAACGCTCGACCAGAGCATCGTAGCGGCCTGCGCAGGCGCACATGTCGCCCGCGGCCACGCCGGCGGCAATCCAGCCATCGGCCATAGCGCTCGCCATATTGCCAAAACCGACAAATCCGATCTTCATATCACACAGTCCTCTCAGATGCGTTCCTCAAAACGAAAGCCATTGTCCCACGCTATTGTTTCGTATTGCCGACCTACTTGTGATACGGCTCGCCACGGCTGATCTTGCAGGCGCGGTAGATCTGCTCCAGCAGCACCACGCGCGCCAGGTTGTGCGGCAAGGTAATGCGCCCAAAGCTGAGCATCTCGTCGGCGCGGGCGCGCACGGCATCGCTCACGCCGTCCGATCCGCCGATTACAAAAGCGATGTCGCTGTTGCCTCGCAGCATGAGGTCATCGAGACGGGTCGAGAGCTCCTCACTCGAACGCTCCTTGCCCTCGATAGCCAGCAGAATCACATGTGCCCGCGGTGGCAGAGCGGCAAGAATCGCCGCACCTTCTTTGTCGCGCGCGGCATCCACGCCGCCCGCCTTGGCCGGATCGATATCGGCAACCTCGCGCATATCTACCTTGGCATAGGCACCTAGGCGCTTGGTGTACTCGGCGCACGCGTCCTTCCAAAAGCGCTCTTTGAGCTTGCCAACGCAAACAACAGTATATTTCACGCGCGTTTACTCCTTCGACTCGTTCTGAGCTTTGCCGGCGGTCAGCATCTGCTCGAACATCGAGGCCGACTGCGAGAAATCGCTCGGCAGCACGACCGTCGAGGTTTTGCCCGTGCGAGCGAACTCCGTCATCATCTCGGACCACTGCGTAAACATGAACAGCTGGTTAGCCTCGTCGTTACCGACGCCCGTCTCCTGGATGATCTCGAGCGAATCTTTGATGCCCAGCGCGATGGCCTTGCGCTGGTTGGCGATGCCCTCGCCCGCCTTTTCCATTGCCTCGGCCTCGGCGGTCGCCTCGGTAACGCGCTTGATGCGATCGGCCTCGGCGAGCTCCTGCGCAGCGGCGCGCTTTCGCTGGGCGGCGTTGATGTCGTTCATGGAGTTCTCGACCTCGGTCGGCAGCGCGATCTTGGTGATAAGTGTCGACACGAGGGTGAAGCCGTAGGCGGCCATTTGCTCGGACACGGTGGCGTTGACGTCCTTGGCGATATCGTCTTTTTTGGCAAAGACCTCATCGAGCGTGTAGACGGGGATGGAAGAGCGCAGGGCATCGGTGATGAAGTCACGCATCTGGTCGACGGGCTCCTGCAACATGTAGTAGCTCTTGTAGATGCCCGAATCTGCCGGGCCGGCGCCCATGTCATAGCTCACGTGGTACTGAGCAGAGACCTCAAGGCCGATAGTCACGTTGTCCTGGGTCTTAACGTCGATGCCAAAGCCGTTTTTCATGGTGCGCAGACTCACCGTGGCGGCTTTGCGGTCGATCACGGGCACCTTCATGTGGAAGCCCGCGTTGACGATGCGGTTGAACTTGCCCAGGCGCTCGATGATCACAGCATGCTGCTGTTCAACGACATAGCAGGCGTTGGGGAGCAGCAGCAACAAAATGATGATGGGAAGTAGAAGGCTCGTAAGGGTAGCGATGATACCGGACAACAGCATGGTTTCTCCTCTGAAAGGCACACGTTGACACTAGGATACCCGCACGAAGCAGCCACGTGACACCAACAGGAGGCCCATAACAAAAAAGCTCCCATTGCTGGGAGCTCTTTCATTTAATGGTGCGGGCGAAAGGACGTCCGCGTATCCGCTTCGCGGATCCGCACCGGCTTCGGCCGCCTGCCGGCGTCCTCGCCAGCTCGCTAAAAACGCTCCGCGTTTTCTTTGCGCTCGCTCCTTCACAGGTTCAAGTCCCTGCAATGGGCCCATAACAAAAAAGCTCCCATTGCTGGGAGCTCTTTCATTTAATGGTGCGGGCGAAAGGACTTGAACCTTCATGGGGTTGCCCCCATACGGACCTGAACCGTACGCGTCTGCCAATTCCGCCACGCCCGCGTGCAGGAATTAGAATAACGGAGCGCCACCGCGAACGCAAGAACTATTTTTGAAAAAGTTTGCGAGCATTTTCCCAGGCGGCCTGCGCAATCGGTTCAGGATCCTCACCGGTACGATCGACACGGTCATTGACTAGCGTGTTTGCCGTGATGGAAATCATTGCCGGCTCGCACTCAAGACCACGAATGGGCTCCGGCGCCATATACGGGCAATCCGTCTCGAACAAAATGCGATCGAGCGGGGTTGCCGCAAATGCCTCGCGCACGTCGTCGTTGCGCTTAAAGGTGGCCGCGCCACCATAGGCGATATAGCAGCCCAAATCCACAAAGCGCTCCATCGTGGCTCGATCCTCGCCAAAGCAGTGCAGCACGCAACCGGCCTGAGGAACACCCACCTCGCGCAGCACGTTGTACGCATCCATATGCGAGGTGCGCTCCCCATCCGAGTCCTCGTGCCGCAGGTGCAGCTCCACCGGCACATTGCGGCGCACGGCAACTTCGAGCTGACGCGCCATGCAATCAATCTGCACACTGTGGGGCGCCGGCGCGATGTCGTCGTCGTAATCCATGTGGTAGTCCAGACCGATCTCGCCGATACCGGCGCACAAAGGGTCATCGAGCGCAGCAACAACCTGCGCGTGAATGTCATCGGTATAATCCGGCGCGCCATAGGGGTGAACGCCAGCGAGATACTTAATCTGCGGAATATCCCGCATCGGCAGAATTTCGCGCACGAGCCAGTCGCTATAGTCCGTCACGCTGCGCTTGTCGGCGATGGGGTCGAGCATCGTCACCAACAGGTCGACGCCCGCGGCTTTGGCGCGCACGAGCGTCTCGGGCACCTCCTTGCCCCAAAACGAGAGCAGGTGCGCATGCGTATCGGCAAGCGGCGCCAGCGGCTCCGAACACGCAACCGTTTTCTTTTTCTTGGTAAACGTCACGCGTTCGGCATTAGGCGTCATGGATGAGCTCCTGGGCCAGACGGACAAAGTCGGCAACATCGAGCGTCTCGGCGCGCGTAGTGGGTGCGATACCGCAAGTCTCAAAGGCGGCATCGAGCACGTCCTTGGCAAAGCCGTTGGCGCTCATGGAATTGCGGATGGTCTTGCGACGCTGAGCAAATGCAGCGTCAATCACGCGGGCCACGAACTCGCGATCGAGTCCTTCGGGCACCACACCGTCAACACGGTCGATACGCACGACGGCCGAGTCCACGTGCGGCGCCGGCATAAAGCAACGCGGCGGCACCTCAAAGCGACCCGTAACCTGCGCATACAGGCCGAGCTTTGCCGTGTAGCCGCCATAGGTCTTGTTGCCCGGCGTTGCGGCAATACGATCTGCAACTTCCTTTTGCACCATGACGACAGCGCGCTTAAGTGCGGGCATCGTCTGGAAGAACTGAAGGATGATCGTCGCCGCCACGTTGTAGGGCAGATTCGCGACAAACACCGTCGGCTTACCGCCCGCAACCTGCTCGATTTGTTCCGGCGTCACCTTGAGCGCATCGCCCATGATAAAGCGGAAGTTGGCATAGTCGGCGGCGTGGGCGTCAAGCACCGGCTCAAGCTCGGGATCGGCCTCAATCGACGTGACGCACGCCGCCTCCTGCAGCAGGGCCAACGTCAGCGTACCGCAACCCGGGCCGACCTCGAGCACGCGCTCATCGCCCGCAAGCTCAGCGAGCTCACAGATACGTTCGATCACATGGTTGTCGATCAGGAAGTTTTGGCCCAGGCGATGCTTGGTCGCAAGGCCAAACTCCTCTAGCAGTTCCCTTGTTGCCGTGGGGTTTGCCAAAGGCGAAGTTGTCATAGTTGCCTCCTTAGCATGATGGCGGCGTCTTGAAACAAAAGGGCATGGACCGTTGCGGCCATGCCCTTACATCTAAACAGCAAATTGCCGATATGGCGCGCGGCGTCTTAGCCCAGACGCGGGAACAGCGGCTCACCCTTCTCGACGGGCTGACCACCGGCAAGCAGGCCCCAAGCGCAAATGCCCTTGAGGTCGTCGCTCGCGGCCTCGTCCTCGCAGGACAGGCGGCGCAGGGCTTCGGCAGAGGTCTGGGGCATGAGCGGCATCAGCAGGTGAGCGGCAATGCGGATGGCCTCGAGCAGGTTGTAGATCACAAATGCCAGCTCGTCAGCCTTGGCCTCGTCCTTGGCAAGTGCCCAGGGCTCAGAGTCCTCGATGTAGTGGTTGGCGGCGTGGATGAGCTCCATGACCTCGTCCTTGGCTCCGCCGTAATCGAGCACGTCCATCTTGGCCATGTAGCGCTCGACCAGGCCGTCGGCGATCTTTGCCAGCGGGTTGTCGAACGCATCGAACGATGCGGGCTTAGCGGGCGCGCAGCCGTCAAAGTACTTGCCGCTCATGTTGAGCGAACGCGAGATGAGGTTGCCCCAGCTGTTGGCCAGGTCGGCGTTGTAGACCTGCTCCATGCGATCGAAGCTGATGGCGCCGTCGGTGCCGGGGACGACGTCGGTCATAAAGTAGTAGCGATAGCCCTCGACGCCCAGCATGTTGATAACGTCCTGCGGAGCGATAGCGTTGCCGCGGCTCTTGGACATCTTCTCGGCCTTGCCGGTCTCGGCATTGCGCACGGTCAGGAAGCCGTGGGCAAAAACGTGCTCGGGCAGGGCCTCGCCGATGGCCATGAGCATGGCGGGCCAAATGACGCAGTGGAAGCGGATGATGTCCTTGCCCACGATGTGGAACTGCGCGGGCCAGCGATAGGCCAGCTCGGCACGTGCCTCGTCGGTGTCGACACCGTAGCCGACGGCCGTCATATAGTTGAGCAGCGCATCGAACCACACGTAGGTCACGTGGCCCTCGTCAAACGGGACCTGAATGCCCCAGTCAAAGCTCGTGCGGCTCACGGAAAGGTCGTTAAGGCCGCCCTCGACAAAGCTGCGCACCTCGTTCATGCGGAACGCAGGCTCGACAAAGTCGGGATGCTCGTCATAGAGCTTGAGCAGCTTGTCCTGGAAGGCGGAAAGCTTAAAGAAGTAGGACTCCTCCTGCACGCGCTCAAGCGGACGGTGGCAGTCGGGGCACAGGTGCTGGCCGACGCTGCCGTACTCCTCGTCGCCCTTCTGGACCTGCGTATCGGTGAAGTAGGTCTCGTCAGGCACGCAATACCAGCCGTCGTAGCTGCCCTTATACAGGTAACCGGACTCCTTCATGCGCTCCCACAGGTACTGCACGGCATGATGCTGGCGCGGCTCGGTGGTGCGGATGAAGTCGTCGTTGGAAATCTCGAGCTTGCTCCAAAGCTCCTTGAAGCGCGGGGCCTGGCTGTCGGTCCACTCCTGCGGCGTCATACCATGCTTGGCTGCGGCCTCGGCGACCTTCTCGCCGTGCTCGTCCATGCCGGTCAGGAACTTGACGTTATAGCCGGCGGAGCGGCGATAGCGAGCCTGAACGTCGGCGATGATGGTGGAATAAGCCGTGCCCAGGTGCGGATCGGCGTTGACGTAGTAGATGGGCGTCGTGATAAAGAACGAAGGCTTGCTTTGATCCATGGGGTTTGTCCTCCAGAAAAACGTTGCATACAGGGGATGATTCTAGCGCAAGGGCTGGATATCCTCCATCTATTGCATATCGAGCACTATGGCATAGACATCGCGCTTGCGGCGCGAATACTTCTGAGACAGGCGCTTGGCCACCGCAGAGGCGGGCTCCCCCTCCTCGAGTGCGGCGCGGATATCCTCGCGCAGGGCCTCGTCGGGATCCGCTGCCGCGGCGCCAACCGGCACGATGCCGGCATCCTCGTCCTCGCTCGGCGGCGCGATGACCAGCGCAATCTCGCCCTTTACCTCGCCGCGAGCACGCAGCTCTTCGGCGAGCTGGGCGGCGGGCCCGCGCAAGACCTCCTCGTGCAGCTTGGTGAGTTCGCGGCAGACGGCAACCTCACGCTGGGGAAAGACCTCCGCCACGGCCTCGAGCGTCGCCACGATGCGATGTGGAGACTCGTAGAAGATGAGTGCGCCGGGCACCACGGCAAGGCGCTGCAAACGACGCACGCGGTCGCCGTGCTTTCGGCCCAAAAAGCCCTCGAAGAAAAAATGCTCACAGGGAATGCCGGACGAAACGAGCGCCGTGACGCAAGCAGAGGGCCCGGGGATAACTTCGACGGGCACATCAGCCTCGCGCGCCGCCTCGACCAGCGCCTGGCCGGGGTCTGACACGCTCGGCATACCGGCATCCGAGGCAAAGGCGAGGGTCTCCCCCGCCAACAGACGGTCGACCAGACCGGCGGCACGGCTGGCGATCACATTCTCGTCGCAACGGACAAGCGGCTTGGAAATTCCCAGGTGCATCAGCAGCTTTGACGTCACACGCGTGTCTTCGCAGCAAATGGCATCGGCGACGGCAAACGCCTCGCCAACGCGCGGGGACAGGTCGCCCAGGTTACCGATGGGCGTACCGACCACATAGAGTTTGCCCGTGTGGGCGCTGTTTTGCGTCATATCAACCTATTCAATCATGCCGCGCTCGAGCGTACCGAGCGCCGCGCGAGCGTCCCATGCTGCAATGCGCTTCTCGGTCTTCCACGTTTGGAAGAACCAACCGGCAGCCGGCGCAAACGAAGCCAGCTGGTTGGCGATAAACACGCGCTCGTAGGCATTGCGGCCCTCGGGCGTAACCGACGAGTTGGCAAAGATCGCCGCACCCGACCATTCGCCCACCAGCACGGGGAACCCAGTCGAAATCGCTTCTTTAAGCTCGCGCTTGTTACGCGAAATCGCCGTCGTCAGCCCGCGGGGGCTCGTGATGTCGAGCGCATGCTCGTCGCGGTAATGGTACAGGTGAAGGTCCATGTAGACGTTCTTGTACTTGGCGCCGCGCATAAAATGCTTCCACTCGCTGGGATGCCCCGAAGACGAGAAGACGACGATCTTATCCTCGGGCATATACGAACGGACGAGCTCGTAGGCATCGCGATAGAAATTGCGTAGGTAGTGGGCCGGAATGCCATCCGTCATGGTAAAGAGACTCTTGCGGACGCTCATCTGTGGCGTATCCAGCAGCTCAATGCCCAGCAGGCTCTCGGCCTCGCCGTAGCGATCGGCCAAGCGCTCGAGCACGTCGAGCGCGACATGACGGCCGTTGGTGGACGAATGCCACTCGGCAACAGCCTCCGGCGTGGTGGGCGAATCATTGGAATCGCCCTGGCCACCGGGCACCGTCGCCAGATCGAGCAGCACGCGGATGTCATACTTGGCAGCCCACTCAATTGCACGGTCGATGTAGTCGACAACCGAGATGTAGGACGCATCGGACTCCTGCGAGCCAAAGGCATACCAGGGCACCGGCAGGCGCACGGCATTGAGACCGATCTGCGCCATGCGGCGAAAATCGTCCTCGCTCACAAACGTCTCGTAATGACGGCGCATGCGCTCGTTATAGGCGGCGGTGCCCATGGCCTCCTGCAGCTCGGCCGCGTTGGATGCACCGGTCGCCGCGTATAGCGACGGGGTCACCCAAGGCTCGGGAATAAACCAGCCAGAGAGATTAACGCCGAGTGTCCTCTCCATCACTGCCCCCTTCGGATCGTGCAGGCCGAGCCTGCATCGTATTGCATAGGAAAAGTATCGTTTTGAGTATACCCGCGCGTGCGGACAGACGACCGAACGGTCTGTAAAGTGGCGCAAAAGCGGGAGGAATGTCTGGGCGGGCGGGCACGAGCTGGTGCGCCGAGATGTGCACGCACGTCGGAAGTAAGCACCGGAAAGCGCATGCCGTTTTCTCGTTCAATAACGGGATGCATTTCCGCGGGTCTACATAAAAGAAAAGGACCCCTTTGCAGAGGTCCTAGTCAATTCAAGGTGGCGGGGAAGGGAATCGCGTCCGCGCGCTGCGCGGACGGACCGCTGCGGCGCTTGCGCGCCTTGCGAGCTACGCTGGCAAACGCTAACGCGTTTCCTCAGCTCCGCGCCCTCACGGGGTTCGATTCCGTGCAGGGTCTATATAAAAGAAAAGGACCCCTTTGCAGAGGTCCTAGTCAATTCAAGGTGGCGGGGAAGGGAATCGAACCCCTGACACGAGGATTTTCAGTCCTCTGCTCTACCAACTGAGCTACCCAGCCATTTGAGGTGTGCCTTGTTTCAAGACTTGATTAGTATAACCAAGGACACGCTCCGGTCAACCGAGAATTTGAAAAAAGTTTTTGAGCACGGCGTCGGCCACAAGTCCGACCCTATAGAACAGCACGTTGGAGACATCAACCCGCCGCAAGAAGTTTTTCGCTCAGGGCTGCACGGGCAAACTCACTTGGCGTCATTCCTTCAGCCGCCGCCCGTCGACGAATCGCCTCCTTCATCCCTAGGGGAATCTTGACCGATAGCGTTGCCGTCCCTTCGCTTGAGAGTGGAGGCCGCCCGTGCACGATCCCCCCAACGGTATGCTCGCCGTCCGGAAACTCGCCATGCTCGTACGACTCGCACCACGTGTCAATCATTTCATCCGTTATAACCTGACCATTGGCAGCCGTATACGCCTTGCTCATCATCGGCCCTTCCGTCAAGTGTTTTTTGGCGTTCGGATGGATCTCAACATCCATGCACCTTCTCCTCCATCTTACCCAATTTCGTATGACGAAAGTCCGCTGTCGCCAATTCTTACGCCGGCACTTGTTGGAGGGCGGGAGGTGTAGCGAGGATTGAAGGGCGTTCCAGCACCGCCCAGGCACCGGGACAGGAACACATGCGCCAAGGACGGACGTTTTCGTAGTGCGCGAGGACGTTGCCGTTTCGATCGATAAAGGCAATGTCGATGGGATAGGCCATAAAGCAGGTGTGAACCGAAGAGCAGCGTGGAAACGCCATAACGAGCGGCAACCCGTTGGCAGCAATCGGAGACTGTCTCAGCATGCCACGCAGGCGCACGGCAAACGACTCCGCCACCACAAACTCGGCAGGCGTCCAACCCAGCCTGTTGAGCGCCCGCGCGTAGGCAATGTAGGATGAGACCGCGGTCACATAACCACCCCCGGACGCCACGGATCGACTGTCACCGCGCGCTCGTGCGACAACTTTGCCGGCGCCCCCAGCGAAACGCCGGCGATGCTGAGCGAGCTCGGCCACGGCTCGTAGCGCATGGTGCAGGTATAGGTCCTAAACGTACCGGAAAGCGAAAGCAGACCGCCATCCGATGTCGTCGCACCCTGTTTGCTTGAGACCTCGATCTGCAAGCCATAGCCTTCCATGGCATGTTGAATCTGAGCCTGAACGGTCGCGGAGGCATCGATGGAGCTGTCGTCGCCCTCCCCGCTCGGAGCCACGGCGTGTGCTAGCACGATATCGGGCACCACGCGGTCGAAGCGTGCGACCGCACCGGCAAAGATCATGACGTTGTACACGATGAGTGCCAGAACCAGCAGGACGGGCGTGACCACGGCCATCTCGACCGTCGCCTGGGCGCGCTCCTCGCGCAGGCGCTTGCGGATGCTCATTACGACCCACCGCCCAGGGCACCCGCCAGCGTGGCAACATCGACGGTAAGTGGGATGGAACCGCCGCCGGGCAGCGGAATCTCCGCTAGCGTGAACACCGCACCGCTGATAGTGCGCTCGACTTGATATTCCAGCGCCTCGCAAAGCGCCTTGGGGTCGGTCACGCCCAGCGGAATACTTCGTAGCTTGTCCTGCACTTTAGAAAGACCTGTGATGTCAGACCCCGGGCTCTTGATGACATTGGCGGTGTCGGTCAGCACCGGCTTTCGTAGGCGCAAGTCGCACGGCTCCAAGCCCAGCGCCGCCACGGACGCCGAAACGGTATCGCCGAGCCACGACGCAATGGAGCCCAACGCACCGCTGCCCCCTCCCAGGCCATCGATCATCTCGCCCATGAGCTCGTCAGCCGAGCCTTGGATGTCTCCGTATCCCACAAGCAGCCGTCCCCAGACATCCATGACGCCATCGAGTACGCCGGCAACGCCACCCGAGCGTTCCTTCAATGTCGAGAAAAATCGCGAAAGCACGTTGTTTTGCGCCGTCGCCTCATCGGGCGCCAGCACCGCGGCAGAGATGGCACCGCGATCGCCAAGCCTGACTGCCGCGTTAAACGAAGAGTTGAGCTCATCGGGGCTCGAGATGGCACCCGAAACCGCAAAGGCAACCACGCCGTTGCGACCGGGCGGAGCGATACGCGGACGCTCGCCCGAAAGCGCTTTAATGGCCTGGTCAAACGCATTGCTCGCACGGTCGGCCTCATCCTCGGTCTGACGCATGAGCTCAAGCTCTTTGTTCCGACATTTGACGTATTCCTCCAAGGCCTTTTTGAACTCGTCGAAGTGATATTCGAAGCCGTTTTCGATAGAGGTTGAAGGCGCCGCAACAGCACCAAGCGACAAAACGCCAAAATGGCATTTGCTGCATTTATCCTGTCCATCGTAATCGGCAACCGAAGCAAATCCGCTCGGCGTCCCTTTCTTATAGTTAGGGCAGGTCGTCCCGTAATGCAGATACGCCTTGTCATCGTTCACGCTAGTCGGCCACACCGCATCGGTATAGAGTTCCGTCGCCCGAACCTCATCAGAGTTGCGCGGCAGCAGCGGAATATAGGAGGAAACCCTGTCTCCGTTCTCGGTTATATGCGCCCGATCGACCTCCGCGCTCGCATAGGTATAAAACGCCTTACGCGCCGCAGACTCTGCCTTCATCTCGACACTCGAGCCGTGGGGCTTCTCATTTGTCAGACGCCAATGGTAGTAGTCCTTCGCGCGATCAAGGGCAACTTGGGGCTCCCACGTAACGCTCGATGAGTAATGCGGATTTTGAACACCGGAGAGATCCGTTAGGCTTTTCGCACGCTCCCACATGCAAGAACAGCTGCCGACCGAGCCCTTGTCAGACCCACCACAATCCGCCAGCCAAGCACGCTCTTTAGCCTTCGCCGTGTCCTCAGAAGCCTTCCGCAGCTCCTCGGCCGCACACTCTAAATCATCTGATGTGTCTTTAATGGCATCGGTCGAGATCTCGGACCCCTCGAGCGCAGCGAAGTCAGACTCGGATGTCCTGGGCACGGCAAGCGCCGTACCGGTATAGGTCACACTATCGGTATCCTGCGCCGACACCGCCTGCGTGGCACGCGCGGCGATCAGATACGGCAGAGCCGTCTCGATTTTCTGTAAGCCTTCCGATGCGCTTTTGGCAAACTTGTTGCGCGTTTTAATGATCTCAATCCCGGTGTCGACCATATTGCCGGCAACCGGCTCGGCACCCGGGATGAGGATGGCGACCAGGCCCGTCCCGATCGTGGCAAACCCCGCCAGCCCCAGACTCAAGATGCTCGCATCAACCACCGTGGCAGCCGTGTGATAGGACGACACTACGTTGGCACCCGCCAGCGCGCCACTATCAGCCGCCACCTGAGTATCCCCGGCACGCGACATGCTCCATATCGCCGCGGTCGACGAAAACAACAATGTGAGCACCACTAGGATGACCACGGCAGAAGAAAGCGTGGTATAGGCGCCGTCTTCGATAAACAGATCGACACCGGCTCGACCCATAAAGCCGCCTCGTTTGCGGAGAGCGCCTGGTCGACGGCGGGCCGCAAACCCTTGCGTCACCCGCAACAGGCAGCGCCTAATCCCATGCAGCAATCCACGAATCATAATCTCCCTCCAGCCATTCGGGACGCGATTGATACGAGACATCGACCTTGAGCTCAACGTAGCCGCCCTCGGCGGTACCACCCATAGCCTGCGCAAACGCACCGATCACAGGCAACGGCTTGACCTCGCCGGAAACGGACACGGACGAGACGCCACCCGCACCGGCCCGGCCAAGCTCGATATCCCACGACAACGGCCCGCCGGCATGAAAGATCGAAACGTTGGGCACTGCGGCAAGTCGGCGGCGGGTGAACTCCTTAAGATCGTCGTCCTCCGCCGTCGTCGTGGTCATGAGCCGCGCGGTCTCGGCGGCGGCAGACTCCATGACCGCGCGCGTATAGAGCAGGCACACCGGTTGCAGCGCGAGAAGGATGAGTGTCAGAAACGTCGGCAGCAAAAAAGCGGCCTCGACCGTAGACTGCGCCCGGTCCTCGCGCGCGGCATCAATACAACGCGATGTCCTTAGCGGCCGCAGCGGCGTCGATAACCGACGTCGAGGTGACGCCGTGAGATGCCGTCCGCTCGACCAGCGCCGCCAAGCGCCCATCGGCACCGGCACGCCAAAGCCCTGCGATCGCCAGCACGATGGAAAGCAGTGCCACCGTGACGATGGCGTATTCGACCGTTGCCTGGGCAGATTCCTCGCGCAGGACATAATGCATTTCACGACCCCTCCTTTGAGTTCGTTGTCTGCGGGGTCAGGCGGACCACACGCAGGCAACACGAAGTATCACCAGCATCCGCGGCAACCGTCACCATATCGACCCAACCGCGTCCGTCACGCACGATGGCGCCCCACACGTTGCCCTTGATGTCGAGATAGCCGCTCAGAGCAAGTTGCGCCGTGGGCACCTCGCGATAGGCACGCAGCATATCCGCCGCCGCCTCGGTCATCGGTCGGCACTCGGACCATGCGAGACGAACAGCGACGGCATTGTTTGCAGATGAACCCGTTGCAGCGTCCGCTCGCTCGTCGAGTGCTTGCAAGAACGTTTGCGCCGTGACGGCGGCATTCGCATCGTCCGCGTCTCGCGCATCGTCTATTTGAGACGCCGCAGCCGAACCCGATCCCGCATCCGCGGCAGCCCCTAAACGTTGTTGCCGTGCTGCGTTAAGCCCCCAAACCGCCACTGCCACCGCCACGACCGCACAGGTGAGCACCAGCAACGTGCCGACGGGACGGGCGCCCTCTACAGGCTGTTGATGCCCTCGCTGATAGCGCTCCATAAATCTTGGACCTTGCCCTTAAATGCGACGATGGCAATGATGGCAATCACCACGAGCACACCGACTAGGATGGCGTACTCGGTGGTGCCCTGCGCGCTCTCCTCCCGCAGCAGTTCTTCGGCACGCTGGCGAGCGTGAATTGGCTGGCAAAACGCCAAGCTCCAGACCTTGCCAACAACGTCAGTCATCGTATTCATGTATTCCTCCCTACATCATCCCGCCTGCTCCCAGCAGCGGGCCCAATATGGACAGAAGCAACGCCGGCAAGATGAGCGTGCCGGTGGGAATCAGCAGCTTGACCGGCGCACGCTCAATCTCGCGCTCGACCGCGGCGCGATGGGCCGCGCGAATCTCGCGACTTTGGGCCGCCAGCGTCTCGGCAAGCGGGGCACCGAGGGCAAGCGCCTGCCCCGCTGTGATGGCAAAGGTCTCGAGCGCCCGCACATCCAGGTCGCGCGCGGCCGCCAGAAGCTCATCCTCTCGCGTCCCTACGCCCACACGCCATGCCATGCAGGCTCGCTCAAGGCGGAGCGCCAACGTCGATCGGCGATTGGCGCAAAAAACCTCAAGCGCCGCATCGAACGAAAGGCCGGCCGAAAGCCCCAGACGCACCACGTCGATCATCTCGGACACCTCGCCAAGCGACACCTGCGCCGTACCACCCGTGCCGAGCATGCCCCTCAACCGTGCTACCAGGACATCGGTCACCGATCGGGCAGCCGCAACAACCAGCAGCGCCTCGCGTTTGCAGACCTGGGCGATCTTGCATGCGTCCGCACGATTGAGCCCCGTCGCGACAAACACGCTGAGCGCGCACAGGCATGCCGCGACCCCGACCAGGGCGCTCATAGCTCCACCCGCATAATGCGTCGGATGACCACCAGGGCGACGGCGTTGAGGGCAAGTCCCAGTACCACGGCACCGGCACCCGCCGGCGTCGCAAGGCCGCGGCGAAAGTCGGCCGAAAGCAGCGCCAGCACCGCGCACATACCCGCCGGCATCGCCGAGACCATGTGTGCCGACATACGAGCCTGCGATGTCTTGACGTCCAAGCGGCGCTTGAGCTCAATGCGCTCCCCCACCATGCTCGACGCCTCGGACAACAGGTCGGCAAGCGGGGCACCGGTTCGCTGCGACACCTTAAGCGCCAAGGTGACAAGCGAAAGGCCGGGGGCATCGATACGGTCGAGTAGGTCATCCAACGCATCAGTCGCCGAGACGCCGCAGTCGATCGCCCCCGCCACGCGCAAAAACTCGGTATGCACCGGCTCTTGCGCGTGAGTTCCCACAAACCTCATGCCCTGGGCCAGCGAATGACCCGAGGCGAGCGACATAGAGAGCGCCGTAAAGGCCTCGGGCATGGCTTCTTCCACATCGTGTTGCTCGCGGCGACGGTCGAAGGTGTCGCGAGCGGCGCCTACGCCAAACGGCGCGAGCAACCCCAGGACAAAGCCGATGGGCGACAGCGATACGACAGTCAGGGCAATGCCGCAGACACCACTCGATAGCAGCAAGCATGCCAGGCGCGCCTCGTCATCCTCGATAACAAGGCCAACGCGATGTGCTGGAACCAGCGCCGCCCAAGAGCGGGCAATCTTTTTTAGCAGGTCGTTTTCTACCAACTCGCGCGGCAGCTTCTCGGCAACCAACTCAAGCGCATGGCTGACCAGCTCCGCCGGCGGCACGCGCGGCGCACGAGGCTCCGCCCCGCACGCCACCGCGGCAGAAAGTCCTGTCAAACCCCCTACGACGAGGGGCACAACGATCTCCACTCGTCCACCTCCTCTTGCGTGAGCGTTCCCGAGCGCAGGCCCTCTGCGATAAACGGAGGCTCGCGATCGAGCGTCCAGGCGCGCGTGGCGGCATCGAACGTCACGTAGCGCTCAAGCTCCACGCCGCCTGATGTGCCGCGTCGCACCCCCGAATAGGAGGACACGAAACGCCTGCCGTCCGCATGGCGCTCGGACATCACGATGCCGTCGAGCGCCATGGCAATCTGCTCCTCGATAAGCTCGCTCGGCAGGTCGATGCCATAGCGCGCAAGCAGCGTCAAACGCACCACGGTCTCCTGCTCGGTGCCCGCATGAAGCGTGGTGAGCGACCCATCGTGCCCGGTGTTCATGGCCTGCAGCATGTCGCAACATTCCGCACCGCGCACCTCACCCACCACGATGCGGTCGGGACGCATGCGCAGGGCGTTGGTCACCAGGTCGCGGATTGTCACCGCGCCCTCGCCCTCAATTGAAGCCTCACGCGCCTCCAGGCGAACCACATGCGGGTGATGCGCAAACTTGAGCTCGGCGGAGTCCTCGATCGTCACGATGCGCTCGCCGGTGGATATTTCGCACGATAGCGCGTTGAGCAATGTGGTCTTGCCCGACCCCGTGCCACCTGCAACCGCCAAATCCTGACGCAGCGATACCGCGCACGACAGCAGCTGTGCATACCAAAGCGGTAGCGACCCCAGGCCCACAAGCTCGTCCAACGAACAGATGCGGTCTGAAAACTTGCGGATGGTGAGGATCGGCCCATCGATCGCCACAGGCGGAATCACCGCGTTGACGCGATAACCCGTCTTGAGGCGCGCGTTGACGATGGGGCTGCGCTCGTCGATGCGTCTGCCCAGTGGCGAGATGATGCGGTCGATGAGCACGCGGATCTGCTCGTCATCCTCAAACGCATGCTCGATGGGATATAAGACGCCGCCGCGCTCAAAGAAAGCCGATCGGCAGCCGTTGACCATGATCTCGGTGACGGTGTCGTCCTCGATGAGCGGCTGCAGCGGGCCCAGGCCCACCACGTCGTCCAGGATCTCATCGATGATGGTCTCGCGCTCGGGCGTCGCCAGGTCGCCCGGCTCCTCCACGTTGAGCGCCGCCTCCACCGCAGGACGCAATTCCGAGCGGGCGCGCGCCGGATCGATGTATGCGCTAATACGCGCCACCTCGTCATAGCCCATGCGATCCATCACGGCGCGCTTGGTGCGGCGCTTGACGGCACGGTGGCGCCCTGCGTCAACAGGCACTGTCGCCGCGGCCGCGCCGGCCGCCTTAATCCTTGTTTGCAAGCTCATCGCGAATCACCCTCGCGCGACCAGGGAAGACGGATGCGCGGGCGCTCGGTGCGTGTCGCACGGTCGGTGACCATGTCACTCCAGGGACCGACGGCGCAGCCCAACTCCACGAGCATCTTGCGCGTGGCTTCGCGCACGCTGGTGGCAAAAGCGCTGGTCTGGCCCACTGCCTCGTCAGCACGGCCGAACGCCATGAGCGCCGCCAAGTCCTGCCCGCCGTCGGCGATGCGGATCTTGGAACTCAACGCACAGGTAATCTCAAAGCGCATGGCGACATCCTCGTCGGCGCCGCGCGCGCCAAACCGGTTGAACACGGCGCTCATGCGCGTACGCGGCACGCCCACACGGCTCGCCAGCTCGATGACGCGCGCCGCGGACGTCGCAGACGACACCGATGGATCGCCCACGACCAGGCAGCGGTCGCTTGCCGCCACTGCGGCCGCCACGGCGTCGCCCCAAAAGACCGAGGTGTCGACAAGAACCACGTCGGATTCGCGACGCAAGACGTCGAGCAGCAGCTCCACCGGGCGCGCCATGAGCTCAGCCTGTTCGGGCGCGGCGACCGGGCCCCAAAGCGTGACGCCCGGAGCCACACGCATCGAGGCGGCCACGATGTCCGATTCGGCAAGTGCGCCCGCAGCCGATGGCTCGATAAGCGTCGCCATGTCATGCGGGGCATCGGCACCCAACAGGTCGTAGAGGTTTCCAAACATCAGGTCCAAATCGAGCACGGCAGCACGCAGGCCCAGCAGCGACGCCGCGTGCGCCATGGCGGCGACGATTGTCGACTTGCCGCAACCGCCCGAACCCGAGACGACGCAGACAACCGGGGCTCGATGCGACGGAGCGGCGGCATCCGCTGGCGACGCGGGGGCAGGCGACGCGGGCACGGACGGCAACGCCCCCGTCTCCCCGGCAGCGCTCATATGCTGCGCCCAAGCCGGTATGGCAGGTTGCTCGGTCTGCGGAACCGAGTCTGGAGACTTCACGGTCGCATCGACACGCACGCTGTCGCTCCCGGCAAGCCCCTCCACCTCGTCGAGTTCATCGACCAGGCTTACGCCATGCACGTATCCCATATCTACAGCTAAAAGATCCTCGCCATACGGCACCGGCTCTCCGACTTCATCGTATGCAAGGGGGTCCCGGGGACACCGACCATGCTCGGCTTCCGCTTTTCCACAATCATCAACACGCGGGCCTCTTGTAGCGCGAGGCGCCCCGGGTTCCCTATCAACAAAAGCATCGGGCTCAATCGTCAGACACCGGTCGTAATCAACCGTTCCCTCGCCCGCGCGCCCGTTGCCGCATATGCTGCGCGCAGCGATAACCTCGGTCGCCCCCGCGCGAAACAGCCTCTCGATATCCGAAGGATCGAGCGTCTCTATCAGTACGACCACGCGACTCACGCGGCCCTCGGCCGTCAGACGCGCAACGGTCTTTCGCACGTCTTCGGCATCGAACAGGGCTGCCGCGATAATCGCCGCCCCGCGGCGCGACGGAAACGCCCGCGCCATGGACACCAGCCCATCCAGGTCGCCCACGCGAAGCACCTGCGCGCCCGCATCGCGGCCCTCGACTTCCCGCTGCAGCAATCCGTAATCACCGCACGCGCAGCATGCAAGCCAGATCGCCTTCATCACTCGTCGCCTCCGCTCTTTTTGCCGCGCACCGTGGCGGGGATCGTCAAACTGACCGTCCCCTTACCCGAGGCCCCCAGCAATTCCTTAACGTCTTCGGGGTCGGCCGCCAGAGTCACCCATTCGATCTTGCCTTCGCGCGTGGCGCCGGCCACTTCGCTGGTATCGATCACGCGCGCGCCGCACAGCCGATCGGTCACGCCGTCCTTTTGCACGTACACGTCCACGTAGCTGCCCACGCCCGTGGCGCCCCCGACCGAATGCTCGGCATCGACCGCCACCGAAACGGCGACCTTGCCTTTGGGCACCTCGAGCGTGTGGCTTTCGGCCTTGGTGTAGACATCGCAAATCACGGCATTTTTAGGGATGCGCGAGGTCGTCACGTCACCGCGCACCTGGCGCAGCTCGGTCGCCGCATCGCGCGGCAGCAGGCTCACCAGCCATTCCTGGGTTATGACATTGGTCTCGTCGAGGGTCTCGCCCGCATCGATATCACGCGCCGCGACGCACACCTCGACGCGATCGCCGCCGTACTTGGCCAGTGTCTCGGCCTGGGCCTGCTCTGCCTGCGAGCGAATCGATGACGCGTAAACCATACAGAGCAGCGCGGCGAGCACGCCCGCGATCAGACTGATGGCGATGCGCTTGCTCTTGTTCACGGCCGCTCCTCTCAAGGTAGCACCGGGCGGATGCCCGTACCACCATTGTCCGAGCGAGCAAGCGGCAAAACAACGCGATCGCAATCTTGGTTTTGAGTGTCAAACCAATTGCCGACCAAAAGCTGACCGGCCCGTCAAGCTCGTGGCAAGGTTTTTGTCAGCACGTCGGATAAATGCACGTTTAGGGGCGCATCGGCAATAAAAAAGCCGCCTCCCGCACCATTGGGAGACGGCTGTCATAGATAGATTCAATTACAGATGAACATCGGGATCGAGCATCTGAGCACTCACGCGCATGGATGACGCCAAGTTTTGGAACGTCTCCAAACGCAGGCTGTCGATCCGCCCGGCACCCTCGGCCTCGCGAACGGCACAGCCCGGTTCGTGAGTATGTGTGCAGTCGGCAAACCGGCACGCACGCGACGCCTCGACAATCTCGGGAAACGCGCGTGCCAAGCCCCGCTCATGCCCCACGAGCGGCAGACTGCGCAGGCCCGGCGCGTCAGCAATAACGCCGGCTTCGCCCGGCAGCGCCACCATCACGCGCGCGACCGTGGTGTGGCGACCCTGGTCATCGCGCTCACGTACGCCGCCGGTCGCCAACGTATCGTGACCCAGCAGCGCGTTAAGCAGCGTCGACTTGCCAGCACCCGATTCACCCAAGATCATGGCGCAGCTCCCGGCGGGCACGCAGGCGCGCACCTCGTCCAGGCCACGACCCTCGGCAGAGGACGTCACGATCACGCGCACGTCCGGACCCACCAAGCGGTGCACACGGTCCAGATCGCGCTCGAGCTCATCGGCGTCGCAGCGGTCGGCCTTGGTGAGTACCACCACCGGCTCGGCATCGCAGTCGAGTGCCAACACCAGCGAGCGCGCCACGCGGTCGAGCAGTACCTCGCCGGCGCCGAGCGCCTGCACGATCAGCACGCTATCCACGTTGGAGCAAAGCACCTGACGCTCGCCGCGAGCGCGTCCGCGCCAGCGCTCAAAACTCGTGCGGCGTGGCAGCACGCACTCGATCACGCCCATGTCGTGCCCGGGCGCACGACGCACCGCCACGCGGTCGCCCACGGCGGGCAGCAGAACCTCGTCCTCGCCACGCGACTTGGCAAACCCCACGGCATGCTCGGCACGAAAGGTGTCATCGGCAGTCGCCACCAGTGGAAACCCACGATCCAGGCGCACCACGGCACCAAGCTGCATCTGCTCGGGCTCCTCGGCCCGAGCACAAAAATCATCGAAGGCAGCCCGCTGAGCATCATCGACCGGCAGATCGTCGAACGCCGGAACATCCTGCAGCGCATCGAGTCCCGGCACGCTTGCCAGCAGCTCCTCGGCAGACGCGGGAGCTTCGGTCGCAAGCTTCCGACGACGATCGCGCTTAGCCCGCGCCCCCGTCGTCTTTTTCTTCGCCTTAGCCTTCGCCTTGCCCACAAGCGCCTCCCAGCACCACAAATCACAACTGAGCAGGTATTTTACCCACAAAAAAGAGCTGGTCGAGCAAACGCTCGACCAGCTCACATACTTTCCCTTAGCCAATGGTCCCGAGAGGTTATCCGAAGGCCCGCCCGCCGGGAGGGGTTTCTTCTGAGCGATCCCGCAGCGCGAAGCGCGAGGACCAGCGAAGAAGAAACCCCGCAGGCGGTCGGACCGGTGGGAAGGTTGACCTTTCGACCTACTCCTTCTCGACCGCGCGCATGATCGCCTTGTAGATCTCCATCAGCGGGATGATCAGGAAGGCAAGGCCCAGCGCGGCGATAACGCCCTTGAGCTCAAGCGTCACGGGGCCAAAGAACATCTCGGCAAGCGTCGGCTGCACGGTTACGATCACCGTCAGCACCAGCGCCAGCGCGGCAGAGGCCCACAGCCACTTGTTCTGCTTCTTCATGCTAAACAGCGACGCACGACGGCTGCGCATATTGAAGCAGTGGAAAATCTCGACCATGTTGAGCGTGATGAAAGCCATCATCACGCCTTCCTCGTCGGCATTGCCGGCGATCATATCGGCGATGTGGATGTAGCCCATGTCAAAGTACACGCCCACAAAGAAGCTCGCCAGCACCAGCACAGTGATGATCAAGCCCTGGACCACGCAGTCCAGGCCCATATTGCCGGCAAAGACACCATCCTTGGCGTTGCGCGGCTTGCGCTTCATGATGTCGCCCTCGGCATCCTCCATGCCCAGCGCGAGCGCGGGGAAGCAGTCGGTGACCAGGTTCACCCACAGCAGCTGCACCGGCTGGAAGATGGTGAAGCCGATGAGCGTGGCGATAAACACCGAGAACACCTCGGCAAGGTTAGCCGAAAGCAGGAACTGGATGACCTTGCGGATGTTGTCGTAGATGCGACGGCCCTCTTCGCAGGCACCGATGATGGTGGCGAAGTTGTCGTCGGCGAGCACCATGTCGGCGACGTTCTTGGTGACGTCGGTGCCGGTGATGCCCATGCCAACGCCGATGTCGGCGCGCTTGATGGACGGGGCATCGTTGACGCCGTCGCCCGTCATGGCCACGATCTGGTCACGCGACTTCCAAGCCTCGACGATGCGGGTCTTGTGCTCGGGCTGGACGCGAGCGTACACGCCGTAGTCCTCGATGTGCGCGTCGAGCTCCTCGTCGCTCATGCGATCAAGATCGACACCGGTGATGGCATGGCTGCGATCGGTGACGATTCCCAGCTGTTTGGCAATGGCCACGGCGGTGTCGATATGGTCACCCGTGATCATGACGGTACGAATACCGGCATCGTGGGCCTCGCGGATGGCGTCGGCGACCTCGGGGCGGACAGGATCAATCATGCCGGATAGGCCGCAGAAGACCAGGTCGTGCTCGAGCGCAGCGGGGCTGCAGTCGCTCGGGACCTCGGTGTAAGTGCGGCTTGCCAGCGCCAGCACGCGCAGGGCCTCGTCGGCCATGGCCTTGTTGGCGGCCACGAGCTCGGCGCGACGCTCCTCGGTCAGCGGGACGACCTTTTCGCCCTCGTAGATATGGGTGCACAGGCCGATCACCACGTCGGGCGCGCCCTTGGTGTACTGCTCGTACTCGCCGTCCAGGGTCTCGACGACCACAGACATCATCTTACGGCCCGAGTCGAACGGGGCCTCGCCCACGCGCGGGTGCTCGGCAGTCAGGCCGGTGAGGCCCGCCTTGCCGGCATCGTTGACGAGCGCACACTCAGTCGGCTCGCCCACGGCCTCGCCCAACTCCTCGTCCCACTGGGCATCGGAGCACAGTGCCATACCGGCCAGGAACTTCTCCTTGGGCGCAGCGAGCTCGTGCTTGACGACGGTCATCTTGTTCTGGGTAAGGGTGCCGGTCTTGTCGGAGCAGATGGTCTGCGTGCAGCCGAGGGTCTCGACGGCAGAAAGCTTGCGGATAATCGCCTGGCGCTTGGCCATCTTGGTCACGCCGAGCGACAGCACGATGGTCACGACGGCGACCAGGCCCTCGGGGATGGCAGCGACGGCGAGCGAGACAGCGACCATAAAGGTGTCGAGCAGGGCGGTCGGGTCGGTAAGGACGTTGCCCACGCCGTGGCGGAGGATGTCAACGCCAAAGATCACGACGCAGATGATAATCACCATGATGGTGAGGATGCGGCTGAGCTCGGCGAGCTTCACTTGCAGCGGCGTGAGCTCTTCCTTGGCCTCGGCCAGGGCGCCGGCAATCTTGCCCATCTCGGTGTCCATGCCGGTGCCGACCACGACGGCGCGACCACGGCCGTACACAACGGTGGAACCCATATAGCACATGTTCTTGCGGTCGCCGAGCGGCACGTCATCGGTGCCCGCGGCGAGCTCGATCACGTTGGTATGCTTCTCGACGGGCACGGACTCGCCGGTAAGGGCGGCCTCTTCGATCTTCATCGTGGCGCTCTCGAGGACGCGGCAGTCGGCCGGAACGGAGTCGCCCGCCTCGAGCATGATCACGTCACCGGGCACGAGCTCGGCGCTCGGCAGGTGCACGAGCTTGCCGTCGCGCAGTACCTTGGACTGCGCCGCGCTCATCTCCTGCAGGGCCTCGAGGGCTTCTTCGCTCTTGGCTTCCTGGACCACGCCCAGCACCGAGTTGACGATAACGACGAACATGATAATGACGACATCGGCAAAGTCGGGCTCGCCCTTGACCATGCCCGTGAGCGCACTGATGACGGCGGCAACGATCAGCATGATGACCATGGGATCGGCCATCTGCTCAAAGAAACGCTTCCACAGCGGCGTCTTCTCGGCTTCCTCGAGCTTGTTAGGGCCTGTCTTAGCGAGGCGCGACGACGCCTCGTCGTCGCTCAGGCCGAGGTTCTCATCGACACCCTGGTCGCTGAGCACCTCCGCCGCGGCGGACAGGTATTCCTTTTGCATATAGAGTCCCCTCCTGGGATTCGGGCCACTCAGCAGATTGATGCCCGATCATAATTCCCAGGAGAAGGGCAAGGGCTCATCAAGGCTGCCGTGCTGAGCGGCAGTTGATAGTGGAGCTATGGTACCCCAAAGCAACGCGTCTAGCCAAAACAATCCATTTGGAAATATGGTCCATAAGCAACGGTGCAGGCCGTGTGATGCTCAACATTGATAAAACGTTTTTTCTTCGGCGCATCATCAAACTGAAATATCGCCCAGATAACAGCGGTTAGAACGGTTGGTAAAGTTTTTGCATATACCGTTTTTCCGCAAAAAATGAACTTCTAATTCGGCATACGGTCGATTTTTTGGGGTATTCGGTCGGCATTTCGTTATAATCAACACGGTTTTATTTCTTATGGTTTATCTATCAGCGCAAGACGATGTCAGATGGAGGTCTGAATGTACAAGCGCACTAAGATTGTATGCACCATGGGTCCCGCCTGCGATAGCGACGAGACCATCCGCGAGATGATCAAGGCGGGCATGAACGTCGCCCGTTTTAACTTCTCGCACGGATCCTACGACGAGCACCACGGTCGCATCGAGCGCGTCCGTCGTATTTCCAAGGAGCTCGGTATGCCCGTCGGCATCCTGCTCGACACCAAGGGCCCCGAGGTCCGCACCGGCCTTCTGGTCAATGGCAAGAAGGTTGCCGTCAAGACCGGCGACAAGATCGTCGTCACCGCTCAGCCCACGACCGAGGATTTCCACGGCACCGCTGAGCACATCTCCCTCGACTACCTGGCTCTGCCCTCCGAGGTCGAGAAGGGCTCCCTCATCCTGATCGATGACGGCCTGGTTGCCCTCGAGGTCGAGTCCGTCGACGGCCAGGACATGACCTGCGTCGTCAAGAACGACGGCCTGATCGGCGAGCGCAAGGGCGTCAACATGCCCAACGTCAACATCTCGCTGCCCGCTATCACCGAGCGCGATCGTCAGGACATCCTCTTTGGCCTGACCGAGAACATCGACTACATCGCCGCTTCCTTCATCCGTGACGGCGAGTCCGTCCGCGGCATCCGCGAGCTTTGCCGCGAGAACGGTGGCGAGCACGTGACGATCTTCCCGAAGATCGAGTGCGCCCTGGGCGTCGAGAACTTCGACGAGATCCTCGAGGCTTCCGACGGCATCATGGTTGCCCGTGGCGACCTGGGCATCGAGATCAAGCCCGAGCTCGTTCCCCACATCCAGAAGGAGATCATCGCCAAGTGCAACGCGGCCTACAAGCCCGTTATCACCGCTACGCAGATGCTCGACTCCATGCAGCAGAACCCGCGCCCGACGCGCGCCGAGGTTGCCGACGTTGCTAACGCCATCTACGACGGCACCGACGCCGTTATGCTCTCTGGCGAGTCCGCTGCCGGTAAGTACCCGGTCGAGGCCGTTAAGATGCAGGCCAGCATTGCTCTCGAGACCGAAAAGTACCTCCCGGCTCACGCTCCGCTCGAGGTTCCGGCCGATGCCCACGGCACCCGTGTTGTCAACAACGTTGTGGGTATGTCCGCTGTGAACATGGCTACCACCGTTGGCGCCAAGTGCATCACCGTGCCGACGACCACCGGCCGCACCGCTCGCCTGATCTCGCACTTCCGTCCCAACATGCCGATCTGCGCGTTCTCCCGCCACGAGTGGGCCGTCCAGCAGATGATCATGTACTGGGGCGTTATCCCGCACCAGGCCGAGATTACCCAGGGCACCGTCAACGGCACGATCGTCAAGGCGATCGAGACCGCTAAGGAGCTCGGCTACGTCGAGGCCGGAGACCTGACCGTCGCTACCGCTGGCGATCCCCGCATGAGCGTCCAGCTCGAGGACAAGGTCTCCTCGACCAACGTCGCTTACGTCGCTCAGGTGCGCTAAGTCGTACTTGCAAGCACACTTGCATTGCAAAGGGCCCGGAAGGCAAAGCCTTCCGGGCCCTTTTTCTATGCCAATGCCGGCGCACAGCAAAACACGCACTCATTTCTTTACCAAAAGTGCGAAATCCACCCTTCGAGGCCCAATGAATAAAGTCCCAAGCGCTAAAAGTGTTCGCCCGGTGGCAAACCCACACCTTAACCGACGCTGATAAATCGTTTTAGCAAGAGCCAGATCGACCTGGTTTTCGGAAGTGCGGGGAAAAATTGCTTACCTCCGAGTACAAGCCCTTTTATTTCAACAAAACCCCTGATAAAGTTCGCTCAAATACCGCTTGTGGTTTGCCTGTTTGTCTTTTTCCCCGCACTTCCGAAACCGATAGCTTTTCTAGCCCAAACTACGCTCAAACGATCGGATCGCCATGTCATTTCTTGCCTGCGGACCCACGGCTTTTCAGTACTATCGCATCCCGCCCCAGATACTGGGACTCTATCCGGCAATCCTGCCGCCCGACCATGACCATCGCTTGGTACACTACTCAAAACAACCAGTATTTAAAGACTTGCTCGGCACACCAGTTTGGAGATTCGTGGGCGAAAGAAAACAGCGCGCGAACGGAAAGCTATTTCATAGCCGTCTGCTAACCCAAGAGCCGCCTCCTGGGTCGTTTAGGCAGACTGAGCATGGGTTTGATGTCACTTCACCGGAGTTCACGCTGCTCAGCCTTGCCACGCAGGTCTCACGCAGCCAGTTACTCATGGCTTGCTACGAGATGTGCGGCTCCTTTGCAGTGTTTAAGCCCTGCGAGCGAACGCAACAACAACTCGATGAAGCTATTTCGCTTAAGCTCATTCCGCCCAGCTGCGGCTGGGAGCGAGCTAACGACACCAAGGGCAATGACACCAACTTGTGGAAGCGCACGCCGCTTCTTACCGCAGCGGATATCGCCGCGTTCGCCAAGCAGGCCGCAGGCCTGCGCGGCGTTAAGCAGCTCCGCTGGGCCGCCGAACGCATGACAGGACAGACCGCCTCGCCCTTTGAAGTCCAGACGTCAATTCTCATCTCGCTCCCCCGCGATGAGGGCGGCCTGGGCATCGACATCACCAATAACGCGCGCATCCCGCTCAGCGAAGCCGCGCGTTCGCTGTATGACAAAACCTGCTGCTACGCCGATATCCTCATCGAAAGCGCCACCGACAGCATGGGCGTCATCCTTGAATGCCAAGGCCGCTCCGCCCACGACAGCGAAGCCGCGAGCCTCTCCGATGCCGAGCGCGCCACCGCACTCACAAGCATGGGCTACGACGTCATCCAAATTACCTATGACCAGATCAAGGAGAAGAAGAGCTTCAACCACATAGCCGAGCTCATCCATAAAAAGGCTGGGCTTCCCTACACCCCAAAGACTAAACAGGAGCGCACTGCCGAAGATGCCCTGCGGCAAGAGCTACTTGTCGATTGGGTTGAGCTATTCACTGCCGGGCCGGCCAGCTAGCAGCTAGCAATCAGGGGCAGCGCAGACACATCGGGCGATTCGACACGGGCGGCAAAACCCGCCTCGGTTAGCTCGACGACCTCGGTAAACGTTGCATCGAAAAACTCCTCGGTTAGCAAGCGATACGGCGGATGATCGGGCTCGCCGGGGTTTTCGCGCACAATCTCGTGCATGACGCCAATGGTCTTGAGCACATACTCTTGCGGAATCGAATACTGACCAAACTGGGCCGCCGCGGTATAGAGGCGATCGGTCGCACGCGGGATAGAAACGATGCCGAGCGTCTTGCCAAACCAGTCAAAGTCGCCTTGCTTTTTAATGCGGAATTCCTCGCACGGCTTGCCGCCGTGCGCCTCCAGGTACTGGTTCACGCGGGTGTTCCACACGGTATCGGCCACGAGGTGAGACCAAACGCCCAGCGTCAGATCGAGCAGCGACTGCGCCACGTCATCGGGCGCGAGCGAAAGCTCACTAGCACCGGGACCGGCAACCGGCTCGGCGTCCTTGTAACGTTGGGGATAATGTACACGATTGAGTCGCTCACGCTCCTCGACAATCGAGGTCGCGGCAGCCGGCGTACCAACAGGCGCCCCTTTGAGCAACGGTGCCACATAGGTATCCCAGAACTCATGCTCACGAGGCTTGGGGATAGGCTCGGGCTTTGCAAAGTGCGTAATGCGGTACGGGATGGGATCGGCGATGCCAGGGACCATATAGCCCACGAAGATATCCGGAACCACGCAGCCAAACAAAAAGGCATTGCGGTCGCGCACGCTATTGGCAAGCGCACCGGTGCGCTCCAGCAAACGCTCCGTCTGAGCGATATGAATGTTCCAGCTTGGCATAGCCACCCCCATAAAAACCTGGATAACTATACCATCACGGCAAAGCCGCGCGGGCGGCTACGCACGCTCTACGCAGCAACTATTCCGCAGCGCCGCTCTCGGTTCCATACGACGACACCGGCGCCTCAACCACATGGTGATATCGATCGATATAGATGGCGCGGGCACCCAGGCGCCGCACCAAATCCTGATGGTGTGTGCTCATCAAGACCGTCTTGCCGGCAGCAACATAGGCCAGTAGAAAGTTGACCACGATGTCGCACGAGTCCTCGTCAAGTCCGTTGGTGGGCTCGTCGAGCACCAGGATATCCGGGTTCATCGACACCACCGCAGCCAGCGCAACGCGCTTCTTTTGCCCGCCCGAGAGCTGATAGGGAGAGACGTCGGCAAGATCGGCAACCTGGAACAGCTCCATGGCATCGCGGACGCGGCGCTCGAGCTCGTCTGCCGGCAGCCCCATTTGAGCCGGGCCAAACGCGACTTCCTCGCCGACCGTGGCACAAAAGAGCTGCGCATCGGCGTTTTGGAACACAAAGCCCACGCGCTGATGGAACCGCTGGGCCGTCGCGGAATCCTTGAGATATGCGGCATCGACCGCATACCCGTCGAACAGGTACGCACCCGCGTCCGCAAGCTCAAGGCCGTTGATAAGACGCATGATCGTCGTCTTGCCGCAGCCGTTAGGACCAAGCAGAGCAACGAGCTCCCCACGGTTCACCTGCAATGAAACGCCGTCGACCACCGTATGACCCGCATAGGAAAACACCACGTCGCGAAACTCGATGAGCGGCGTGACCTCGGCGCCGGCAACACCGCTCACACCCATCGCGTTATTCGTATCGTTTGCCAAAACGTCGCCCTTCCCTACTCACATCGACGGTTCGACCGTCCGCGCTACAACATCGCGCACAACACGGCGAGCAACGTCACAACGGCCGCGTAAGCCGCATCGCGCCAGCCAAAGCCGCTCCGTGCAGGCGCCGGATACACGCCGGCAAAGCCGCGGCAGAGCATGGCCTCGTCCATCGCGCGGCTGCATTCCATCGCCTTGATAAACGTCATGCCCATGATACCCGCCAGCGAGTCGGTGCGCGAAAAACCCGCAGGCGCGGAACCGACGCTGCGCAGCATGACCGATTCGCACAGATCGTGCGCCGTGCGTCCCAGCACCTCGATATGCTTGAGTGCCATATCAAAGGTAAAGATAACCTCGTCGGGCAGGTGCAGCATCTTAAGCGCCGCCGACATGCGGCTCCAGGTGAGCGTCCACGAAACGCCCAGTACCAGCGACACATTAATAAACGTCTTGAGCGCGATCTTGAGCATGGCGCCCGCGGCAGAAGCGCCCAGCAGCAGGGCAGGCAGCGCCAGAACCACGGCAAGCCCCGCGGCAGCCAACGCCGGCACAAAAGTCGCCCGCAGTCCGCGCACCGGGCGCACCGCGACCAGCACCAGCGCGATAGCCGCCATCAGCATCAGGTACAGCGGGCGCTGCGTCAGACACACGCACAGGACGCAAACGAACATCCCCACCAGGCGCACCGGAGCCGAAACGGAAGAAAGGGCGCGGTCGATCATCGACCCGCCCTCGTGTGCGCCGCCGCCTAGGCGAACCCGCTCAAGCAGGCTCGCCAGGTGCAGGACGTTCTTTTGCATCACGCGATGCCGAGCCCCCACGGGCTCATATCGCTCCTCGGCCGCAAGCCAACTAGGCAGCTCGACCATCTGCATGCGCTCAGTTTTCCTTAACCGTCAGCGAGATCAGGCGGAATACGATGGTGAGCACCGCCACGCCAATCACGCCCGAAAGGATATACATGGCAGCCTGGCCGCCAAAGCCAAGGCCCTGTTCCTCGGAATAGACCTGCAGGTAATCACCCGTGGGCAGCGCGTCGGCAAAGGTCGGAGCATCGAGGCCGACCGAAGCCTGCAGGCTGTTGTCGCCAGCCTCCTGAACGGCGGTCGCGGCGCCCTCGGCGTCCCACTCACCCCAGGCGTCACCGGTGGCAAGCAAGCCGAGCGGCGTAGCCACGACAAGCACGGCAACCAAGATGAGCGTGGGGATCAGCGAGGTCTTCTTGGCGGTTGCGCCCTCGGACTCCAGCAGGCCGTCGGAAGCCTCGGGGCCGACGATAAAGCTCGGCGCCGTCTTCTTGATAAAGCCGTAGATAGCGGCGGTCGCCACGCCCTCGACCACACCGGCTACCAGCATATGCGGGATCAGCATGGCCGGAATGGAAACGGACAGCGGGAAGGGGCAGTACAGCGGAGCACCCGAGGCGTTGGTGAAGAGCATCGGCTGAATACCAAACTCGATTGCCGCGCACAGGGCCGCCAGGCACAGGCCGACCCAGCCGCTTACGATGGCCGAAACCGAGATGCCCCAGCTCTTGTCGTGCAAACGGCTGTTGAGCGCACGGAACACGATAGCAGCGGCAAACGGCAGCACGAAGGCCATGTTAAAGCAGTTGGCGCCAAAGGACAGGATGCCGCCGTCGCCAAACAGCAGCGCCTGCAGCGCCAGCGCGACCGAGACGGCAATGGCAGCAGCCTCGGGGCCTAGCAGCAGCGCGATGAGCGCGCCACCAACGGCGTGACCAGTGGTACCGCCGGGCAGCGGCACGTTGAACATCATGAGCAAGAAGGAGAATGCGGCGCAGATGCCCAGGAACGCCATGTGCTCGCGATCGAGCGTGGCGCGCACCTTCTTGATGCAGTGAACCCAAACGGGCACCATTGCCACCGCCATGACGGCATCGGTCTGCGGAGACAGATAATTATCTGGAATGTGCATGTACGCCTCCCGGTTATCGGCGCACGGAATTGCAACGCCGCTTAAATCACCTTAAGAGTGTTACGTATTGTTAGATTCGTAACACGCCGCGGGCTATCATAGCAAAACGGCGCACTGCCGACAAAGCAGCACGCCGTTATGTAATGCGCGTGTCATATATGCAGGCTCAGCGGTGTCTCATACCGAGCATAGCGGTCACGTAGGACTCAGCAGCAGCCACAGCTGACCTATACCCAGCGCAAATCCTAGCCGCGGACCTCGCCGTTTACGCCCTTGCACACCTTGGTGACGATCTTCTGGTGCGCCTTCTCGACCTCTTCGCTGGTGAGCGTGTGGTCGTCGGAGCGATACGTAAGCGCGAAGGCCATGGACTTTTTGCCCACGCCCACGCGGACCGGATCGCGATAGACGTCGAACAGACGCACGCCCTCGAGCAGCTTGCCGCCGGCGCTGGTAATGCGGCGCTCAAGATCCTCGCAGGTCACGGAGTTATCGACCACGATAGCCAGATCGTGCTCAACAGCCGGATACTGCGAGAACTCGCGGTAGTTCTCCTGATTGCGGGCGCCCTTGATCAGCTTGTCCAGGTCGAGCTCAAAGGCAACGACGACCTCATCGATGCCCATCGCCTCGCGCGCCTCGGGGTGGATCTCGCCGACCCAGCCCAGCACGGTACCGCCGGACAGAACCTCGGCGGCGCGACCCAGCTGCAAGAAGGCATAGCCCTCGCCCTCGGCGGGACGGAAGCGGACCTTCTCGATACGCAGCTGGGCGAGCAGCTCCTCGACAATGCCCTTGCCAAAGAAGAAACGCAGCTTGCGGTACTTCATGCTCCAAGACTGCTCGCTCCACTGGCCCGAGAGCACGCCCGCCACGGACTTGGTCTCCTTGGGCAGGCTGGCATTCTCGCGGCCGTGGAACAGGCTGCCGACCTCGTACAGGTGCACGTTGGGCGTGCCGTGGGCCTCGTTATAGGCCACGGATTGCAGCAGGCCCGGCAGCAGCGAGCGACGCATCTCGGTCTGCTCGGCCACCAGCGGATTCATGAGCACCACGGGGCAGCCGCGGCCCTCGGTGGACATGCCGATCTTCTCCAGGTCGCCCGGGGCGGCAAAGCCAAAGGTCGTGGTCTCGTTGAGGCCGCAGGCGCGCAGGATCTCGCCGACCTTGCGGGTGAGCTTCTGCTCGCGGGTCAGACCGCCGATGTGGTTCTTGGCGGCCGGGATGGTCGCCGTCACGCGGCCCATGCCCCACAGGCGCAGGACCTCCTCAATCAGATCGATCTCGCGCGGCAGGTCGGGGCGGAAGCTCGGCGGAGTGACCATAAAGTCCTCGCCGTCGCGCTCGACGGTGCAGCCCAGGCGGGTGAGCGAACGCTCGATAAAGTCGGGCTCGATGTCGGCGCCGCAGATGGCATGCACGCGGGCCAGGCGCAGCTTGATGCTGTCGATGGTCTTGGGCGCGGGGAACACGTCGACGTAGCCGGGAGCGACCTCGCCGCCGGCGATCTCCTCGATCAGCGCGCAGGTAACGTTGGCGACATCCACGCAGCCGGTCTCATCGACCTGGCGCTCAAAACGGATGGAGGCGTCGGAGATCAGCGACAGATCGCGGCTGGTGTGCGAGGTGCGACCGGCGTTGAAGCAGGCACTCTCGACCATCACGTCGACGGTGTCATCCTCGATCTCGGAATCCATGCCGCCCATAACGCCGGCCAGCGCCACGGGACGCTCGCCGTCGGTGATGAGGCCCATGCCGGCGTCGAGCGTGCGCTCCTCGCCGTCGAGGGTCGTGAACTTCTCGTCCTGTTGGGCGGCGCGAACCACCACGCGGCGATGGCCATCGCGTTCGGCAAAGGTATCCAGGTCAAAGGCATGCAGCGGCTGACCGGTGAGCATCATCACATAGTTGGTGATGTCGACGATGTTGTTGTGCGGACGCACGCCCAGGGCGTTGAGGCGCTTGACCATCCAGTCGGGCGAGGGACCGACCTTCACGTTGCGCACGATGCGGGCGACATAGCGGTCGCACAGGCCCTCGTCGGCAATCTCGACCGAAAGCTCGTCGTCGGTCGCGCGGCCAGTCTCCGCCTTGATGGCGGGCAGCTCAACATGGAAATCGCGGTCGAAGATGGCACCGGTCTCGCGGGCCATGCCAATCATGGACAGGCAGTCGGGACGGTTGGGCGTGATCTCGCAGTCGAGCACGGTATCGCTCGAGCCCACGTACTCGGCAAACGGCATGCCGCAGGGCGTATCCTCGGGCAGGATCATGATGCCGGAGTGATCGCCGCCCAGGCCGAGCTCGCGCGCAGAGCAGTTCATGCCCATGGACACGACGCCGCGAAGCTTGCTCTTCTTGATCTTAACGTCGCCGGGAAGCACAGCACCGATCATGGCCGTGACGATGTGGTCGCCGGCCTCAAAGTTCTGCGCGCCGCAGACGATCTGCAGCGGGGCGGGGTTGCCGTCGGCGTCGAGGTTCTTGTCGCCCACGTCGACCGAGCACACATACATGTGGTCGCTATCGGGGTGCGGGGTCTTGGTGAGCACCTTGGCAGTCACCACGTGGTCGAAGGACTCGCCCACGGTGTCGATCGCCTCGACCTCGGTGCCGGTACGGATATATTCGTCCGAAAGGGTCTTGGGATCCTCCGGAATATCGATCATGGTCTTGAGCCAGTCGTAAGAAACACGCATCTAGCTCTCCTTTCATACTGAAAGCCTGCGAAGAGATGCAGGTGGAAACTTCAACTTTGTGAACATTCCTTACAAAGCGAGGGTTGTCCAAGTGCGACAGATCGGCCCGAAAGAGGAGCGCCGCGTACTTTGGTACGCAAGCGACGAATGAGCGCCGAGGTGCCGTGCTTGGGCAAGCCGCAGCCTAGAACTGATTCAGGAAACGCATATCGCCTGTCATCAACGTACGCAGGTCGGGCAGGTCGTAGCGCAGGGCCGCGACGCGCTCGGCGCCAATGCCAAAGGCGAAGCCGGTGTACTTCTCGGGATCGATGCCGCAGTTGATCAGGACGTTGGGGTCGACCATGCCGCAGCCCAAGATCTCGATCCAGCCGCTGTGCTTGCAGAAGTTGCAGCCCTTGCCGCCGCAGACGTGGCAGCTCACGTCCACCTCGCAGCTCGGCTCGGTGAAGGGGAAGAAGTGCGGGCGATAACGCGTCTTGCGGTCCTCGCCAAACATGCACTTAACAAAGTAGTCGAGCGTGCCCTTAAGATCGCCAAAGGTGATGCCCTCGTCGACGACCAGGCCCTCGATCTGGTTGAACTGCGGCAGGTGGCAGGCGTCGGCCGTGTCGGGACGGTAGACGGTGCCCGGGCAGATCATGTAGATGGGCGGCTTCTGCGACTCCATGGTGTGGATCTGCACGCCCGAGGTCTGGGTGCGCAGCAGCACGTCGGACTCACCGTGGGCGTGAGCCTCGGGGTGCGCGACGCTGCCGGGGTTGTTGTCGACCACGTAGAAGGTATCGCGGGCCGAGCGGCTCGGGTGATCCATGGGGGCGTTGAGCGCGGTGAAGTTGTAGTAGGAGGTGTCGACCATGGGGCCGGACTCGACGGTGTAGCCAATGCCGCAGAAGATGTCCTCGGCCTCCTCGATGATCTGCTTGATCAGGTGCTGGTGACCGATCTGCGGACGGATGCCCGGCAGCGTGATGTCGACGGCCTCGTGCTCGAGTGCGTGCTTGAGGGCGGCGGCCTTCATCTCGGTGGTGCGCTCGTCGAGCATGCCCTCGATCAGCTGGCGCATCTCGTTGGCGCGCTTGCCCATCACGGGACGATCCTCGGGGGCGAGCTTGCCCATCATGCGCATCAGGCCGGTGATGCGACCCTTGCGACCGAGCAGCTCAACGCGCGCAGCCTCGAGCTTGGCGGCGTCGTCGGCGCCTGCGACGAGCTCCTTGGCCTCTTCCTCGAGTTTGACCAGATCATCAATCAGACTCATGTCTTCCCTTTCGTCTCTCGCGCATTCGCTTGCCAGGGCGACCAATGCCGCTTGGCGTTGCGAAAACGCGGCCCGGTTCGGTAACAAAAAACCGTCCTCGGGCATGTGCATTGCCCAAGGACGGTTGAATTCCGCGGTACCACCTTGTTTGACCCGACGGATGTCTGGCCCGCCGCGCCCACTCTTTGCCCCTTGTCGCGAGGCTCACGGCTTCCCTACTGGGGACATCGCCGCCGCTGGCCGCGCGCCCGTTGAGGTCGCTGCTCGGGAGTGAACGCTTGGCCCTTGTCACCGCAGGAAGGCTTGCAGCCCATGACCTTCCCTCTCTTGCCGGCGACGCGGCGGGCAAAACCCTCTCCGTCAACGCATTGGGCTACAGGATACCACATTGTTTGGGTGTATCGCCGCGTTCCGTTTTGTTCGTGCTGGGTACAAGGCAGGTAGCTGTGCAAACTGGCCGCGCCGCCGCGTGCGACGGGCGACCTGCGAGATCAAGGATATGGTATGGGAAAGAAGCACGATAAGAAGGCCGAGCCCGCAGCGGGCAAGACGCCCAAAGGCATGAAGGTCGATAAGGCCGTCAAAAAATTCCGCAAGCTCGAGGGCAAGCTGTGGACCCGCGAGTACCTGCTCAAGATTGCCGAGTTTGACGGCGCGACCATTGCCCCCGCCCATGGCGCCGCAGCGCGCGCCGACGCCATGGGCACCCTTGCCGGCGAGCATCATAAGCTCCTGACCAGCGAAAAGTCTGTCGAACTTGTGCGCTCGCTGGCACGCGAAACCGTCGCCGGCGGCAAGATCGACGACCCGCAGCTGCTCGACGAGATCCGCGTACTCGGCCGCGACCAGCGCGAAGCGAGCGTCATTCCCACCGAGGAGGCCGAGGCCTGGACCAGGCTCACCTGCGAGGCCGACGCCGTGTGGCACAAGGCCAAGACGGCCAATGACTGGGCGAGCTTTGAGCCCTATGTGGATAGAATCGTCGGCCAGCTTAAGCATCAGGCCGAGCTCATGGACCCCAAGCGCGACCCATACGATGTTTGGCTTGACCAGTACGAGCGCGGCCTTTCCGCCAAGAGCTTCGATGCGTTTTGCGATGAGGTCAAGGCGACGGTCGTGCCGCTCGTGCACGCCATCGGCGAGCGCAGCCAGCAGCCCGCTGCCGACTTTTTGCACGCCCGTGTGCCCGAGGCCGCCCAGCGCGCCATGAGCCTCGACCTTATGAAGCTCGTCGGCCTGGACCTGAACGACACCACGCTTGCCTTTACCGAGCACCCGTTTAGCGAGGGCTTTGCCGTGGGCGACGCGCGCATCGCGACGCACATCTATGAGGACGACTGCATCTCCAACGTCTACAGCATCATCCACGAGGCCGGTCACACCATGTATGAGCTGGGCGTGAACCCCGCCTATGCTCGCACCTGCCTGGAGGGCGGCACCTCCATGGGCATCCACGAGAGCCAGAGCCGCTTCTTTGAGAACACCGTGGGTCGCAGCCGCGCCTTTATGGGACCGCTGCTCGAGGTGCTGCGCCGCCACGCGCCCGAGGTCTACGGCAACGTGGACGAGGACGCGCTCTACCGCGCCGTGAACATCGCGCAGCCGTCGTTGATCCGCACCGAGGCGGACGAGCTCACCTATCCGCTGCATATTATGGTGCGTTACCAGATTGAGCGCATGCTGTTTGCCGGCGAGGCCACGGCCAAGGATATCCCCGCGCTTTGGAATCGCTTTATGAACGAGTACCTGGGCATTCCCGTTCCCGACGACACGCACGGCTGCCTGCAGGATACGCACTGGAGCGGCGGCTCGTTTGGCTACTTCCCCACCTATGCGCTGGGTAGCGCCTACGACGCCATGTTTGTGCCGGCCATGTGCCGCGACGGCGTCGACCTCAATGGCGCCTGTGCGAGCGGCGATTTGGCGCCCGTTCGCGCCTGGCTGGGCGAGCACATTTGGCAGTGGGGCCGCGCCAAAGACGCGCCGGAGCTCATCAAGGGCGCCTGCGGCATGGACTTTGACGCCCGCTACTACTGCAGCTACCTGCAGGACAAGTTCACCACGCTGTACCAGCTGTAAAGCTTAGGCAACACGTCAACGCAAAGGGGGCGCCGCGGGATCTATCCCGCGGCGCCCCCTTTTTCACCTAGTCATTGGGGACGTTTGCAGCGTCGAGCAGTTACGCGGTTTGGTAAAACCGCGTAACTATAGAGCTTCCAGCGCCGCGGCGATGCGCTTCATGGCGACGTCGGCAGCTGCCTGGTCGGGAGCTTCGGCCAAAACGCGGATCACCGACTCGGTTCCGCTCTTGCGCACCAGTACGCGGCCCTCGCCTGCCAGCGCGGCCTCGGCCTCGGCGATGGCGTTCTGCACGCCCATGTTCTCGAGCGCGGCGTCCTTGTCCGCCACGTGCACGGCCACCTGCGCCTGCGGCAGCAGCTTGCACGGAGCCGTGAGCTGCGAGAGCGTCTCGCGCTCGGCACGAATCACTTCCATCACGCGCAGCGAGGTCATAATGCCGTCGCCCGTGCGCTCGATATCGCCAAAGATCGTATGGCCCGTCTGCTCGCCGCCCAGGCTGTAGCCGCCCTCGCGCATCTTGGCATACACGTGACGGTCGCCCACGCCGCTGGTCACGGCACTCAGGCCGGCAAGCTCCAGCGACTTGACCAGGCCAAAGTTGCTGGCGATCGTCGGCACCACGGTACCGCCCGAAAGGCGACCGTGCTTGTTCAGGTACACGCCGCACACGTACAGGATCTGGTCGCCATCGACCACGCGGCCGCGCTCGTCCACGGCCAGGCAGCGGTCGGCATCGCCGTCGTAGGCAAAGCCCACGTCCAGGCCCTGCTCCACCACATGGCGCTGTAGGCGCTCCATATGCGTGGAGCCGCAGTCGACGTTGATGTTAAAGCCGTCGGGCGCGGCATTGATCACACGCACGTCGGCGCCCAGCGCGTCGAACACCGGCTTGGCCACCGAGGACGCCGAGCCGTTGGCGCAGTCGAGACCGATCTTAACGCCCTGCAGCGAAAAGTTCGCACTTGCAATGAGCGAGGCAATGTAGCGGTTGCGGCCCTGCATGTAGTCCACCGTGGCGCCAATGTGGTTGCCCGTAGCCAGCGGCACCTCGCTCTTGCCATCGATATAGTCCTCGATGAGCTCCAGCACGTCCTCATCCATCTTAAAGCCGTCGCTGTTGACGAGCTTAATGCCGTTATCGCAAAACGGGTTGTGGCTCGCACTGATCATGATGCCGCAATCGAAGCAGCCCTCCACGGTCTGATGCGCCACGCCCGGCGTCGGGATCACATGCAACATGTAGGCGTCCGCACCGCTCGCGACCAGGCCACTCACCAGCGCCGCCTCGAACATATAGCTCGAGCGACGTGTGTCCTTACCCACAATCACGCGTGCCTTGCACTCGCGGTTGGCACCGTAATACCAACCCACAAAACGGCCAATCTTATAAGCGTGCTCTACCGTCAGCCCAACGTTGGCCTCACCGCGAAAGCCGTCGGTGCCAAAGTACTTCATATCTTACTTATCCTGTTCGAACGTTTGAGCGGTTGGCGTGGTGCGAACCTTAAGCTCTTTGTGCCTAGAGTCCTTCGAAGTCGTGACCGTGTACTCGACCTTTATGTCTTGTCCAAGAAGCATGTGGACGCCGCCCCATGCAACCTTCAGGCCATCGTGCGTCGCTTCGTTCATCTCGATAGAACCGGAGCCCGAAGTCTTAATGTCCGAAATGCTGCCTCCCGCGGGAGCATAGAGATAGAGCCTCAGCACCTCGTCATCAATATCCTCGCTAATGCCGTTATGGCCCCGGAAATAACCAGGCATCTCGGCCTTCTCCTGAGGGGTCATCGTGTTCTTGAGCGTGGTGGTCACTCGATACGTCGTCGAACCATCGGCATTTTCAACCGAAGAATCGATGGTGACTCGCTTATCAAGGAACCAGTCCATCTTTGAATAGCTGTAGTTGTTCACAAAGACGCCCAAGATCGGAGCCTCAGACGCATCGTTTTGGAGAGCGCCGGAAATGCCAAGGGCCTTCGCGGCCTTTTCCTCGTCATCGTTTCTCGAATACATGAGGATGCGACCCTCGGAAGCACCCTTTTCGATGGCTCCAGCGATCTTAGTAATATCGCTGGAGCCCAGTTCGTCCACGATCTTGTTAAAAGCCGATCCGGCAACCGCCGCAAAAATGGCGTCCTGTTCCTCTACCGGGTAATTCCAATAAATATCGTGCAGCAGCACCTTTGCAGCGTTGCTTCCGTCGACGACGGTGCCGTCGGGAAGCTGCGTGCCACCTACAATGCCGAGCATATACTGCAAAAATACCGGATCGACTGCAAATACGCCGTCGATGTCATCTCCGACAATGGCCTTCTGCATATCGCTGGCAAGCTGAGCCGCACGCGGATAATCGGGCGTCATCGTAACATCGCCCATCGTGTATCCGAGCGTGTTGAATCCGGTCAGGCCCCATCCGGTCGTGAACAAGTTTGCCTCTTCATCGGTGATGGGAAGCGGGCTCAAGGGCTCTTTCATCATGTCGACTTTGACAAAATCGCCCAGTTCGAGCTTACCGTCAGTCACTGACATCACGCCGCGAGAACCCGGGAAACCGCCGCAGGCGCGGATCTCGACATTGCTCATCGCGAGCACAAGATAATGGCGCGTCTGGCCGTTGGCGCCGAGCATCTGGGGCAGAACGGGGGCGATCTTCTCTGCCGCATCGACTACACCGTCCAGGGTGGCAAAGCCGTCCTTTGCCTTATCGACCAGCTCGGTCACCTGGGCGATATGCGTATCGCCAATACCCTGCACCTTTTTGTTGGCGCCCTTGAACGCCTTCGAGCTATCGGAGAGCGAATCGGCGACCGCCTGCAGCGCGGACACGTTGATTGTCCCGTCCTGGAACAGCTTGCCGGGCGTTGCCTGAGCGAGATTATCGGCCATGGGGACCAGCGCGCCGCTCGAAACATCGGACAGAGCGTCGACCATGGTGCGGGCGGCGTTAATATCGCCGCCGTACACCGGAATGAACGAAGCCATCGTCCACACCGGACTCGAGGTCTCCTTCTTCATGCTGCTGCAGAGCTCGTCAATTTTTTTCGCATCGTCGGGCAGGGTCGAAAAATCGCCCGACGTGACCTTGTCCTTAAGGCCGCCGACGATCTCGACTGTTTCCTTTGCCTGGCTCTTCACGGTTTTTGCCGAGTTAAACAGCATGAAGCCACTCACGCCAAAAGCGACAAGAACCACCGCGACGATGACAGCAACAACGGCTGCAACGCGGCGCTTCTTGCGCTCGCCCTTGCGATGGCGATGGCGAACCAGGCCGTTCGAGGTCGGGCTCGTCGAGGAATCACCGCCGTAGTTCAAGCCAAAATCGTAATAATCTTCTTTAGAGCCCGAGCCCTTAAACTCGGCACCGTCGTCATTGAGACGGGCAAACGTGCCGGTTTCGGAAGCGCCCGTATAGATAGTGCCTAGGTTACCCGTAAGCCCTGCGTCTCCAGCAGAAGAAGCACTATTGGCGGGATTGGCAGAGTTGACGGGGCCGGCGTTGTGGGCGCGATGAGCGTTGTTAGCGGGGCCAGTGGAGCCGGCGACATTTGCACCGCCCGTTGGCGCCGGACGGACCCCGGCCGACGAAGCCGCAGAGCCCGCCCCGCCCGGAAATGCCTGCCTGCCTACGCGACCAGCCTGTTTTGCCTTTTGAGACTGTTCGTACAGAGCGGCAAACATCGCCGTTTCGCCCGGAGACGTACGGTTGCCAGCACCGTTTTGGCTGGATCCACTCGGTACGCCAGCGTTTCCAGTCCCATTTGAACGCGGCGGAACTGCAGGGCGCTCGCCGTCGCCGTTCTTAAAGTGGTTACCAGCCATAGAGGAGTCCTCGCAATACTAAAAGTCAATAACGCTATTAGTTTATGACATATTTGACATCGTCAGTTAAACTCCAGATGCAGGCACCAATTCACGAAATTGTGGTGCAACACCGTGTCCGTCTGGGCAGCGGCGTGAGCTATACCGTCAGAAACATCATCACGATGATCATGACAAAGCCAATCAAGTCGGTCGGCAAAAATACCGTGCCCAGCATAACGGCGCTGGTGATGGTCGCCGAGACCGGCTCCACGGTTCCGATGAGGCTCGCACGCACCGAGCCGATGTCCTTAACGCCCTGCATATACAGCATGTAGGCAAAAAACGAGCCAATGACCACAAACACCGCGAGCGCCTCGATACCGGCAGCATCGAGCACCGGCATATGAGCCCACGGCTGCACGAAGACGCACGAGACCACGCCCGCTGCGAGCATGGCAGAGCCTGTAACGATGGGGCTGCCGTATTCGGGCAGAATCTTGGCGGGAATCACCGCCATACAGGCTGCGCTAACCGCACACATAAGGCCTGCGACCAGACCAAGCGGCGATATGCTCAAACTGGTCGGGTCGCCGCCGGTAGCGATTAAAAAGGTGCCACCGAGGGCCAGACCAATGCCGATCGTCTCGCGAGCGCGCGGCATGCGGCGATCGACCACGCAGGCGTAACCCATGATGATGACCAGCTGCAGGCACTGGAGCACCGTCGCGGTTCCGGCATTGGTCAGACGCACGGCCGAAAGATAGCAGAACTGGTTGAACAGCAGGCCAAAAGCGGTAAAAAGCAGCAGTTGCCTACGGTCGGCGGGCGTCGTCCAAAGCTTGACCAGGCGTGCGCGGTCGTGCGTGACAACCACAGCCATAAAGAGCAGGCCGGCGAGAATCTGCCGTATGCTCATAAGCCACAGCGTATCGACATGGTAGGTATCGAACAAAAAACTCGCGCTGGTACCCGAGAAACCCCAAAACGAACCGCCCACCAGCGTGGCTAAAACACCCGTGATCATCTTGCGCGTCTGGGCATCGTTGAGGCGGTCGCGCCAGGCGCGACGGGTGTTGCGGCTGAACTCGTCAGTTCCCTCGGGCACGACAAAATCGGACGCCGCCGTCATCGGTACCGAAGTCTTTTTGCGTGCACGCTGCGCTGCGCGCTCCTGCTCCATTCCACTCCCCCGAAATCAATTGGCAACAAAGCGCTCAAACTGTAGCACGAATATCGGCATGAAAAAGCAGACGATTCGGAACATCTACGAGCATCCAAATTGCAGGGACGAAAGGCGCAGACGCGCTATGCCGAGTGGTTGGAATCGTCTAGGGCGCCGGGGTCGGCTTCCGCACTTTCATCGGTATGGCCACCGTCGTTCTGCTCCTTGGCGTTGTCCTGGCCTTCCTGCTCGCGGCGACGTTTTTCGCGAATCTGCTCCACGGCTGCGCGCAGGGCGGCCTCGTCCTCGGCGCGCGCCACCTCTTGCGTGGTCTTGACCATATGGCGAATCTCGAGCACCAGCAGCGCAATCAACGGCACCACGATCAGCGGAAAGAACAGCAGCGGATTGGTGAGCAGCGACACCACCACGCCCAGGCCTGCCGAGACAAAGACCACGCGGCCCACCACGTCGGAGGCAGGCACGGGCGCAGCATCCTCGACCGGATTGGCATCGCCCTTGGTGCGGTAGACCGGCGTGCCGTCGGCCGCATCCTCCACGGCAACGATGCGATGCGTGTTGAGCGAACCCTCCAGCGCGTCATCGGACGAATGGAAGGTGATGATGTCGCCGATCTGGTAGACCTGGCTGTTGTCGGTATCGACGACGATAAACGAATGCACGGAAATCGCCGGCTCCATCGAGCCGGTCAGCGTGCGCATAAAGCCGTAGCCCATGATGGTGGGAATCTCGCCGGCGGGCGTGAACACCGTGCGCAGCAACACCACAAAGGCGACCAGGATTACCACGGTCGCCAGCACGTTGATCACGCGGAGCACGTGCTTCATCACTTGTCGTCGTCCTTTGCGGAAAGTGCAGCGTCAGCGGCCTCGGCGGCGTCCTCTGCAGAAGCCGTAGCGTCGCCCTCGGCGCCCGCGGCCGTCTCGGCACCCGCAGCCGGCTCGCCAGCCTCGCCGCGCAAGCGGGCCAGCAGATAGCGCGACAGGCTGTTGCCCTCGGCACGGCGCTCGGCGCGGGCGCGATCGCGCTCGGCCTGCTCCAGTTCTTGCGCCAGTGCATCCAGACGCTGCTGCATCTCCGCGCGGGCGGCCTCGAGCTCACGCTCGTGCGCGGCCTTGGCGTCGGCGAGTTCCTGCTCAATACGCTCCCTCGCCTCGAGCTCGGCTGCAGCGATGCGCGCGTCGGCGTCGGCACGAGCCTCCTCGGCGGCACGCGCGGCGGCATCGCGCTCGGCAGCGGCAGCGGCGACCCTCTCGCTGGCGTCCACCGCAGCCTGCTCCACAGCAGAATCGGCGGCCGCACGGGCGGCATCGATCGCGGCATCGGCTGCCTGCTGAGCAGCGGAAACCTTTTCCTCGGCCGCGGCAACGGTGTCGGCGAGCTTCTGCTCCGCCACAGCAGCGGCGGCGTCGGCCGCCTCGGCCGCGGCACGGGCATCGCGCTCGGCCGTCAGCTGCACTTCCTCAATCTGCAGCTGGGCGGCGTCCAGCTTGGCATGCAGCTCGGCGAGCTCCTTGGCAGACGCCTCGCGCACCTCGGCGAGCTCAGCTGCGGCGGCGTCCTTGGCGGCCTGCAGCTCGGCGGCATCGGCTTCCGTCTTGGCAGCCAGGGCCGCAGTAGCGTCGCTCTTGACCTGCGCAACCTGCTCGGCGGCCGTCTGCTCGGCAGCTGCGATCTTGGCATCGGCATCGGCGTGAGCGGCCGCGACCTCGGCATCGGCCTCGGCACGCATCTGCTTAAGCTGCGCCGCCGCGGTCGAGCGTGCCTCTGCCGCAGCATCCTCGGCAGCCTTCTTGCCGGCCTCGACATCCTCCAGCGAGGCGCGCAGCTCCTCTACATCGGCCTCGGCAATCTGCGCGCGCTGCGTCAATGCCAGCTCACGCGTCTTAGCCTCGTCCAGCTCGTCGGCCAGGTCGTCACGCTCGTCGGTCAGTGCATGGGCCTGAACCTTCCAAGACTTGACCTGCCCCTGCAGCTCCTCAATCTGCTCGCGAGCCTCGGCCAGCGCCTGCTCGGCGTCGAGCTGGGCCTGAGTGACCTCCTCCACAAACACGCGACGGACCTCAACGTCGGGCAGGTCGGGGCTATCGACCTGCACCTCCTTAATCTCCTTAATAAACTTGGGCGCCACCAGCTCGGGATGCACGCTCTCGAGCTCCTGCAGATTGCGCTCGTCGTCGGTCAGGCTCTTAAAGACGGTGTAGTTGTTGATGAGGTTGGTGTACATCTGCACCATGTACTCGTCATCGAACGCCAGCGCCTGCTGCTGCACGTCGATGTTGTAGCCCACCTTGTCGTAGCGCTCCATAAACTGCCACAGCTGGTAGCACTTGCGGTAGTTGGGGTCCTTCATGATGAGGTTGGTGCGCTGGATGGGGCTGCGGACCGCGCTGCAGCCGTTCATAATCTGACAGAACGACGCACCGCGCAGCGCCATGACCAGACGGCGCACGCGGTCGATGCGCATAAAGACGTCCATGTTGTCGGCGTCGTTCTCGGCAAAGCTCTGGCGGTTCTTGACCGTCATCTCGACGTTGTACTCGATCTCTTCGTACGCGTCGTCGATCTTGCTGTGCATCTTAAAGCGGTTGCGAATCTCGTTGCCCGTCGACCAAAAGATCACGTCGGTACGCTTGTCCACAAACGTCAGCAGGCGCTGAATCAGGTGGTAGATAAAGCGGTTCTCGTACAGGTCGTACGTCTCGACGGTACTGACGTTGAGGATGCGCGTGGGGTGGACGTCACCATCGTCGCTCGGCGCCAGGAACTGCGTGTTCTGGCTCAGATGGCGAACGCTATCGGCGCTGATCTTTTTGGCGAGCGAGACCGGCACCACCTCTTCCTCGGTGGTGATAAAGCGGCGCGGATTTTCGATGATGGTGTTGATGGCGTCGAGCGAGTCCTCGATCATGCTGATCCACTCCTCGTCCACCACCTTGACGAGCTCCTCGCGCTGCTGTTCGATCGTGGTGCCCGAGGCCTGCGCCATCTCAAACAGATAGCGGAAGTAGCGGCTGCCCTCCTGGATGGGCTCCATCTGCTCGGAGAAGCTGGTATAGAGGTCCTGAATGGTCTCGGACATGGGTTACTCCATAGGTTGGATCGATCGGTAAGGGGCGTGACGACACCACACTGGGCAAACGCTACTGATTGTCTTGTCCCACGCCCCGCGCTTACGGCATTAGTAGAAGTTCTGGATCCGCTGCAGGTACATGACGGAATCGGGCAGGCCGCCCTCGCCAAAGGTCTTCTCGATGTACTCGATCAGGCCCTTCATCTCGTCGCGCACAAAGCTCACGTTCATGGACTCAAACTTCTTGAGCACCTTGCGGGCGATGATGTAGTCCATGCCGCCCAGCTCGGTGCCGCCGCACGCCACGTACACGGGAATAAAGTCGTACATCTGCTTGATGATACGGTTACCAAAGGCCAGCTTAAAGCGGGTCTGCAGGTACTGGTCCAGCTTGTGCATCTTCTGGAGCAGCTCGTCATCGATCACGTACTCGACCTTGGCCTTCTGGAACAGATACTGCAGGTGGTCGGCCGTCACATGCACGCGCTCGTGCGGCTCGCACTCAAACGCGTCGGCGCGCTCGTTGAGCTCGATGGGAATCGCGCGGTCGTACACCTTGTCCGTGATGGTAAAGGTGGAGTCGTCGTTGTTGGCCGTGCCGATAAACCACAGGCTGTCGGGAATGGTGAGCTTGCCGTCGTGCAGACCCTTGGGGTCGGCCGCCCACTGGGTGGGGACCAGATCGAGCACCCATTCGTCGTGGCTGGGCATCTCGAGCACCGACAGGATCTCGGCAAAGTAGTACTCCACGCGGGCGAGGTTCATCTCGTCGAGCACGATCATGGACGGGTCCTGGCGAAGGCCGGCCTCGTACACGGCGCGGAGAAACTCAGTCTCGTTAAAGCGCTTGGAAAACTCGTTGAAGTAGCCCAGCACCTCGGTACGATCGCGAAAACTCGGCTGCACCGACACGATGGTTGCGGGGTTGTCCAGATAGCGGCTAAAGCTGTAGGGCAGCGACGTCTTACCGGTACCCGAAATGCCCTCCAGAATCAGCAGCTTGGAGGCGGCCATGCCGGCCACAAAGCGGCGGATGACCTCGGGCGTGTAGTAGAGCTTCATCTGGCTGCAGGCGAACGCGCGGAAGCTGTCGACAAAGTCCTCCAGCGAGATGGCATCGTCGTAGGCCGGCGATTCCCAGTCGCGGTACTTAAGGTCCACAAGGGACAGCTTGGGGAAGCGGTTGGCCTGGGCGATTTCCTTTTCCTCGGCAAGGGTCTTGGCCTCGACGGTGGCCTTGGCCATGGCGGCCGCGGCATCCTTGACGCCATCGCCATCGAGCGCGAGCGACGCGTTGCCCGACACCACGGCGGCCGTGGCGCCCTCGCCCGCAGGCGCACCGGCGCCCGCAGCGGCGCCCACCACGTTGCCCACCGTGGGCAGATGGTCGTCGGCCAGGGCCGAGGCGCCCACGTACGGAATCTGCTTGGTGCCGCCCATGGCATTGACCTTGAGCGCCAGCAGCTTGTTCTTCTCGTCCATGAGGTCGAGCACCTGCTTGTTCAGGCGGCCGATCTCGCGATAGAGCGCCTTGTTGGACGTGTCGTCGCGATGCAGGCGGCGGTTGATGCGGTAGCGGTGGACCAGGATGGCCACGATCAGCACGGGGACCGCGATGAGCATGGCAAACAGAATGACCGCGCCGATCTTGCCCACCAGGTCAAACGTAGTGAAGTAGGTCATAAAGATGTTGAAGTACTCAACCCAGCCAAACACCAACAGGTTAAGGATGGAGCTCACGACGGCAACGACGTTGTAGACGACCTTTGCCAGCAGCTCCCAGGCAAATCCCAGAAACTCACTCACCGTCGGTATCCTCCTGCTTGGTCGCGTTCATCGCCGCCTCGGCCTCGGCCTTCAGACGACGGGCTTCCTCGAGCTTGGCCTCGGCCTGGGCGAGCTGCTCGGCGGCGTTATCGGCCGTGACGGCAGTGTCGCCCTTGCCCTCGGCGTCCACGATGGCAGCCGCGGCGGCAAGGCGGTCCTCCTCGGCCATAGCGCGCTTGAGGTTCATGCCCACCACGATGAGGTGATACACCTGGTAGATAAAGAACAGCAGCATGGGCAGCACAATCACAATGAGGAAGCCCATGGAGCTGGACAGGAAGTCCATGACCTTGCCCATCTGCGGCAACGCGAACAGGTACTTGCCCACGATGTCGCCGTCACTGATGATGTGCGTATCGGCCACGTCGTTGTTGTCGCCCTTGGTGGTAAAGCTGCGCATGCCGTTGACCTCGTCGATCGCGGCGATGCGGTGCGTGTTGAGCGCGTACTCGTTGTCGATAATGGTGTGGAACGTCACGATGTCGCCCACCTCGAGCTTGGAGGTGTCGCACTTTTTGATGAAGATGAGGTCGCCCTTGTTAAACGTGGGCGCCATGGAGTCGGACTGCACGGCGAGCGGGGTGAAGCCGGCGATGTCAGAAACGCTGCCGTCCTCGCGCGTGGCGAGCGTGGTAAACGCATACAGGGCCGCCACCAGGATGATGATCCACATGACGACGCTCAGCGCGATGGATGCGACTTTTTTAACAGATTGCATGATGTCCCTTACTACCGTGTCTGTCTAGGCCGTGCGCGGCCCGATGGCCGCCGTGCATATCTACTGTTCCTCGATGCCCTCGAAGCGCATCGATACCGAATAGTTAGCTCCCTTTAGCATATTAGTGCAATTTGGGTCCGTTCCCTCGAGCCATATGCGAACGGTTACTGGCTTGTCCGTTTCTGTTATCAGGTCGAACATGTCGCTGGCCGCGGTGGCAGCACCCGAGTCGAGCCCAAAGACGGTGGCCGCGCCGGACGAGCCCCCGCCCCCGTTGGGGTTGTAGACCCAGGTATGGTCGTCGGCGGTAAAGCTCATGCGCATGGCGCTGGCCATGCCCTGCGTGTCGGAGCTAAACCGCGTGCCGGACACGCCGCCGTCGCCATCCTGCCCGGTCAGGCGAACGCGCAGGTCCGTACTGCTCATAAAGTGCAGCGTAAACTTCAGGTAGGCGCCGGTGGCGGGATCGGCGGTGGAGCCGTCCTCGAAGGTGAAGGTCTGGTAGTCGCTCGTGGTGACGGGCTTGAGCTTAGACGCATCGATGTCCACGCCCTTTTCGCTAGCTATGCGCGCCGAGATCTGATCAAAGCCCAGGCTGTGCACGTATTCGTCGAACGCGGCGTGCCCGTCCAGGTCAAAGCGCAGCGAGCCGTCGGCGTTGGCGTCGATCATGAGCATGCGGGTCTTGGCGCTATCGGCGATGGAGAACCAGGCGAACGTTGCCATGGCTATCGCCACCAGGGCAAACAGGACCAGCACCACGGTGGTAGTGAGCTTGCGGCGCAGGTCGGTGTCGGCGGGCGCGGCGGCGTCGGGCTTGCCGGTGGCGGGCGTGCAGTTGGCGGCGGGTTGCTTACGCGTCATGGCTACTCACCGTCCAAGGTCGCAAAGAGCGCCAGGTGCAAGGTGCCCGGGTCTTGATGCAGGTAGTCGGCGCTATCGGGATCGGTGCCCTCGATGTAGTAATAGATATCCAAACGATAGGTCTGGTCAAGCCCCAGCGTGGCAAGCGTGTTTTGCGGACGCGCAGCCGTCTCGCTCGTGTCCAGCGTAAAGGTGGCCGGGTCCTGCGTCACGTTGGCGCCGCAGGTGAGTTGACCGTTTTGCCAGCCCAGGAGCATGCCCTCGGTGTAGCCCGCCAGGCCCACAGGCACGGTCGCGGGATGCTCGTCGCGATGGCCGCTATCGGAGCTGTCGAGCTCAAAGATGTTAGTGGCAAGCACCTGGTTGCCACTCGAAATCTTTATGCCCACGCGGGCTGCGCGTAGCAGCTCGGCATCGGCGCCCTGCGGGACCAGCGATTCGGCCAGATACAAGCTGACCTTACCCTTTACTTTGCTGGCGCCCGTTCCGGTAATGGTGGGGCGCAGATTGATCCAGCCGTGGTAGAACGCGGAACCGTTGTCTTTTGCCTGCTCAAACACCGTGGCATCGCCGGCGGAGTTGTTTTGCGCGCAGGCAGCAAAGCCGTTGAGATCGAAGGTCGAGACCGGATAGAGCGTCACGGCGCCAGTCGTATTGGAAGTCAGGGAAACATCGCCCTGCTGCGACCAGCTGCCGCGATCGGCGTCGCCCAGCTCCAGCACCAGCTTGGACGTGTCGCTGTGCACGCTCACCGAGTTGGTGTTGACCTTCATGTTGCTCGTGAACCACGCGTAGGTGGCGGCGCCCAAAGTGGCGGCAAGCGCCACCATGACGAGCGCGATGTAGGCACGCGCGCGGCGGGTGTGGCGGCGGGTGGTGGTTGCGGGCTCGGTGGGCTCGAAGGCGGCGGTTGCCGCCGTGTTGACGCGCGCCGTCTCTGCCTCGCTGCCGTCTAGCTGCATCTGCTTCTTATCTTGCATGCCACTCGTCCCCTTATGCCTTGTCCGCGGCAAAGGCAAGCTGCAGCACCACATCGCGGGCCTGAGCCTCGTCTATGCAATTGGCGTCGCAGCCTTCCATGTACACAACGTAGCGAACGCTTGCCACCTCGTTGGCGGCCAGCGTGCAGATGGGCGTGGCGCCCGCGCGCGCCGTGGGCGTGTCGCCGGTGCCATCCATGCTGTAAGCGCTTATGGCGCGGGCCGGGTCGGCGGTGTAGCTCCAGCCCGAGGCGGCGCCCGCTACGACCACGCCGCCCTGCGCCGTGGTGCGCCTGTTGGTGGCGCCTGCGGTGTTGCCCAAGTCGTCACAGGTAAAGATATGCGTCTGCGTGCCCGACTGGGTCGTGATTACCAGACCCAAACGCAACGCGGCCAGCAGCTGCGGGTCGCTCGTCATGCCCATCTGGCCCTGGTACAGGTACACGTTGAGCGCACTGTCGCTGCTCTTAAGGTACAGCGCGCCCGAAAGGGCGTAGTCATCCAGCTGCGCGGTGCAGTCGGCGTAGTCGGTCGTAATGCCCGCGGCGTTTTGGAACGTGCCGCGCCAAAAGCGGGAAAGGTCTGACGTCGAGATGGGATAGAGCGTCTTGTCGGCGGCGGCAAGTGTGGCCGTTGTGTCCCAGGGCCCGTTGGACGAAAGGCCAATCTGCAGGTCGGAGCTCTCGTCGCTTACCGCGTGTGCCACAGGTGTCACGTTGGTGTAGCGCGAGTTGCTAAACCAGGCATAGGTGGCGGCGCTCAGGGCGGCTACCAGCGCCAACATCCATGCGGCCGCGGTAACCATGCGACGGCGCGAGCCCAGGATGTCTTTGATGTTCGATGCACTCATCCCTGGTCCCCCTACGAACGTTTGCCGGCAAAGCGCAGCGCCAGCGATTGCAGGCTGGTTGCGGCCAGGTTGTTGGTACAGTCGGGGTCGCAGCCCTCCAGCCACACGTACACGTCCACGCGCACGGGCGTGCTGCGGCTGGCGCCCTTGGCGGCAGCGGGTAGGCTGCAAATCTTGGTCGTGGCCTCCTTGAGACTCACGATGCCGGTGTCTTCGTTGTAGTCGCAGAAGTTTGCGCTGGTCAGCTGGTCAAAATGGACCGTGGTGCCATCGGAGCTGCTGCTGTCGAGCACCAGGTGATTCTGCTCGTTCTCGCCGGCATCCTTGCCGTCGAGCGTGTTGTAGCGCGCCTGGGGGTTGTGCTCGCCCGAGACCTCAAAGACGTACTGACCCGTAACGGTGTCGCCCTGCCCTGGAGCATAGGTAACCAGCCCCACGCGCAGGGCGGTGGAGATGGGGTTTGCCGGATCCTGCTCGGTAAAGTCGATGCCCGACAGGTACACGTCGGTTGCGGCCGAGTTGGTGGCCAGGTACAGAGAGGTCTTGTAGTAGTCGGAATGTTCGGCCGTGCCAAACATGCTGGCAAACAGCGAGTCCTGCGTGGTTCCGCCGGTAAAGCCCGTTACCTTTTGAAAGCCGTTGAGCACGTTGTCGGTCGAGACGGGATCGAGCAGGCCCGCAAAGCTCAGGCCGGCGTTGGTCTTGTACTCGCCGTCGTACTCGTTGGAGATAAGGAAGGTCACGCCCGTGCCCGCGGCCATCTTGACGTCGGTGATATGGCGGTTAGCGTTGTAGATGTACCAGGCATACGTTACGGCTCCGGCAACAGCAAGGGCTACCAGCAACATGGCGAGCATGCGATTGAACTGTTTTTGCAGCGAACGCGCGTCCGACATGCCCCTCCCCCAGATGCCGTGTTGTAAACAGCCTGGACACCATTTGCCCATAATAGAGTTATTTTACGCGAACGTGCAGTTCATCGAGGGTACAAACGGAATATTTCGCGTGCCCTTCGCGCTGCATCGGGGCGGATAGGGTCGCAAATCGCCGCTTTTTAAAAAATAGTTCTTGCCACTGGGCGGGAGCTCCGTTATATTATTCCCTGCGCACTCGCGCACCCTTGATCGGGCGTTTAGCTCAGGGGGAGAGCGCTTCCCTGACACGGAAGAGGTCAGAAGTTCAAATCTTCTAACGCCCACCAAATGTTCGCAGCTCAGAGGCTTCGCCTCTGAGCTGTTTTGTTTTACGCCACCAAGTCAAGCGGACGCCGCGGCGCCCAAAGCCGCCTCAACAGCTCCAATAACCATCCCGGCCGAGGCCGATACCGCCTCGGCAGCGCCAGCAAACACCCCAACTGTGCCCAAAGCCGTCTCGATGCCGCCGACAGCAAACCCAACCAAGCCCACAGTCGCCCAAATAGTCTTGGCGACCGCCTCAATCGGGCTTGGATGGGCCTCGATACCGCATCCGGACAACCTTCCTATAGTCAGGTCTAATACTTTTCCGCGAAGTGAACGAGCTTATTTGGGCCCCCGAAGCATGCACACTTTTTGAAGCCAAAACCGCAGGATTCTAACGTCAAAACCGCAGGAAATGAGCCGCCAAAAGTGTCGATGCTTCGGGGGTCCATTTTGACTCGTTCACTTCGCGGAAAAGTATTAGACCTGAAAATAAGACCCCTGGCCCCACCGCCAGCAACCGCCCCTACCAATGTTGACGCGCCTCGATAACCGTTTGCCAAAGCTTAAACCGCTTCGTTTCGACGCGCTTGAGGGCAAAATATCGCTGCTCCTCGCTCATGGGCTTGTTAAAAATGGGTCGCTTATTCCGATGCAGCTTGCGCCGGATGCGCTCGCACAGGCGAACGAGTTTGTCGTAGTCGCTTGTCTGATCGGTCGTCACCGTAAAGTACGCGACCCCATTGAGCATCTGCAGCTCGTTGCGGCGCTCGGCATCCTTGTGGATTTTCTCGCTTCCATCATGAATGGCGTCGCTGTCGTAATCAACCAGCGCGGTAAGCACCTCGGGCAGCAAGCCAGCCCTTACTTTATCCAGGCCCACCTCTGCTTTCGCCGTAAGCGTGATGTCGGGCGTGCGCTCCAACACGCGCAGTTTGCGGTTGCGCCCATCGTTGTAACCGTCGCGAATGAAGTACTTCTTGTTCAGCTCGGCCTTGCCCAGTGCAAGCCCGCCGTAATGCGCAGGCAGCGACATAAACATGCAAAGCCCCGACTCCCTTGGAGACCGTGAGCCCTCTTCCACGTACGGAAGCAACGCCTTCGCCTTAGCGGCGCCTCTCACCTTTGATGCCCGGTCAAGGTACGCCGCGATGAGCTCCTTAGTCGTGAGCCTGCCATCGCGCATGCCCGTATCCCTGCTTGTTACCCCACCGGGAGCAAGGTTATCCAGCCGGTAGTCCGATGTCATGGCATAGCCGGCGTAGATGGCCGCCGCCGCATCGCCATCGTGCGCGGCCTGCAAAAACGCCAGCTCGGGAGAGCACACGTACGCATCCAGGTCACCCATCCAGTGGCCCAGCGAGATAAACGAACCCGCCGGGAGCTCGTTGGTGCACAGGTGCGTCTTAACATGCTTGCTCCGCCGACGGTCGGCTCGCGACGGCACCAACAAATCCAGCGTTTCGATCCCCAGGTCGTAGCGACCGATAAACTCCTGCGCCTCCTGGTCGCAGAGCGCGCAGGCGTCCGCAATCGACACGACCTCTGGTTCCGAATCCCCAAAGCGCGGGTTCGGGATGTGTGCCAAGAGCGCCAGCGCAGCGTTATGTGAAACGATAAAGTGCCCCATGGCGCGAAGATAGCACGCGCGTCGGCGGCGGCTCGCGACCCTGGCGAGTTTTCGACAAACAACCGGCGGTTTTTTGCCGCGGCGCGTCCAAACTGCTCATTCGTCGACGTCTAAATGCAAATCCGTCAAGCTTTTGGCAAGGTTGCCGCTCAACTGACCAAAAGCTGACCATGCACTTGCCCATTTGCTTGACGGCACGCCCCCGCCAAAATGCTCCGCGACTTCTCGGGCGGTCGAAGCGCTCGTTTAGCGACCACACACCCGCCGCTGGGGTATCCTTGGAGCACATGCACCGCAAGCCACACAAAGGAGCCGCCATGCGCACCGAGCTCGATGTTCCCTTTTCGCACAAAGACGAGGCCAAGGCCCTGGGCGCCAAGTGGGACCGGGTCAAGAAGATCTGGTACGTGCCCGATGGCGTCAACCCCGAGCCCTTTGCCGCGTGGCTGCCCGGCGTGGATCGCTCCGACCCCAGCGCGCCCTACATCTACCTGGTGCTGGGCAAGCGCGAATGTTGGAAGTGTCACGAGCAGACGACGGTCGCGGCCTTTGGCATTCCGTATTGGGCGGCCGAGGACTCGGGCAGCAAGGCTGCGCCCAGCGCAGCGCCCTCCATGGACGACGCTGGCCACATCGCAATCGACACCGCCCGCGCCAACGCCATAGCCATCGTTCCCGCGCTGGGCTGCGTGCCGGCCGAGATCCGCGACTACCTGCGCGAGCGCTGCGGCTACAAACCCGTAACGTCGCGCACCACCAAAACCGTATCGCTCGCCAGCACCTGCACCGCCTGTGGCGCGCTGCAAGGCAGCCATTACCTGTTCGAGGAGCCCACGTCGCCGTTTGCACTTACGGCCATCAACAAGCTGCCCGCGCTGGAGTTCGTGCGCGTGGAAGTCGCCGGCGTCTATGGCATCCCTGCCACCAAAGGCGACTTCGACCAGGCGCTCTTCACCTGGGCACGCGACCACCACACCCAGTTCCACAAGAGCCTGTTCGAGGGGATCTACCTGTAGGGCAAAACTCGAAAATCGAGTCCAGATTTCCTCGAAAATCGAGTGTGAAAATCCTCGAAAATCGAGTATGATTATCCTCGAAAATCGAGTATGCGCAGGTAGTGAGGTCTATCAAATCATGATCTCTTATGGTTCGGAACAGCCCAAATCCTACCGTCCTCGCCTTTTGGACGAACGACTGCAAACCCTGCTCCAGATTTTTGGAGCGGTCGAGATTCGGGGCACAAAGTGGTGCGGCAAATCATGGACCGCGCTCGCATTCGGTGAGAGCGTCGTTCATCTTGACGACCCAAACGTAAAGTCGCTGGTCGAAGCCGATCCTTCGCTCGCCCTTCAGGGCAATAAGCCGCACGTCATCGATGAGTGGCAGGAGGCCCCCGCAACATGGGACGCCACACGCCGCGCCGTAGATGCATCCGGCGGCGAGAAGGGCCTCTTTATCCTCACCGGGTCGTCAACGCCGGCAAAAGACTCTGTCACTCACAGCGGCGCCGGTCGCATAGCCCGTCTCGACATGAGCACCATGACGCTTTGGGAACGAGGGCTTTCAACGGGATCCGTTTCGCTGCAAAACCTATTCGAAGGATCATTCGAACCTTCGGCCTATACAGGCTCGCTCCCCATGCTGGCCGACGCAATTTGCTGCGGAGGATGGCCGGCGCTTGTCGGGGCGAGCCCTCAGATGGCCGCAGAGGTCGTCAACCAGTATCTCGATGCCATGTACGAAGTCAGCGTTCCGCAAAAAGGAGGCGTGGGGTCTACGGCACGGCACATTGTGTCCTCGCTCGCGCGCAACGTTGCGACCTCTGCCACGCTCAACACCATCGCGGCAGACGCCTCGTTGGGCGACAGTGACGCCCAGCCGGCAACTTCGACCGTGGCGTTTTACCTCGACATGCTGGAGAGCATGTATGCGATTGTAAATCTGCCCGGTTGGGATGCACCCGTCCGCGCAAAGTCCCGCCTGCGCACCAAGCCAAAGCGCTATTTCGCCGACCCCTCCATTCCCGCAGCCGCGCTTGGAATGAATCCCAAAAGGCTGCTTGCGGACGGTCAGACTTTTGGCCTGCTCTTTGAGTCTCTGTGCATTCACGATCTGAGCGTCTACACCTCGTGCCTGCCCGGCTCGCATCCGGGCTCGCTCCACTACTATGGCGACTCCGACGGGCTTGAAGTTGATGCCATTATCGAGTTGAACGATGGCCGCTGGGCAGCGATAGAAATCAAGTTCGGCGAATCCAAGGTTAGCGACGGAATCCGCAACATCGAGCGCCTGCGCCGCAAGGTCGCTCTGAACCCTGCCGCGCGCAACCCCCAGCCGGAGTTCTGCGCCGTCATCACCGCGACCTCGCCCTTCTGCCGCTACGACGCCGAGCACGACGTCTACGTGTTCCCCATTGGAGCGTTGCGGGCGTAGGGCGGTGATTCGGGGCACTGGGTTTGTTTAATGGGTAATTCGATCTTCGAAGCTACGGCTCCGTCTCGTCATAGGTAATGGCACATCCGCAGGTTGGGCATTGCTGAGGATAGACCGGGAGACGCAGACCTGTTCGAGCCCGCGGGTCGGTGGCGTGTTTGTCGCGGGTGTCGATGAAGCTGATGTCTAGGCATGGGAGGTCTGCGCCGCAGCGAGGGCAGGGCAGACAGATTTGGCTGCAGGTGACCTCGACGAGCGGGAACAGGCTCCGGCCCATTAACGCTCGCGGCAGGTTTCCGTACACACCTCGCGCGATATCACTTCGCCATCCCATGGTCTCCCCTTTCCCGTTTTAACTGTTGAGGAGAGAATGGCAGGATCGCGCAGCTCTCGATGCGGCGCGGCGCGATCCGATCAATCGACATGATTGGGTTGCGACGGACCGCATCTGCCTAATACGGAGCAACGGCTTCCGCCCGACGGCGCGATTCCGAGAAATCGAACTCGGCGCGGTGGGCTTCGAGGAATCGGGAATTGGGGCGCAGGCGATGCTCATCCGGCTCGCGCAATACCGACCCTGCAAACGCGGCATAGTCCGTATGCTGCAGAAGATACGACCCGCAAAGCTGATAGTCGCCGCGTACCAGCTCAAACGAAATCAGATGGGCATCGAACAGCGAGTGCAAATCGCGGCGCAACAGAATGCCGTTGCTGACAACTTGAGATTTGGGACCCGAGTAGTTCTCGATATGCGCGGCTTCGAGCGCTTCGTTAACGCTACAACCCGAGACGGCGCATCGACCAGTGTAGGCCTCAAAGAGCTCAGTGCGAAAACGCTGCTGGCCGATTCGCTCGCGACGCAGCGCATAGCGAACCTTTTCATCGTCGCTCGCTGGAGCGCCGGAAAACTCCGCTGTGACCGGAGCGTCCTTCATGTAGCTCATATCCGGGAAGAAACGAGCGTCGGGTCCGCCCTTATGGACGGGGCCGTGCAGTACAAACCAGCTGTTCTCCGGCTCGTAGCGCTCAACAAACGCTAGGCCCAGCACCTTGTAGCCAGCGCCCGTTGCAAAGAACACGCCAACGGGAACGCCGCACTCCATGCAGTTGATCATTTTTTGGTTGTAGCGCTGGTCGCGCCAGTTTTCGACCGAAGCACTTTGCGATGAATACTTGAACACCCACGTGCCGTCCTCAAGATAGAGCGGGGGAACATCGGAATAGCTCCCACTTGTAGAGTTATGCACCGAAAGCGCAAAGGTCTTTTCCACAGGATGTTTGATGCGTCCACGACCCGGCCAATAAATACCTGCATGACGCGAAACGCAAAAGGTCTCAGAGCCAATCGTCATGCGATAAGGATACTGGGGGCTATCAGCTTTAATGTTATGAAGAAGTTTTTCCCAAATCTCGCCACGCTGCTCCTCGCGCAAGAACCACTCCCAAGCCAAAACATACTCAGACGTCACAAGGCTACAAGCGCGGTCAAAACTCGGCCGAGCAATCAGCGGAACACCAGAAGCGATGCCGTCCATAAGGAACCTCCAGGAAGAACAGTTCCTCACATTATCGCCTACGCAGCAATGACGCCATACGAAAAGGGCCCACTTCCTTCGAAGCGGGCCCTTGGCAATCTGCATTTTAGCGAACGTCGGCATTACGACCTTGCGACACCGGCGAGTTTGACACTGACGTTATAGGTCGTCGGGCTGTTCTCGATGGACTTGCCGTTAACGCAATCCGCATCGGTGCCTTCCATCCAGATATAGACACGCACCGCAACGCCGTTGTAGCCAACGCCCCTAGCAATCGGCTTGGTGCCCTCAGCAACCGAGTAATCGCCGCTATCACCCTTAGTAGCAACCCATCCGTCCGTGCCGCCTTTAAAGATATGGGGATAGGTTGCTTTCGCGAGCGTCGGAGTGCCATTCTTGTTTTGGATGCTCGTCCAGCCATCGATAGCGCTTGCATCGTTACCCTTGCCCGTCTCATCGCGCATGGCATATACAACGCGCAGTTTTTCTTCGCCGACACACGACTTGCCGTCAGACCCAATCTCCTGCGTGGTAATCGCAACGCGCAGAGAACCAACCATGGTCTCCGACGCCTCGCCGCCCACGGGCTCAATCGTTACGGGCTCACCGTCAGACGTGTCAAGGTAAACGTCAGCCGTGCCAGTATCGGTAATGGTGTAGACGATGTAGTCGCTTTTAATGAAAGCGTTGTACTTCTTGCTAGCAACCTCATACTCGCCTGGCAAAGCTTCAGCAGTGGTTGAGAAAGCAGGCGTTGAGTAGTCGGTTACCAAGCCCTGGTTGTTCCAGCCGTTGCAAACGTACCAGTTTTTAAGGTCGTCAGTCGAGGACGGGCTGAGCGTGGCACCCGTGGTCTGAGCCTCCAACGACTTTTGCTCGCCACCGTGCTGGGCGCCGTTTTTGAGCTCATCGATCTGAAGGATGAAGCCATTAGTCGTCGCGCTGATGGTTGACGTGGTTGCGGAAACCTTTGTGTTCGCAACATACCACGCATAGGTCGCTGCCGACAGAGCAAATGCAGAGAGGACCACGCTAACGGCGGCCGCAACAAGTTGTGTTTTAAGGCTTTTAGACGATTGCACGTGATCCTCCTTTCAAAAACAGAACGGGCGCCCGGCGCATAAGCCGGGCGCCCGTTAAAACGCGATGGATTTGAGATTAGCCAACGTTAACAGCGTTGCCATCCGTATTGACCGGAGTAGCAGTAAACGCAACGGTGACACCACAGTTCTTCAGGCTAGCAAGGTTGTCGGAGTAGACCGCAGAAGCCGAGCCGTCGTAGAAAACATATACATCAACGGTCTCCGTGGCGTTTGCCGCAATCTCGGCAACAAGAGCATCGTCAACAGACGTTCCAGCTTTTCCAGTCAAATTGTTAGTAATGGTCGTTCCATCACCGTAGGCAGTCAGCTCGGTACCGTCGGTGGTCTCTTTGTAAACACCCCATTTGTCTCCGCACTTAACAAGAACGCAAATAGCACCCTTGAGACCTTCGGAGTTATTGCCGGCATTCACCTTTACAGACGCCACCCTGAGATTCTGGAATGAACCGGCCTTATCATCCGTGGTACCGATCTTGAAAGATTGCTTAAGCGCATAATCGGGACGATACTTCGCATCAACTCCGCCAACGGCGAAACGCGAGTCCTTAAGAATATCCGGTTTACCCGCATCAGATGCATATGCAGACTCAAACTGATAGGTACCATCGACTACCAGATGATTCCACTGAGACGGATAGAGCACGACCTTATCGTCCGTGCCCGCAACCTGAGTCTCCTCAGTCTTCGTAAGCTCGGTGTCAGTATCCTTACCAATCTTCAGGAACGGAGCGTTCGACTGAGCGGAAACCGACGCAGTCGTCGCCTTAACGCTGTTGTTGCTCACGAACCATGCGAACGTGGCGGAGCCGAGGGCTACGGCTGCCACGAGGACCATGGCGATGGCGGCGCCCATTTGCTTCTTTAGTGCCTTGGTATCCATGCGGACCCCTTTCTTTCCCCATTCATCCCAGATGACCCTCGAGAAGCCCGGAAGGGGAGCCCGCGCTTTCGTGTTGGATGTTGCTTGCCCATCCTTTAGACATGGAGTTGAGAATACCATAATTCTTACGATTTCCTTATAAGTTTTCGAGAGCTTACATTCCGGCAGATTCATAGGTCCACCTCGGGTTATATGTGGTGCTATGTGAGCATCGTTCACCTTATTTGACCTCTCCCCCGCAAAGCCGTAAGTCCCTCTTAAGCCTTGCGGCCGCAGCGCCACGCCATCGCATACATTCACCCTCCGCCGAGCTTCGCCCGAGCCTCTCCCCACTCGCTATACTGGTGCAGAACGTGTAATTTTCGCCTGTTAAACGGGCTATTTGTTGGGAGGGCCCCATGGCTGCCGCCAATCAACCCAAGGGAAGTATTTCAGCCGGATCGATCAAACCGGTGACGCGCAAGGCTGTTCGTTGTCAGCGCGAAGTCGCCTGGCTGGTCACGCAAGCGGCCGGTAAGCTCGTCGCCACCACCGACGACGTCAATGCGCCCACGCCCAGCTTTGTACTGACGGCGGCATTGTCGTACACCCGCAAGCAGGAGCAGGCCGCTCAGGACCGTGGCACCGCGATCGACTACAAGGCCGTCATGAACCCCGACCTTGCGAGCTTTTGTCAGGCTGCGGGGCTGCCCGCAGCACCCAACGCGCTTTCGGACGCGGGCTACATGTTCACGCTCTCGGGCGCGGACCTCATCCGCGACCTCTACGCCTACTGTAGCGACCTGGGCGAACGCATGGGAGACGCGGCGCAGGTCAAACCGGGCTACGCGATCAAACTCGCGCTGCGACTGTTCCTGCTGGACGCCGCCGCTGGCGACGTCACCTCTCCCAAAGACAACACCTCGGCATAGCAAAAGCGCCGGGCCGGAACATCAATCCCGGCCCGGCGCCTGTTCGTTCTACTTGCCCCCGTCTTTCACGGGCGAGTTCTTTTGGTTGCGGCGGTTACTCCACGTCACGTTGTGCTCCTTGTAGTAATCGGGCGCCTCGTTGCCGCTCGCGCTAATGGGGTCGTTGCCGGTCAGGGTGTCGGCAATATCCTGCACGAACTTAATGAACAGGCTCGAGTCGTCGGTCTCGGACGAATCAAAGTCAAAGCCAAACTCCACCGCGCCGCCGATAATCTTGTCCACGCACTCCGGGTCGTCGCCGTCCAGCCAAATGACCACGGTGTACTTGTCCACATCGCCCACGCGGAAGTTTGCGTGGCTAATGGTCGTCACCACGTCTTTGGACGCAAACGGCTCGGTGTTGGGCTCGGGATTGCCGTCGGCCGCGGCAGCCGCATAGGTGGTGGGCTCGCCATTGCGATACACCCGCACGCGCGCCGCCTTCTCCACGCCCTTGCTGGCGCTGACCACCTTGAGCTTGGCGCTGTAGCCCAGGTCGGTCTTGCCGGCGTTGCGGATATAGAAGGTGTACGCCACGTAATTCTTGCCGTTGTGGCTGCCGTCGATGTCGTCCAAGTTGTCGGGCAGGTCGTCGGCGGCGATATTGGTGCCGTTGTCCACAGCGTCGGCCGCCAGGCGCGCGGTGGCGTTGTTAAAGTCGCCGTTGTCGGCAATGGCCACGCCGCGGCGGAACAGCTCCAGGCGGTTGAGGTTGATGGTGAAGTTGCCCATGTTTTCCTGCATAAACGACAGGGCGAACAGCACGCCAAAGGCAAGTGCCAGCACCACGAGGGCCTTTTGCAGCTTGTCCATGCGCAGCAGCGCCGTGCCGATGCGCTCCATGCGGCGCTTGGGCATATACATAGATACAACCGCGTCGGGGTCGATGTCGTCGAGGTCCTGGTCGGCCAGCGCCTGCTCCAACTCCTCGATGCGCACCACGCCGCGCAGGTCGCGCTTGGGCTTGCGTTTGGGCTTGGGCTTGGATTTGCCGAAGCGCTTGCGGGAGGTGGGGTCGGTGCTGGGGGTGTCCTCGGGCTGACTCTCGGTCAAATCCTCAGTCATGCCCTCAGCCAAATCCTCGGCAGCTTGATCTTTATTGTCGTTACGCTTGAACAGTGCCATGGCGATCAGATCTTATATTTGGCGCGGATGTAGCCGACGTATTCTTTGACGAGCTCGCGCTCCATGTCGTCGGCATAGCGGAACTGCAGGCCGCAGACGTTGCGGTACAGGCTGCCCTTGGGCGCGCGGCGCACCCAACACACGATGCCCAGCTGCTCGGGCAGCTCGTGGCGCTCGCCCTGCAGGCGGATCGTGGGCATTTGCACGGCCAGGGCCTCGCCCACATCGGGGAAATCGTTGAGGTAGATAGCCAGACCGCCGGCCGAGACGTCGATGGTCATGGCGTCCTCGGGCTCGGGGGTCGGCGCGTTGTCGCGCTGGTAGGTCAGGCGCATGGCGACCTTAAAACGCTCGTCGCGGCGCTTGACAAAGGTGCGCTGCTCGGCGACTCTACGCATTTTCCAGTAGGTGCGGATGCCCTTTTTCTCGACTGCCTCGGGATAGCCGGCGAGCACGAACGTCTCCTCGCCCACTTTGTATTGCAGCAGGAGCTTTTGGTTTTCGTCCATGAGGAGCGGCTTGCCGGCGAGCATGGGCGCGCTCATAAGAAAGTACGCGTCGTCCAGGTTCTCTTTGTACGTGGCGAGCATGTTGAAGTCGGTTTTTTGGCCCATGGGCACGTCGAATGCCACCTGAAGCTTAGTCCCCGGCGTTATCTGTTGCTCTGCCATGTATTCTCCCCCAGTCGCGGGCGCCGATATCATCGTCGTGCGCGATGCGCATTGGGCTATTGTACCTGCTTTGCCGGAGGTTTCGGCGGGCAGTGCGCGAAATGGCGGGATGTGGGGCACGGGTGAACGCGCAGCCGCTCTGTGCGCGGCATCAATCTGGCAGCGATGCATGTCCCCCGACAGACCGTCTGTCTGTCTCTCAGCTATCTCTCGTAATTATCTCTCATCTCTCATTTATCTCTCAGCTTAGAGATGAGTGAGAGATGAGAGACAAATTGGCCGTTATTGGTTCAATCAAATCACGTTCGCACAGGTAAACGCATGCATGCGGGAACTATGACTCGATCCCCCGGCCACCTTGCAGCATTGCTATCTCTCATATTTATCTCTCGTCTTTCAGTTATCTCTCGTGTTAGTGACGAATGAGAGACGAGAGATGCGTGAGTGATGGACGAGTGTGATTTTTTGGACGGTCGGAAAATCCCTCAAATAAAAAAACGGGGCCGGCCTTACGCCGAGCCCCGTTTTCAAACGGTCAGTTAGTTATCCAACGCGCGAGCATTGCAGTCAACATTACGCCGCCGCGAACACTCCCAAGCCCGTTCCGATGATGCAGATTGCGAAGATGCCCAAGATGATCCAAATGGTCTTGACGCCCTTTTTATAGAGGGCAACGCAAGCGAACGTTGCCAGCAAGGGCAGCAGACCGGGGAAGATCGAATCGAACAGATCCTGCAGGACAATCTCCGAACCACCCACGTCAAAGGTCAAAGCCGTGGACAGCGAGACCTGTGCCGCAATCATGGCGCCGATAACGGTCATTCCGAGAACACCGGCAGCATGCGTCATGCGAGACATAAGGTTGCTCTCTTCGGACTGCTGCAAAAACTTGGTTCCCAAGTCGTAACCCAGATGGGCGGCGACGATACGCGTTGCAAAGTTAATCACGGAGTAGATGAGCGCGTACACGATGGGGCCGAGCGGGTTGCCCGTCGAAGCGATGCCAATACCAATGCCGGCGGCAACCACGCGGAACGTACCCCAGTAGAACGAATCGCCGATGCCGGAAAGCGGTCCCATAAGGCCGACCTTCATGGCGTTAATCGAGGACGTGTCGAAGTTCTTATCGGCAGCCGCCTGCTCTTCCATCGAAACCGTTAGGCCGGCTACAAACGGAAGCACATGAGGCGTGATGTTAAAGAACTCGGTATGGCGATCGAGCGCCGCATAGTAATCGTCGTCGTTGGGATAGATCTTTCGCAGGGGCTTCTGAATGGTGTACATGAAGCCCATTGCCATCATCTTGTCGTACGACTGCGAGCACTGGCTCGTAAACTGGCGAAGGAACATGCTCCGATACATATCGGGAGTCATAATCGCGTCCTTCTTGGCCTCTTTGAGGTCGGTGTTCTGGATAGCCATTAGAAGTCCTCCTCTTCATCTGCAGCAACCGTCTGCGGACCGGACGAGCCCTCGCGGAAGGCCAGGAGCAGCGCGACGCAAATGGCAGCTGCGGCGACGCCGACCACGTCCATCTTGAGGTAGATGACCATAATGAAGCCCAGGAACAGCCAGGGAAGGAGCTTGTTATCGCCCATGGTCCTGATAAGAAGAGCGAAGCCGATGCAGACCATGACGCCGGACGCAACGTTGAGGCCGTCCATCACAAACTGCGGAATCGCGTTGAGCGCATTGTTGATAAGGTCGGCACCAAAGAACAGCGAGCCAAACACCAGCAGTGCAGACGGAATGCCAATCGACAGCGGCACGATGGTCAGATGGTACAGATTCGCCTTGGCAAGATCGCGATTTGCCAGAGCGGTCTCAATCTTCTTGCAGGCAAAGGCACCCGGAACGGCGTAGCAGAAGTTGCGCCACACCTGAAGGAAGACGGAGACGGGAAGGGCGAGCGCGACTGCAGTTGCCGTGCCCGTACCCGTAATGACGGCAAACGCGCAGCCAAGCACGCCGGAGGCATAGACCTCGGGAGGAACCGCCGCGCCGACCATGATGGCGCCCATGAACATGGACTCCAAAGCAGCGCCGACGATAACGCCCTGCTGGACATCGCCAAGGATCAAGCCGACAAACAGGCTCGTAAACAGCGGACGACCAAGCATCGTAATGCCAAATAATTGCTCGTCCATGGACGCAATAAATGCGACCAGTGCAACTAGAAGATACTGGACAACCATTTCGATCAACCCCAGAAACAGGTCTGCAGGCGAGGCATTCTGCGCAGCTCGCCTGCAGACAACCGCAGCAATTTGAGAGGATTAGTAGTTCATCTGGTGATAGTAACGACGCGTGGTGAGCGGGTGGTTACGGACGTGCTCGAGATGGCAGCTCAGACGCTCGGTGATGGTGTAGGTGACCATCGGGGAGACGATCTTGCGGAACTCGGGGTCGCTGAACGGCAGCTCGACCTCGGCGGTGTCAAACTTGTTCACGCGGACGTTGACGCCCTTCTCGTCGGCGAGCATGTGAGTGAAGTTGTCCACGCGGTCCATGAGCTTGCGGGTGTCGTCCTCGCCGTAGAGCATGATGAGGCTCGTGCCCTCCTCGCACAGCTCGATGGTGCCGTGGAAGAACTCGGCGGCGTGGATGGACTTGGTCTTGATCCACTGCATCTCCTCGAGGATGCACATGGCGTAGTCGTAGGCCTCGCCCCAGAGCATGCCGGAGCCGATCACCATGTGGTAGTCGGTGTCCTTGAAGTCCTCGGCCATGGCGGCGCAGCGCTCGTCCTGGGCGTCCTTGGCCTTGATGAGGTACGGGGCGATGTTGCCGAACTCCTCCATGAAGGTGTCGTACTTGGGAAAGGCGCCGGCGTTCTTGAGGAAGCGGGCGACCAGCGTGATCTGGTAGGTGTAGATGGCCTCGCACAGGACGTCGTCCTCGGCGAAGCTGAAGAACTTGTAGTCGGCGTACTCGGTGGCCGGGGTATTGTCGTTGGAGACGTACATCAGCGTGCGGGCGCCCTGCTCCTGGCAGAACTTGGCAGCCTCAATGATCTCGGGGGTGGTGCCGGTACGGGTGGAGAAGACGCAGACAGAATCCTTGTTGAAGGTCTTGGGCGGGCAGGCGAGGAACTCTGCGGCGATCTCGCAGTGGACATCGACGTCGGCCGTGGTGGTCTCGACCCAATACTTCATCGGGAGCGTGTGGGCCCAGGTGCCGCCGCAGCCGATGAAGAAGATGTTGGAATAACCCTGCTCGCAGACCTCGTCCACGGCAGCCTCAATCTGAGGACGGAGAGCGAGGGCATCGCTCACAACCTTCTCGTAACGAGGCTCATCGAAATTGAACATCCCTTACTCCTAACTCACTTGGATGAACCCTTCATTCATCCCATGACGTTATAATACTTTATATAACTAACTATGCAAGAACTATTTCAGATTTTTTTGATTTTTCTTTAATCAAAACCACCCCTAAAAGGGGTGGTTTGCTCTTAGGGTATAACCCTTGGATTTCCGGCACGCGTCTAAAGGCGCCGGCCCTCACGGGGTTCGGGCCGCACTGCAGGTTGACCCGTGACGGGCCGGTCAAACCGGCGCTATTTGCGCCCCGGCCCCCTATCGAAGGGGTCCTCGTACTCCTTGACACTCAGCCGGTCGAGCGCGATGTCGGCCTTCTCCTGCTCCCGGATGTACTTCGCGATCGTGGCCTCGTTCAGGCCGACGGTGGACACGTAGTAGCCCTCGGCCCAGAACTTCCTGTTGCCGAACTTGTACTTCATGTTCGCGTGCCTGTCGAATACCATCAGCGAGCTCTTCCCCTTCAGGTAGCCCATCACGCTGGACACGCTGTACTTCGGCGGTATCGCCAGCAGCATGTGGACGTGGTCGGGCATCAGGTGCCCCTCGATGATCTCTATCCCCTTGTACTGGCAGAGCTTCCTGAAGATCTCCCCAAGGTCGGACCTTATTTGGTTGTAGATGACTTTGCGCCTATACTTCGGCGTGAACACGACGTGGTACTTGCACATCCACTTCGTGTGCGACAGGCTGTAGGCCTTCTGGGCCATACGCCACCACCGCCCTCTCGACTCGGATTCCTTGCGGCCTGAACAATCGCAAGTGTCCGGCGAGGGGGCGGCTTTGTAAAGCCGGTTGTCCCCACCCGCATAGCGGGTGGTTTCTGATGCGGCGCGCTGCGCGCCCCGCACAGGCTAAAGCCTTTAATAAAAAGCCCGCCGATCAAATGATCGACGGGCATAGGCATAGAGCATTGGTTCAATAAATGCCGAGCATCAACGTGTTTCCGGCTAGAAAACGTCCTTGGCAAACACCTTAGCGTCATTGGGGACCTGACGGATTTCGATGGCCACGCCATCGCCCAGGAGCTCTTGGATATGCTCGGCATCTTTCTCGGTCGCAAAGATCGCAGGGGTCGGATGAAGCGTGGTCTCAGGGGTCTTTCGAGTTCCGCCCAGATTGATCTCTTTGATGTCTTTGCAACCCTTAGCGAGACGATAGACATCTTCAATCGTCTCAGTGATGATAAACAGCGAATACTTGTCGGTAACGCCGCTGTTGAGCGCCTCGATAGCAGCGTCAACATCCTTGATGACGAGTTTAACGCCGTTGGGGCGGGCGAGCCTCAAGGCCGCCTTCCTCATGTCGTCTTTTGCCACAGCATCGCTGGCAAGCAAGATGCAATCTACATCCAAAGCGTGAGTCCAGGACATGGCAACTTGGCCGTGAATCAGTCGGTAATCAACTCTCGTAAGCTTAATCATCGTTATCATCTCCGCACGTGATAAAGGGAATGACAGGTGTGGCCCCTAGCAAGGGCTCGAACCAGAACTAACTAGAACTCTTCTTCCTCGGCGCCGGCAAGCATGTCCGCCGCCTCGCAAAGCTGAATAAACGAACGCGATCCCTCGACCGCGGCTTTGGCCTTGTCCGCATCCAGGGAGTCCAGCTGTGTAACCATTTCCACCAGCAGCGGCAAGTTCATTCCAGCGATTAACGTAAACGATCCGTCGGTCTGCCTCTGAATGAATTCGTTGTTTACAGAGCCGCCAAAGATGTCAGTCACGACAAACCAAGAGTCGGCAGGGTCCCTCGTCTCCATCCATGCATCAATCAACGCCGCGACGTCCCTTGAATCGTCATCGACATAGGCGCACAGGCACTCGATTCGGTCGTTGGTGCCCATCAGAATCTCCAGAGAGCTTTTCATGCCTTGGGCGAGATAACCATGACTCGCTAGCAATATCTTATTCATAGTTCTCCAATACCAATAGGACGTACTATATTGTCATAACAAAGTATATTAGCAATCTACCCTACGTGGTGTGTCTATTTTCCAAATCCGCGAACGGTAACAATTGGTCGGTAAATCGACCAATCTATCTTTAATTTACAAATAGAACTTCAGTCGCTCGGTGCAGTACACCTGACGGGAGATGAAAAGCGGCTCGCCACTTGGAGCATAACGTCTATCGACAAACAGAAGCAGCGAAGAGTCCAGCTCCACGTTAAGGTATGCCGCCTCGAGCTCGCTCGCATAGCAGACCTCGAGCGTACGCGTGTTGGGACCCATCTTGATCCCCTGGCGATCGAGTACCGCCATCAGTGAATCATCGAGGGACTCATGCTCCAAAAAAGAAAGCGCAGCGGAATAGCTATTGGTTTCCAGCATCGTGGGCTTGCCATCCACAAGGCGCAGACGACGGCTACGCAATACCTTTTGGGTATCGTCTACGCCCAGGAACTTCGCGTCTCGCAGACTTGGGAAGTCCCAGCCCATTTCGAGAACCCTGGTAGACGCCTGTTTGCCCGCAAGCTGGCACGAATGGGTAAAGCTCTCACGGTCGTCCGCGGCATACATCTGCGTGTCCGACGAAACGAACGTGCCCTTGCCGCGGGCCCTCTCAACAAGCCCAGCATCTTCCATTTCTTTAATTGCGGAGCGAACCGTTATTCGGCTCACACCAAATTGCTCGATAAGCTCCGCCTCGGTCGGAAGCTTATCTCCCGGGCGGTACGTGCCGTTGGCGATTGAATCAGAAAGCGCACGAACAATCTGTTTGTACAGGGGGATAACGCTATTTGCCTCAACCATATCAACCATACCTTTACAAGGAATCAGCAGCCTATAGATAAATGACTTATATTGTATTAGAACTTTTTAGCACTCCACGCCATTTCCTATAATGTTTTAGCAAACGAGGGGTTATTTTGCGTAAGCGGTGTAGAGTCCATCCATTTCCGCATACAGCTTCAATCTGATGGCGGTATATGCATCCGATAAGCCGATTGATTTTTATCTTCTACCTGTCTCACATTCATCCCTCGTCGTAGAGATGCATGTGAGGTGAGAGATACGTACTTGACGCGCGAGCGTGGATATTTGGACGGTTTTTGGGCTTTTGGCGGCCGATTTCGTCCGAAAATCCACGCTCATCCGGCAGATTGGTCGAGGGCCCCATATGGGTATACTCTCGAGGATTCGACTCGATTCGCCCCCGCTGGGGCGTCAAAGGAGGCTGCATATGCCCACCACCTCAACTGACCCGCGTGCCGCTGCCGCCGCGCTGCTGGTGCCCGGAACCACCTGCCACGGCTTTGCCGTCGAGCGCTGTGAGACCGTGCCCGAGCTCGACTCGGACGCTTACGTACTGCGCCATACCACCTCGGGCGCGCGCCTGCTGTACCTAGCGTGCGACGACGAAAACAAGGCCTTTGCCATTGGCTTTAAGACGCCGCCGGCCGATTCCACCGGCGTGTTCCATATTCTTGAGCACTCGGTACTGTGCGGATCGGCCAAGTTCCCCGTCAAGGAGCCGTTTGTCGACCTGATCAAGAGCTCAATGCAGACGTTCCTCAACGCCATGACCTACCCCGACAAGACCATCTACCCGGTCGCCACCACCAACGAGCAAGACCTGTACAACCTGATGGACGTGTACCTGGACGCGGTGTTCAACCCGGCCATCTATACCAAGCCCACCATTTTTGAGCAGGAGGGCTGGCACTACGAGCTGGACCTGCCGGAGGGCGCTGGCGGCGACGGCAGCGCCGCCAGCCTGCGCGAGGGAACGCTGCGCTATAACGGCGTGGTGTTCAACGAGATGAAGGGCGCGCTGTCCGACCCCATGAGCGTGCTGGACGACGCCGTCAACGCCGCGCTCTATCCCGACACCGCCTATGCGCACGAGAGCGGCGGCGACCCACGCGCGATTCCCGCGCTCACCTACGAGCAGTTCCTGGATACGCACGCGCGCCATTACAACCCCTCCAACTCCTACATCACGCTCTACGGCGACCTGGACGTGGACCGCGCGCTGGCCTTTTTGGACGAGCGTTATCTGTCGCAGTCGAGCGCCGCGAGCCGCCGCATGGACGCAGCCGTTGCCGCTGGCGAGGACCCGTCCGCGCTTGCGCCCAATCCGCTGAGCGTACAGGCACCCGTGACCTGCGAGTACAAGCGCGTCGAGATGGCCACCACGCCCGAGAACGCCCTGGTGGGCCTGGGCCTAGTACTGGGCAGTGCACTCGACCGCAAGCGCACGATCGCGGCGGACATTCTGTTCGAGGCGCTGCTTGGCTCCAACGAGGCGCCTGTTAAGAAGGCCATTCTGGCCGCCGGCCTGGGCGGCAACGTGGTGAGCTACACCGCGGCCGAGAGCCTGCAGCCCTACGAGCTCATCATGCTGCAAAACGCGCAGCCCGGCGTGGCGCGCGAGCTGCGCCGCGTGTTCCAGGACGCCTGCCGCGACCTGTGCGAGCACGGCGTTCCGCGCGAGCGCCTGGAAGCCATCATCAGCAGCAACGAATACGACCTGCGCCAGCGCGACTACGGTATCGCCGACGGCGTGGCCATTGCGTGCGACGCGCTGAGCACCTGGCTCTACGATGACGACGCCGCGACGCTGGCGCTCAAGTACGGCCCGGTGTACGAAGAGCTGCGTGGCGAGCTGGACGGCAGCTACTTTGAGAACCTGCTGCGCGAGCTGGTGCTGGAAAACGACCACATGGCGCTGGTCGAGCTGGTGCCGGTGGACGCCGCCGAGGGTTCGGAGGGCGCCGAAGCTGCCGAACTGGCAGCCAAGCGCGATGCCATGACCGATGCCGAGCTTGCCGACGTGGTCGAGCGCACGGCCGCGCTGCGTGCCGCGCAGGAGGCCGAGGACACACCCGAGGACAAGGCCACGCTGCCGCGCCTGCGCGTGTCCGACATTGGCGAGGCGCGCCCCGAGCCGCCGCTAGTCGTGGACACGACCGCGCCCATCCCCTGTCTGCGCCACGGCATCCCCACCAACCGTCTGGCCTACGCCATGCAGTATTTCGACCTGAGCTGCGTCGCGTTTGAGGACCTGCCCTATGTGACGCTGCTCTGCCGCTTGCTCAAGCAACTGCCCACGCGTAAGCATTCGGCCGAGGAACTCGACAACCTGCTCGCCGGCAAGCTGGGCTTTTTGAGCTTTACGACCGAGGTCATGACGCAGCCCAACGTGGACGGCGTGCGCCCCTACCTGCTGGTGAGCGCCGGCGCCCTGTCCGAAAAGATCGACGCGCTGGCGAGCCTGCCGCGCGAGGTGTGGTCGAGCACGCTGTTGCTCGATGCCGACGCCGACCGCGTGCGCGACGTGCTCACGCAGATTCGCATTGGGCTTGAGCAGGGCTTTATCAACAACGGCCACTCGGCGGCGCTGGGTCGCGCGATGAGTTACAGCTCGCCTTCGGCCGTGGTGCGCGAGCAACTTTCGGGCGTGGACTTCTACCTGTTCCTGCGCGATCTGCTCGAGCACTTTGACGAGCGCCTGGACGACCTGCGCGCCAAGCTTGCCGAGCTGGCGGGCCGCATCTTTGTGGCCGATGGCTGCCTGGCGAGCTTTACCGGCAGCGACGAGGACTTTGACGCGTACTGGGATGCCGCGGGTAACCTGGGGCTGGACGCTGGCGACGACGTCGATGCCGGCCGCGACGCGCTCGTGGTGCCGACGCCGCGCGACCGTCACGAGGCCTTTGTCATTCCCAGCGACATTTGCTTTGCGGCAAGCGCGTGCGACCCGCGTCGTCTGGGCATTGACGTGACGGGAGCCTGGGCCGTGGCTGCCAACGCGCTCTCCTACGACTACCTGTGGAACGAGATCCGCGTGAAGGGCGGTGCGTACGGCTGCGGATTCCGCGCAGCCGGCGAGCGCCAGACGGCGTTCTATACCTACCGCGACCCGGCAATCGACCCCTCGATTGAGCGTGTGGAACGCGCAGGCGAATGGCTCGGCAGCTTTGAGCCCGACGAGGCCGCCTTCGAGGGCTTTATCGTGAGCTGCGTAAGTGGCATGGACGCGCCGGTGAAGCCGTACGCGCTCACCAAGCGCCGCAACACGACCTACCTGGCCGGGCTCGATCCGCACGCGCGCGAGGAGCGTCGCGCCCAGATGCTCGCCGCCACGCCCGGTGAGCTGCGCTCGCTCGGCGCCGATGTGACGCGCATCGCAGCCGAGTCGCCCACCTGCGTCTTTGGCGGCCGCGACGTCATCGCAAAGAGCAACGCCGGCTTTAACGTCATCGACCTGCTGGGCTAGCCACAGCAAGCAAAACCACCACAAAGGGGACAGGCACCTTTGTAGTGGTTCGAACACTTGTTCTATACGTACACATGTTCTATAGTATGGGTGATTGCATCGGATTTAAATTGCAACTAGAATATAGTTGCAGAATGTGAGGCGGGATGACTCGAGCCGATAAACTCATCGCCCAACTGTTTAGCTGCCCTTCGACGTATCGGTATGCCGATTTTTTAAAAGTCATGGCCTCATATGGCTTTGAAATGGACAGCAAAGGCAAGACATCCGGATCGCGCGCTCGCTTCTACAGGCCCTCAGATGGCAGGATGTTCGTGATGCACGCGCCTCATCCATCTGACGAATTGACAGCGGGGACAATTCGAAACATCGTTCGATTTCTGCAGGATGTCGGAGGCAGTCATGAGTAACGTTTTGGCATACAAGGGCTATTTCGCCCCAGTCGAGTTCGATGCCGAGCAGCATGTACTAACAGGTATGGTCGCCGGCATTAGGGACGCAATCGTATTTGAAGGCTCCACGGCTGAAGAAGTGGAGCAATGCTTCCACGACGCCGTCGACGATTACCTTGAGTTTTGTGCCGAAAAGGGCAAGGAACCAGAGCGGGCTTTTAAGGGCTCGTTCAATGTGAGAACAGGCTCCGAGCTTCACAAGCAGGCAGCACTGGCGGCGGCAAAGAAGGGCGAGTCACTCAATAAGTTTGTGACCGAAGCAATCGCCGCGGCGTTATAGCGTTAACGCATGGACCAAAACCACCACAAAGGGGACAGGCACCTTTGTGGTGGTTTCGACATTTGCCCAGATAAAACCTGCCAAAATAAACCTGTCCCTTTTTGGTAGGTTTGGGAGAGGAAGCCGGGATGGACAAGACTGAGTTGCGGCGGGCGGTGATTGCTCGGCGCGATGCTCTTGATTTGGACTTGCGGGCGGCGAAGTCTGCTGATATCTGTGCGCGGCTGGTTGAGCTGCTGGGCCGCTTGGATGCCGCGGCGCCGCACACCGTTGCCGTCTATGCCGCGATGGGTTCCGAAGTCGACTCAGCCGCGTTTGCCGCAGCTGCCGCCAAACGTGGCTGGCGCGTGGCCTATCCGTGCATGCTCTCGGCAACAGACGCCGCAGCTTGTGGCCAGCGCATGTGTATGCGGGTAGTTGCTGCCGGCGACGCGGACGCGGCTCCGTTTATCGCCCACCCCACGCGGGCCTTTGCGGCCACGGACATCGACAGCAGCCGCTTCCCTATCGTGCCCGCCGAAGCTCTCGACATGATCGTCGTGCCGCTCGTAGCATTCGACCGCGCCGGCGCGCGCCTGGGCTACGGCGGCGGCTGCTATGACCGCTACCTGCCCATGCTCTCGCCCGCATGCCAAATCATCGGCATCGCCTTTGACGAGCAGCGTGTCGACCACGTTCCCACCGACGCCCACGACCTGCCGCTACCCCACATCATCAGCGCCTAACGGCTGGCGCACCTCCCGACGGCCTAGTGCTCCTCGCCGGCGCGGGCCAGGTCGTAGGGCGTGGTCTGGTAGACGTAGTAGTTGAGCCAGTTGGTGTAGAGCAGCTGAGCCTGGCTGCGCCAGACGTTACGCGGCTCGGCGGCGGGATCGTCGCCCGGGAAGTAATGCGCCGGCACCTGGGGGTTGAGCCCGCGCTTCACGTCGCGCTCGTACTCCAGACGCAGCGTGTCGGTGTCGTACTCGGGATGGCCAAAGACAAAGAAGCGGCGGCTGTCGGTCGACTTGACGATGTACAGGCCCACCTCGTCGGACACGGCCACGACCTCGAGCTGCGGCTCGGCCTCCACATCCTCGCGGCGCACGTCGGTGTTGCGCGAATGCACGGCATAGAAGCGGTCGTCGAAGCCGCGGACCAGCGGGCTTTGCGGCTTCACCAGATAATGCTCGAACACGCCGCTCGCCTTTGCCGGCAGGTCGTACTTCTGAATACCGTAATGATGGTAGAGCCCCGCCTGCGCGCCCCAGCAAATGTGCAGCGTGGAGTGCACGTGCGTGGTAGACCAGTCCATAATCTGGCAGAGTTCGGGCCAGTAGTCGACCTCCTCGAACGGCATCTGCTCCACGGGCGCGCCCGTGATGATCAGGCCGTCGTAGTGGATGTCGCGGATGTCGTCGAACGTACGGTAGAACGTCTCCAGGTGGCCGGCACTCACGTGCGTGGCCTCGTGCGTCTTGGTGCGTAGCAGGTCCACCTCCACCTGCAGCGGCGTGTTGGAGAGCTTGCGCATGATCTGCGTCTCGGTGGCGATTTTGGTGGGCATGAGGTTGAGGATGAGCACGCGCAGCGGACGGATGTCCTGGTGCAGCGCGCGGTACTCGGTCATGACAAAGATGTTCTCGCTCTCGAGCTGCGCGGCGGCAGGGAGGGCGTCGGGAATGCGAATGGGCATGGAAGCTCCTAACGAGTCAGTTGCAGCTATGGTACAACGAGCGACCCCATCCGCGCGAGCACATCGCCCAGCGATGCCGTCAGCGGCCCGAATCACTCCAAAAGTAGAGATTACGGCATGCCCCAAGAATCTACGGCGCTTTAGCCTAGCAAAGTGGGCGCAGGACGCTACAATGGTTCGACGCGAAAAACTCGGCCGAAAGGATACATATATGTACCAGACGCGTAAGATCGGTGTGGTCGGCCAGGGCCACGTAGGAGCACATGTCGCCAACAGCCTGCTTATGCAGGGCATTGCCGACGAGCTGTACCTGTGCGATATCAACGAGGCCAAGGTGACGTCTGAGGTCCAGGACCTGCGCGACTCCCTTTCGTTTGTCCCGTACAACACCAAGATCGTCAACTGCTACGACCACTACGAGGAGCTGGCCTGCTGCGACGTCATCGTCAACGCCGCCGGCAAGGTCGCGCTGGCCGCCGGTAGCCGCGACGGCGAGCTGTTCTTTACCACCGACGCCGCCCGCACCTTTGCCAAGCGCATCGTCGACGCCGGCTTCGACGGCATCTTCGTGAGTATCTCCAACCCCTGCGACGTCGTGTGCACCGAGCTGTGGCATCTGACCGGCTACGACCCCAAGAAGATCATCGGCTCGGGCTGCGGCCTGGACTCCGCCCGTCTGCGCACCGAGATCTCCAAGAAGGTCGGTGTGAGCCCCAAGTCCATTGACGCCTACATGATCGGCGAGCACGGCTTTAGCCAGCTTGCCGCCTTTAAGGCCGCAACCATCGCCGGCAAAAACCTCAACGAGCTTCAGGCCGAGAACCCCGACAAGTACGCCTTTGACCACGTGGAGGTCGAGGAGCTCGCGCGTAAGGGCGGCTATGTGACCTACCAGGGCAAGCAGTGCACCGAATACGCCGTCGCCAACTCCGCCGCGCGCGTCTGCGCCGCCGTGCTGCACAACGAGCACGCCGTGCTTTCCGCTTCCACGCTCATGACCGGCCAGTATGGCGAGGAGGGCATCTTTACCTCCCTGCCGTGCGTGATCGGTGCCGAGGGCGTCGAGGAGGTCTACACGCTCGACCTGTCCGAGTACGAGCTCGAGGGCTTCCACAAGAGCTGCCAGCACATCCGCGACAACATCGCCCAGCTCGACTGGTGGGACACCGAGGCCTACGACGCAAAGTAGGCCGATGGCTGCCGCAACCTTGCGAATCTAAGCGCGATACTAAGCGGGCCGCGCCGGAAATCCCCGGCGCGGCCCGCTTTTTTGACTCACGCAGTGCCCTTGCGAATCGAAGGTGAATACTTTTCCGCGAAGTGAACGAGCAAAAACGAGCCCCCGAAGCATCGACACTTTTCAGACGCCGTTTCCTGCGGTTTCGCCGAGTTTTTCCTGCAGTTTTGGCGTCAAAAAGTGTGGATGCTTCGGGGGTCCAAAATAGGTCGTTCACTTCGCGGAAAAGTATTCACCTTCGTTTTCGCGCAGACACGAATCCGGCCGCCACAACGCAAAACGGGGCCCGCGCGCAGCGCAGACCCCGTCAAAAAAGATAATTCCCGTTACCTAGTACTGCTCGATGCCCATGTAGCGACGAACCTCGGGGCTGTGGTCGAACACCTTGCCGCGGGCGGCGCGCAGCTCGCAGCTCATGTTGTAGAAGAAGATCGGCTCCAGGTACGAACGCACGCTGGCAGGCACGTCGCCCACGCCGTACTCGAGTGCGTCGAGCACCATGACCGTATCGGCGTGCGTGTTGAGGAACGCCAGCGCGCGCTCCTCCATGGGGCGGCACTCGCCCGATCCGAGCTGCACAAAGTAGAACACGCCGGGCTCGGTGGCTTCGAACGGGCCGTGGAAGTACTCGCCGGAGTGGATGTAGCAGCAGTGCTGCCACTGCATCTCCATGAGCGAGCAGATGGCCATGGCGTAGGTCTGGCTAAAGTTGGGGCCGGATCCCAGGATGTAGAAGAACTCGTGCTGCTGGCAGAGCTCGGCAAAGCGATCGCCCAGCTCGGCATTGACCTTCTCGCGGGCAGCGGGCAACAGCGCATCCATCTGCTTAAGGCCGGCGTACATATCGGCGAGCGCCTCGTAACCCTCCTGCTGGTCGAGCAGCTCGGCAGCCATCAGGATGCCGATACCCTGCGGTACCTCGGCCTGTGGCACGCCTTCGCCCCACGGATAGACCCAGGTGGTCCACTTGCCGTTGTCGATCTTTGAGCCCTCGCAGTCGGTGAGGGCAACGACCTTGGCTCCGGCAGCCAGCGCCATCTCGCAACCGTCGACAACCTCCTGCGTGTTACCGCTGTGGCTGCAGGCGACGACGAGCGACTTCGGCCCTAGGCTCTTGGGGGCCATCAGGCAAAACTCGCGCGCCGTGTAGACCGTCGAGGTAAACGTGGTGGCCTCGCGCTTGAGCAGTTCGTTAGCCGGCATGAGGTCGATCATCGAACCGCCGCAGGCGATCCAAAAGACATTCTCGACCTTGCCCTTGCGCTCGATAATTTCCTGAATCAGATCATGTGCGTTCATGCTGATGCTCCTCCTTGTGTGGTGGCTTTTGGCGACGGATGCTCGTAGCTGTGGTCGTTCTATGTTGTCCTATTTATAGCACGCACAACGACGCCCGTGAAGCCATTTCACTAAACTTGTTCTATGTTGTTCTATTCGTGAACGTTAGATGTCAAACACGTAGCGCGAGCCCACGATCTTTTGGCGCCCGAGCAGCAAGGGCCGCTCGTCCGCATCGGTAAAGTACGCCTCCATATAAAAGAGCGGCTCGCCGACCGGCACCTCCAGCAGCGGGGCCGCCTGAGCATCGGCAAGCGCAATCTCCACGGTGCAGGGATCGGACTTGAGCGGCGCGCGACCCGAATGCTCGGCAACGAGCGCAAAGATCGAGTTATCGGTGAGGTCCTCGGCGGCCAGCGTCTGCAGGTAGGGATGGTCGGCGAGCACAAAGGCGTTGTTCTCGAGCATGACGGGGATGCCGTCGGCCGTGCGCACGCGCTCGACCACGATAAGCTCACTGCCGGGTTCCACCCCAAAAAACGCCGCGTCCTCGCGCGTCGCCGCAACCACCGTGCGCGACACCAGACGTGCTCCGGCCACCATGTCGTTGGCAGCGCAACCCTCGGAAAAGCTCTGAACATCACCCTTCTGGACAATCTTGCGCTTGAGTTTGGGCGCACACACAAACGTGCCCCTCCCCTGCTGGCGGTTGAGATACCCCGCCCGCGACAGCTCCTCGATGGCGCGGCGCACGGTGATGCGTCCCACGCCGTAGTACTTCGCGAGCTCCATCTCGGAAGGAATGCGCGAGCCGGATGCGTACACGCCACGCGCGATCTCGCCTTTTAGGTCGTCCATTACCTGCTGGTACAGCGGCACGGCGGACACCTCAGTGCGCTCGGTTTTATCGTCGGATGCCATCGTTATGCTCCATTCCGTGCATGCTCGGACTCAAACTCTTCAATCGCCGCCATAAACTGCTCGCCAAAGGCGTCGGCCTTTTTCTCGCCGATGCCGTTGACCTGGATAAGCTCGTCGCGCGTCTGCGGGCGCAGGCGGCACAGACCGCGCAGAGCCTTGTCGGAGAAGACCATGTACGGTGCCATCTCCAGCTCGGTCGAAATCTCCTTGCGCAGGGCACGCAGGCGCTCGAACAGCTCGGCATCGTCACCCACGCGCGGGCGCTGATCCAGCTCGGCCTCCTCACGCAGCAGATCCACCGCACGGTGGGCGCGAGCCGAGGTCTTGCGCTTGGACGCGCGACGCTTAACGGTAAAGGCGAACGCTTCGTCCTCGACCTCGCCGGCGCGCGGGCCCAGCCCCACGACCGGGTACTGCCCCTGCGAGGTGGCCAGGTAACCGCGGCCGCACAGCTGGCCGATGATGTCCTTGATGCGCCCGACCGATTCGCTCGACAGCTCACCGTAGCCGCGGTCCTCGTCCAGATGCATCTGGCGAATGCGCTCGGTGTTGCCGCCGTGGAGCACGTCGGCGATCAGCGACTTGCCAAAGCGCATGGGTCGCGCGGCCACGTAGCGCACAGCGGCGCGGGCCATATCGGTGACGTCCTCGACCTCGAACTGCGTGAGGCAGTTGCTGCAGTTGCCGCAGCCGTCGGCCTCGTCCATGGCGGTGCCGCCCGCACCAGCCGCGGCAGTATGCTCGGCCGCGGCCTCGTCGCCAAAGTAGCGCAGCATGTATTCGCGCAGGCAACCGGTGGTATTGCAGTAGCCCTCCATCTGGCTGAGCAGACGATATCGATTCTGGAGCGCCCACGCGCGCTGCTCGTCGTCAAGCGCCTCATCGGCAGCATCGCCGCGGTCGATCAGAAAGCGGCGCATGCGAAAATCGTTGCCGTTCCACAGCAAGTGGCAGCTTGCCGGGTCGCCATCACGGCCGGCGCGGCCCGCCTCTTGGTAGTATGCCTCGATGCTCTCGGGCACGTTGTTGTGGATCACGTAGCGCACGTTGGGCTTGTCGATGCCCATGCCAAAGGCGTTGGTGGCAACCATCACCTGAATGTCGTCGTCGATAAAGGCACGCTGGCTCTGGCGGCGGGCGTCGTTGCCCATGCCGGCATGGTAGCGACCCACGCGAATGCCGCTGGGGCCCAGTGCCTCGGCAAGCTCGCCTGCCAGCGCGTCGACCGTCTTGCGGGTCGAGCAATACACGATGCCGCTCTCGCCCGAATGCGCAATCACATAGTCGCGCACCCAGGCGGTCTTGGCCTTGTCGCCCATCTCCTCGCAACCAAAGTAGAGGTTCTTGCGATCGAAGCCCGTCACCACCGTCGCGGGGTTTTGCAGGCCGAGCATTTGCTGAATGTCCGCGCGCACACGCTCGGTCGCCGTAGCGGTAAAGGCTGCCACGATAGGGCGCTGCGGCAGGGAATCGATGAACTCGCGAATCTGCAGGTAGGCGGGGCGGAAATCCTGGCCCCATTGGCTCACGCAGTGGGCCTCGTCAATGGCCACGAGCGGCACGCCGATGCCGCCTTCGGCCGCAGCTTCCTGCGCAAAGGCCAAAAAACGCGGCTCAAGCAAGCGCTCGGGCGCCACGTACATAAGCTGATAGCGGCCCTCGCGCGCCCGCTTGAGCACGGTGTTTTGCTGGGCCGGGGTAAGGCTGGAGTTGAGATAGCTGGGTCGCGCACCCGCCGCGAGCAACGCACGGGTCTGGTCCTCCATAAGCGACAGCAGCGGACTCACCACAAAGGTGATGCCGGGCAGCATGAGCGCGGGCACCTGGTAGCAAATGGACTTGCCGGCGCCCGTGGGCATAACACCCAACGCATCGCGACCGGCAAGGATCGCATCGACCATGCGGTCCTGTCCCGGGCGAAACGAGGTGTAGCCAAAATAGGCGCCGAGCGTGTCGAGCGCCATCTGCTGCATGCTATCGGTCATGGTTTCCTAACGTCCAAGTCATCTGCCGCCGATTATACGCCGCCACGCGGACCGGTGCCGCGCGGCTGCCGGCCACGGGCGATGCAATCCAAGGCGAACGAGCGTGGGATTTTTGGACACTTTCCGGATGAGCGTGGATAATCTCCCACTTTGAGCCCCTCACCAAACCAAAAACGGGAGATTATCCACGCTCATTCTGCGGGTAGTCGATGTTTTGGCAATGTCAGCGAAAGCCCGCCAGAGCGAGCAAGGTGCCTTGAAACAAGGCGGCATTGACCTTCTGGTCATGCCGCCGAAGTTGAAAGGCAGATTGCCGCTCTGGCGGGCTTGCAGCGTCGGCCCGTTACGCGGTTTGGTAAAACCGCGTAACTTACATCACCATAACGTAGCGCGATCCCACGTAGTACTGCTTACCCATCAGGACCGGCTCATCGTTGGGACCAGTAAAGCCGGCACGCAGGTTGAGTAGTGGATCGTGCGGAGCAATGCCCAACTCGGCCGCCTGCTCGGCATTGGCGCGAACGGCCTCGACCGTACGGTAGCCAACCGAGACAATCGGGATTCCGCCAACACGCTCGACCTCGGCAAAAATCGACTTGTCCTCAAGATCGGCCGTCAACAGCTCACGGTAAGCATCAAACGGCACAAAGATGTTCTCCTCAAAGATGGGCTCGCCGTCGGCCGTACGCACGCGCTTGATATGCAGCAGCAGCGCATCCTTCTGCAGGCCAAAGAACTCCATCTCGTTTTGACGCGCCGGCACAATCTGGCGATCGATCACGTGCGCACCGGCTTTCATGCCGTTGCCGGCACACAGCGCGGTAAACGTCTGCAGCGTCGAGGCGTGAAACTGGCGATTGATGTGCGGCGTGGAGACAAAGGTGCCGCGGCCCTGCTGCTTAACCAGGTAGCCATCGGAGCACAGCTCCTCGACAGCGCGGCGCACCGTAATACGGCTCACCTCGTACTGCTCGGCTAGTTCAAGCTCGGACGGAATACGCTCCTTGGGTGCATAAACACCTTTCTCGATCGCATCCTTGATTTCGTCGTAAATCTGCTGGTAAAGCGGTGCATTTTTGGGCGCGGGCATATCTGACCATTCTTATCGAAATATTGAAATAACTAATACGTATATAACGTCTAGTTTCATGTTACCTCATATTGATAAAACGATACACCCTCCCTACCAAAAAGCGACAGCTTCATTTTGGTAGGTTTTATCTGGGCAAACGAAAGCCCCCCGAAAGCAGCGAGGCTTTCGGGAGGCTCAAGCGGACAGGATTGCGCCAGGCCGGCAAAATGCCAAAACCCTACTTGCCGTCGTCCTGCTGCAGGCTGTCCTGCTCGCTGAGGCGCGCCTGCCTGCTGGCCATGCGTGCGGGCTTGTCGGGATCGGGAACGGCCGTGGGCATGGGCTCGTCGACATGACCGCCCCACCAGCCGCCCACAAAGTTGAGCGTGTGGAACACATTGATCACGGCGCCGGGATCAATGTCGCACACCAGCTTGATAATGTCCTGGCTCTCGTAAGTCGAGACAACGGCGTGCAGCAGGTACATCTTTTCGCGGCTGTATCCGCCGATGACCTCGGCGCAGCTAATGCCATGCTGAAAATGGTCAACATAGGCGGTCATGACCTCGTCCGCCTTGCGCGTCGTGATCTGCAGCGTTACGCGGTCGTAGCGACGATAGAAGCTGTCGATGGTCTTGGTCGAAATAAACTGGAACACGATGGAGTACGCCGCCTTGTCCCAACCAAACATAAAGCCAAAGATCGCCAGGATAAAGCAGTTAAAACCAAAGATGACGCCCCAGATGGTCTTGCCCGTGTGGTTGGAAACCCACAGCGCGATAAAGTCGGTGCCGCCGGTGGATGCGCCGGACTTAAGCGCGATGGCAGCGCCCAGACCCGAGACCACGCCGCCAAAAATGATGAGCATAATCTTGTCGCCCAAAAACGGCGCGAAGTGAAAGACGTTGAGAAACAGCGATGAGAGCACGACCTGCATCATCGAGAAGATGACGAAGCGCTTGCTAATGCCACTCCAGCATAGGAGCGCCACGGGGATGTTGAGCGCAAGCATGCCGAGAGAGATGTCGATGTGAACGCCGTCCAGCGAGGTAACGCGATCGAGCAGGACCGCGACGCCGGTAAGACCGCTCGGAAGCAGGTCGGCGGGCTGAATGAACGCCTGGATCAGGAATGTCTGGAGGACGGCGGAAATTGTGACCGCCACGGCGGTAATAGCGCGGCGAACGATGGTGAGACGGCCGAGCATGAGCACGCGGTCCGCGAGCTGATCGATGGCGTTCGCCACGTAGGCTCCTTTCGAAGGCAGATGTGGTTGTGGGGCATGCCCGCGATTGTAGCATGGAGCGTGCGGGGGCGCTTCAATTCACCCTCCCTCGACAACCAAAGCGGGACCAGCAACCCCCACGACCAAAGGCCCAAATTACAAGTGAGTAGACTTTGCGCGGCCTGCAGAACACACCCAAAACCGCCGCCTCTGTGACCTGCGGTTTTACAAAGGAAAATATGCATTGTGCTCGGCCTGCGCCAAAAAGCCTACTCACTTAGCCCGAATCGAAGCCAAACAGATCAAAATCGAAACCAAATTGAGCCAGTCCACCGCAAAAAACGTTTGAACCCGTGCTTCTTGCGGTGAATCGACGCTACAGAGCAGTCAAAATGTCGGTCAGGTTGTCGATGATAGCGTCGGCGGCGGACTGGTCCAGGTTGACGCCTTCGTGCGGGCGCAGCGCCAGGACGCGGGCGCCGGAGCGCTTGCCGGCCTCGATACCCAAAGGCGAGTCCTCGATAACCAGGCACTCGGTAGGCTCCACCCCCAACGCCTCCATGGCACGCAGGTAGATCTCGGGATCGGGCTTAAACGCACTGCACTCGTGACCGCTGATGGTGTAGTCTAGCACGTCGGCGATGCCGGCAATCTCCACCAGCTCGTCGATGAGCTCGCGATAGGACGAGCTCGCGATAGCGCACTTCACGCCACGCTCGTGCAGCTCGCGCATCACCGGCTCCGTCTGCTCGTTGAGCAGCTCGGCATACGGAACGGGATGGTCCGGGCTATAGACCTGCTTGTACTCCACGCGCAAACGCTCGCGCAGCTCAATATCGTCGGGCACCAGCGCCTCCCAAATGGCGGGCTCGTTAGACCCCGAAAGATCGGGAATCTCGTCAAAGTGGAACCCCTTCTCTTCCATAAACGCCACGCGGCGACGGTTGTAGAACCACTCGGTATCGACCAGCACGCCGTCCATGTCAAACAGCACTGCCTTGATCATACGCATCTCCTCCCACCTGCCAAAAAGGGACAGGTTTATTTTGGTAGGTTTTATCTGGGGTTTTATGGAACGACGAACACGCCCTCCCCAGAGCAAAAAAGGGGACGGGGCACAAACCCCATCCCCTCTCAATCAACCCGTAAGGTCTACTTACTTGTGATTAGTAGGAAAGCTTCCACATGTAGCGACGCATGGTCAGCGGGTGCTGACGGGCCTCGGCGATCTGGTTGCCGTACTCACGCATAACGGCGAGGTGCAGCAGCGGGTTGAAGTAGGTGATGACGCTCGCGGGCACGGCGTCAGCCAGGCCGTAGTCCTTGGAGTCGATCAGAGCGACCTTGGCGCCCATGCGCTCAAGGAAGGTGAGGGCGCGGGCGTCCATCGGACGGGTGGCGCCATCGGACATGAAGAAGACGTAGGGCTTACCCTCGGTGGAAACCTCGAACGGGCCGTGGAAGTACTCGCCGGTGTTGTAGGCGGCGGCGTCGATCCACTGCATCTCGGTGAACAGGAAGGCGGCGTGAGAATAAGCCATCTTCTCGGAGGCACCGGAAGCCATGAAGTAAATCATCTTGTCGTCCTTGAAGTCCTCGGCGAACTTCTTGGCGAGCTTCTTGCAGTGCTGAGCGGCGTTCTCGCAGAGATCGAAGATGTTGGTGAGGCCGGTGATCATGTCCTCGTAGTGGTCATAGCCCTCGGTCTGCTGAAGGATCTCGAGAGCAAGAGCGATAGCATAGCCGGGCTTCTCGCACTTGGCAGCGTAGTTGGCGTGGAAGCCGTGAACGATGACGTGGTCGGCGTCAACGGTCAGAGCGGAGCCAGCCTTGTTGGTGAGGGAGACGACCGGGCAGTTGTGCTTCTTGGCGGTCTTGTTGGCCTCGACGGTCTCGGGCGTGGAGCCACCGAGGGAGCAGGTGATCACGAAGGTGTGCTCGTTGACCCAGGAGGGCGTGTCGTAGTTGAACTCGTTAGCGGTGAAGATCTGAACGTTCAGCTTGTCCGTGTTGTTGGCCAGGAAGTACTTGGCGGGGTACAGGTCGGACATGGAAGCGCCGCAGCCGACGAAGGCGACGCTGTGGATCTCGTGGTTGGACAGGACGTCAGCGACGATCTGCTTAGGGAGGTTAAGGTCGATCTCGTACATCTGACACATTCCTTTCGATTTTTGCGGCGCCACATTGCCGGGCGCTCGCAGGGTTACCGTGGTTTGGACCGAGTCGCCGGCCCGTTGAGGATGCGACAAAGGAACTGTCCCTTTGTCACATTATTGGGGATGGAAGCCTGCCTGGGGTATGGGATGCCAGGCAGGCCCCCGGGGGAAAGCGGTTAGGCGCTTAGTCGCGACTAGGCCAGGATGCCGGCCGCGGAGAGGGCGATGCCGCCCACGATGGCGATCACGAGAAGCCAACCGGTGTTGACGTTCTTCTTGATGAGCCAGTACATAAGGCCGGTGAGGCCGAGGGAGATCATCTGGGGCATCATGCCGTCCAGGATGTCCTGGATCACGACGGTACCCTCAGCGAACTGCAGCGGGGTAGTAGCGCCGATCAGCGTAGCGATCATGCCGCCCACGGACATAAGACCCACGATGCCGCAGACATACATGAGCTTCTCCATGAGGTCGCCGCCCTGAAGCTTGCTCAGGTACTCGTGGCCACCCTGATAGCCCATCTTGGCTGCGAACCAAGTGATCAGCACAGAGGGGACGATGGAGATGAGCATGGCCAGGATCGGGCCCATGATGGAGCCCTGCTGAGCCAGCTGAACGCCCAGGCCAAAGGCGATAACGCGGATGGTGCCCTGGAAGAAGGAGTCACCGATGCCGGAAAGCGGACCCATGAGGGAGGTCTTGACCGCGTTGATCGAATCGGGATCGAAGTTCTCGGGATCCTTGGCGTACTCCTCCTCCATGGAGGCAGCGAGGCCCAGGATGAAAGCGCTCGTCTGCGGGGTGCAGTTGTAGAACGCCATGTGACGGTGGTAAGCCTCTTTCTTAGCAGCGAGCTGCTTGGGGTCGGACTCATCCGGATAGAGGCGATCGAGCGTGGGAACCATGCCGTAGAGGAAGCCCATGTTCATCTGACGCTCGTAGTTCCAAGAGGCCTGGATGGCCCAGGAGCGCCAGAAGAACTGGCTGACCTTCTTGTTCAGGGACACGTCCTTGGTTGCGGTTGCCATAGTGTGTTCCTCCTTAGTCTTCGTCGTCTTCGAGCGGATCGTAGTCGGAATCGACACCGGCGGCTGCATGGGAACCGTTGAACTTGAAGCCCATGAAGACGACAGCCAGGCACACACCGATCAGAGCGACCGCGATGACGGACAGGTTGAGGTAAGCGGCGAGCAGGAAACCGATGAACAGGAACGGAGTCATACCCTTCTTGATCATCATGGTGAGCAGCAGGGCCAAGCCGTAGGCGGTCATGATCTTGGTCGAAACGTTAAGACCAGTGGACAGCCACTCGGGAACCATGTTGACGATGGCCTGAACCAGGTCGGTGCCAACAAAGACGGCGAGGAAGATCGGCAGGAAGTACATGACGGCGTACAGACCGGAGCCGGCGCAGATGTGCATACGGTAGGCGGTCTTGAACTTTCCGTTATCGATCGCGCTATCTGCCACATGGGTGAGGGCGGCGATGATGGAACGGAACACGATGCCGAGGAGCTGACCCAGGACGGCGACCGGGATGGCGATCGTCATGGCGGTCTCGGCGGAAGCATCGGTCAGGCACGCAAAGGCAGCGGCCACGATGCCGCCCAGGACCATATCGGGCGGAACGGCGGCGCCGACCTGCACCAGGCCCATGGACACGAGCTCGACGGCGGCACCGACGGCAAGGCCGGTGGGCACATCGCCCAGCAGCAGACCGACGAGCGTAGCGCCAACGAGGGGCTGCTCGAAGTTAAGACGACCGAGCAGGCGGGAGTCCCACATGCAGAACACGCCGACGAGGCCGACGAGCACCGCACTGATGAACGTATTCATACCCTTCTCCTTTCAGTCAGGCAAAAGCCTGGTTGATTACAGCTTGGCGTCGATGTCGACGCTCTGATACGTAGGGGTCTGCTGGACGTAGAGCTTAATGCCCATGTCGAGCAGCTGGTTGACGTCGGCCTTCTGGGTGGCGTCGAGGAAGACGGAGCTGTCCTTGCCGCCGACCTGATCGGCACCGTCGTGGTTGGCGGTGGCGCCCAGGTTGATGGCGTCGAGCTTGTAGCCCTGGCAGAACTGCAGCATCTCGGCAGTGTTGCCAAAGACGAACATGACGCGCTCGCCGAGGGTGTTGAGCTTGTCCATCTTGGCGAGGGCACGCTCGACGGTGAAGACGTTCAGGCGCACGCCCTGAGGCTTGGCCAGCTTAAGAGCGCCCTTCTTGATGTCATCGTTGGCGGCAGCGTTGTCGACGACGATGATGCGCTCGGCCTGAACCTTGGTGGTCCAGGTAAAGACGACCTGGCCGTGCAGCAGACGGTAGTCAAGACGTGCGAGGACGATCTTGGCGGGACCGGAGCTGTGACGGGACGCCTTGGCCTTCTTGGCGGGAGCCGCGGCAGCCTCGACCGGTGCGTTGGGGTTGGTCAGACCGGTGCGGGCCTCGTTGATGAGGGCTGCGAGCTCGGCGCCCTTGACGGGAACGGGGCTCATAGCGAGCGTGAGCGCCAGCGGGATGTTGAAACCGCTGACAACCGTGAACTTCGTGCCGTTCTTGGAAAGCTCGACCATGTTGTTGTTGACCGAGCTGCCGAGCATATCGGTCAGCACATAGACGGTGTCGTCCGCGTTGAACGTGGCGATCATGGCGTCCACCTTATTGGTGATGGGCTCCTTGTCGTCACGAGCAAGCGACACGACGTGGACGTTCGACACGTCGCCGAGAACCATCTCGAGCGTGTCTTTGGCGCCTGCGGCCAGGCCGCCATGAGATGCGAGAATGATCTGATTCATCTTGCCTCCTCCTTTTCGTTATGGTCATTATAACGTCTTATACGTTGCTTATATTGCTAATTAGTATAAAGACCGTTCGCGGGTGAAAATCGACCGTTGACGGGTTTAACGCGATCGAAACGTTGGTGCAGGGTAGGTCGGCGCTGCCTTGGCGACGCCCGATCAGACGCCTCGCCAATCCCCTATCGCACGAAGTACCAGGGGCTTTCCTGCACGGTGGGCTCCAGCGCGATGCCAGTGCGTTCCTTAAACAGATCCATGTCCTGCGATTTCTCCGTCCACCACGCGTTGGGCTTAAAGGTCATGCTCTCAACGACATGACCGACAAACACGCTGTTGCGCAGCTTGGAGAAGTCGGTATTCATGATCAGGATGGACGCGAGCACCAGCACAATGCCCAGAACCTTGATCGCGCCGGCGGGCTCGGCATAGACACCAATGCCCACCAGTACGGTGACGACCGTCTCGAAAGACATTACGACGGGAACTTTCGATGTCTCGAGCCCCATGGACAGACCCTGCATATATAAGATGTAAGCCACGGCTGTGGGGATGAGTCCAAAGCCAAGGAACAGCAGCAGCAGCTGTGGCGACATCGCCGCGGCGACATCCGGCCACGGAGCCGCGATAGCTGCCATAACCGCACCGCCAAAAACAAAGCCCCAAAACGTGACAGCCAGCGGGTGGACCGTCTTAGTTGCTATCCGGCTAAACACCGCGAGCGACGCACCGCAAAGGCCCGCAATCACGCCCGACGTGACGCCCCAAACCGAAAAATGAAAACCGGAAAGGTCGCCATTGGTCACTGCAAGCACGCAGCCAACGATGTTGAAGACAATGGCAACGAGCTTGTTGGGGGTCACGTCCTCGCGATAAAGCACGCGACCGAGCATGACGCCAAACACCGGCGAGGTGTAGAGCAGCACCGAGGCCGTGGACATGCCCACCTCGCCCATGCACTCGTAATAGCAGGTGTTGGCGGCGGCCAAACCGACGATACCGACAAGCGCGCAGGGAACAAGCTCTTTAGGGCTTGCCTTGAACAGGGCCAGCGGACCCTGAGCCACGGTAGACCCCTCACCCGGACGGCAGCCCATAAACATCAGGACCGGCGCCAAGATAAGCGCTCCGACCAACAAGCGAAAGGCAGCCATGCTCTGGGACGAGACGCCCATGGCCGAGATGCCGTTTACAAAGATTCCGATGCTGCCCCACATAAGCGCGGCGACCAGCACCAGCACATAGCCCAGATTGCTTTTCTTCAACGCAGCCTCCTCGGTATTGTTTCCAATATGTTTCACACTACGTTATAGTCGTTATATACATTTTTCAAGACACAAATCGGCGAACGAGGAAATGATTCCCAGGAGTGTCCCCAAGTGCCAGCACAAAAGAAACGTCCCCAAGTGCCAACCACGGCAACGCCGACGTTTTGGCAATGTCAGCGAGCGCCCGTCATTTGAGCCAAGGTGCCGTGAAATGAAAAGGCGCTGACCTTCTGGTCGCGCCTTTGAAATTGAACGGCAGATTGGCCAAATGCCGGGTGCGCAGCGTCGGCCGGTCCGCCGTTCGGTAGAACGGCGGAACCAATATCCCCTAGTAATCCAGCTTCCACATGTAGCGACGCGTCATGTAGTCCTTGTGGGTGACGGCAGAGAGCGCGCGCATGTACACGTTGTTAAGGATCGGCGCAAAGATCAGGTGGTTGAAGTACTCGCTCACGCTATCCTTGATGTCGTTGAGGCCGAGCTCCTTGGCGTCGAGCTGATAGACGCGCTCGCCACCGTACTGGTTGACGAAGCGGATGCCGCGCTCGTCGTTGCAGCGGCTGCGGCCGACGCTGATGAGCTGGAACAGCGAGGTGCGCTTGTCCAGAATCTCGAAGGGGCCGTGGAAGAAGTCGCAGGTGTTGATGGTGCAGGAGTCGATCTGCAGCATCTCCTGCACGTTGCAGATGCTAAAGACGTAGGCGGCACCAAAGAGCGGGCCCTGAGCCATGACGTTGATGCAGGGCTTGTCGGCGTTCTGCTCGGCCCACTTGGCAGCGAGCGGACGAGTGTACTCGACGGCCTTGCGATAGATAGGGTCGACCAAGTCGAACGCGGCCATAGCGGTCTCGTACTCGGCATAGCCCTCGGTCTGCTGCGTGAGCTCCATGGCGATCATGGTCACGACGGCGGAGTTGGTGCGGCCCATGCAGGACTCGTCGACGGCCAGGCTGTCGTACTGGATCTTGTAGTCGCAGACCTCGGTGAGGCCGGACTCGTCAACATAGATGGCGATGGTGCTGGCGCCGTGGTCCTTGGCGACCTGGGCGGCGACGATGGTCTCCTTGGTGCCGCGCATGGACACGACGACGGCCAGGGTGTTCTCGTTGACGTAGGCCGGGGTGGCGTGCACGAACTCGTTGCTGGTGTAGCTGGAGCTCGCGACCTGCGTGGCCTCGTGCTCCATAAAGTACTGGGCAGGATAGTTGCCGCCGTTGGATCCGCCAGCGCCAATCCACACGACGCGCTTGATGCCGCCCTTGTCTGCCTTGTCAGCCAAAACCTGGGAGACGACATCCTTAACCTGTTCCTGAGTAGTCATCGTGCATCAGCCTTTCTTCTCGTTTGATGCTCTCGATGGCATACAAGTTACATACATGTTTTGGTTATGTCGACTAGTTGTATGCTATATTTGTCTTAGAAATTTTGCTGATGCGGTTTTCGATAACTAGCTACCAGCGGTTTTGTTGTTGTATTGAATACATGCTTGATTAGATACGCATACAAGTTAGATACAGGTTGATCGCATGAACGCTTCGTCTAAAAAGAAACTGAGCCAATACGAGCGTTTGGCGGACATGCTGCGCGACCGCATCGCCGCCGGCACCTACGCGCGCGGAGACAAGCTGCCGTCCGAGATGGAACTCATGGACGAATCGGGCCTGTCGCGCAGCACCGTGCGCCACGCCCTTAAGGTGCTCGTTGATGAGGGCCTAATTCGTACCGAGCGCGGGCGCGGCGCCTTTGTGGCCGACACGCCCGCGCTCCACGAGAACAACCTAGTGTTTTCGAGCTATACCAAGCAGGTCGAAGGCCAGGGCATGAAGCCCACCACGCGCACCGTGGACTCGGGCTTTGCCAAGGCGGCCGGCAGCATAGCTAAGTTCTTTGACGCCGCCGTGGGCAGCAAGCTCGTCAAACTTGTCCGCCTGCGCTATCTGGACGACGCGCCGCTGTGCCTGGAGACCACCTACCTGCCGCCAAGCTTCGAGACGCTCATCGATCGCGATATCAACGGTTCACTCTACGCCACGCTACGACAGGAGTTCCATCGCGCGCCGGCACAGGGGCATAAGACCTTTGAGGTGTGCTATGCCTCGCAAAACGAGGCGTTTTTGCTCAACGTTGAGCGCGGGCAGGCGCTGATCCTGATCACCGACTACGTCTACGACACCGACGGCCGCCCGCTCCATGTCTCCAAGCGCATCCAACGCACCGACCGTGCCAAATACACCGAACCCATCGGCTAACCAACACCAAAACCACCACAAAGGGGACAGGCACCTTTGTGGTGGTTTTAGGCGAGGAGGTCGGGGAACCAGGTTGGCTTAGGTTGGTTAGGGACGCGCTCGGCCAGGACCAGCTCCATCCAGCACATGTCGTACCAGCGGCCGAACTTTTGGGCGCAGCGGTCGAAGGCGCCCACCAGGCGATATCCCATATGGGCATGGAAATCCTGGCTGTTGTGCGTCAGGTACTCGTCGTCCTTGTCGTGCGGCACGGCAATGAGCGCGCACATGTTGGTGATGCCCATCGCGATCAGACATTGCTTGAGCGCGTCGTGCAGCTTGCGGCCCAGCCCGCCGTGGCGCACATCGCGCGCCAGGTAGATCGATGTCTCGACCGACCAGTCGTACGCCTCGCGGCTGTTAAGCGAACTCACGTAGGCATAGCCTACCGGACGCCCGTCCAACTCCATCACCAAATATGGATAGCGCTTGAGCGTACGCTCGATGCGCCCAGCGAACTCCTCAACGCTCGGCACCTCGTATTCGCAGGTAATCGCCGTCTGGCGCACATACGGCTCATAGATGGCAAGCAACGCCGGCGCATCATCGGGCGTCGCCAGGCGAATCGTCGGCTCGGACATCTCGGTCATACAACCCTTCTCCCCAAAAGCAAAGGCCGCCCTGCGCCAAGCTCAGGCGCAGGGCGGCCCCTTGTCATTACATCAGGCTACAGGACAGCCGCCAACGCGTCGATATCCTCCTGCGTCGTGGCCCAGCTGGTGCAAAAGCGCACCACCGTGTGAGTATCGTCGTACTTTTCCCAGTACTCGATCGCCGCATGCTCGCGAATGCGGGCCATGTCCTCGTTGGGCAGAATCACAAACTGCTGGTTGGTCGGCGTCTCCAAGAAGAACTGGTAGCCGCGCTCGTGCAGCACGCGACGCAGCGCCTGAGCGGTCTCAATCGCCTGGCGACCAATCTCAAAATACAGGCCATCGGTAAAAAGGGCCTCGAACTGCACACCCGTCAGGCGGCCCTTGGCAAGCAGCGCGCCGTGCTGCTTAATACGCGGAATGGGATGCGCCGGGGTGTGCATGCCGCAAAACACCACAGCCTCGCCACACAGAGCGCCGCACTTGGTGCCGCCGATGTAGAACACGTCGCACAGCTGCGCCAGCTCGGGCAGGGTAATGTCGCACTCATCGGCCGCCAGCGCATAGGCCAGGCGGGCGCCATCCACAAACAGCGGAATCTCGCGCTTCTGGCACACCGCGTGAATCGCCGCGAGCTCGGCCTTGGAGTACAGCGTGCCGTACTCGGTCGATAGGCTCACGTACACAGCGCCCGGGAACACCGTGTGCTCGTAGCTCTCGTTTTCGTAGAACACCTGGATATAGTTCTCGAGGTCCTCGGCGCGCATCTTACCCTCATAGCCGGGGATGGTGAGCACCTTGTGACCGCCAAACTCGATGGCGCCCGCCTCGTGACAGGCGACGTGGCCAGTCTCGGCAGCAACGACGCCCTCGTAGGGCGCAAGCAGCATGTCGATCACCGTCGCGTTGGCCTGCGTGCCGCCCACCAGAAAAAACACGTCGGCATCGGGGGCCTGACAGGCCTCGCGGATAAGCTGCTTGGCACGCTCGGTGTGCGCATCGGTACCGTAGCCGGGCTGCGGCTCCATGTTGGTGTCGACGAGCGCCTGCAGCACTGCCGGATGTGCGCCGTGGGAATAGTCGTTGTTAAACGCGAGCATGGCAATCCTCTCTAGCCGGGCACGGGCCCGATGATTCAAACGGGGCTATTGTACGCCGTTGGGATAGGCAACGCGCGCGGCAAGGCACTCAAGCGCCAACACCAGGGCAAAGCCGCAGCTCACGTCGCTCAAAAAGTGAGCTCCGATCACGATACGGCCAAAGGCGACGAGCGCCGCGACCACAGCCGCCGCCCAAAAGATCACGCGGCGACGCGAAGGTTTTTCCTTAAAGGCTGCCGCGGGAAGCCCGGCGAGCATAAGGCCGATCGCCGCATGCGCGGTGTGCCCGCTCGCGAACGACTTGAACCCGTCCTTGATCACGCCGGCGGCGATATAGGTCCACTTGTCGGGATTGCCGATTACCCACCACGGCTGAAAATTGAGCCCCGGCGTGACCTCGATCACGCGCATGCGCGGGCGCGACCACAGCGGCTTGACGATCACGTTGAGGATAATGGCCTGAGCGACCCACACGACAAGTACCATCAACGCCCAGCGCGTGAGCTCGTCGGGCGCGGTGTCGCGCGTAAGGCGATAGGCAATAACGTTAACCGCAATGACCAGCACAAACGTCAGCACCAGCTGAAACGCGATGAGCTTGCCGCCGACGCGCAGCGATCCGATAATCTCGTAGCCGACCAGACCCACGTTGATCAAAACGCCCAGCGCAGCGAGCCATTTGCTCCCCCTGGAATCGGGGCGTGCCGAGCGCACGAGCATAACGCCCGCGATGCTCGCCGTCAGCTCGAACGGCAGCTCGCCGGCCGCCTCGACAAAGTGACCGTACATGCTGCCGATGTTGAACAGCGCGCTCGAAATCTGATAATCGAAGAAACTGCCCACGCCCAGACAAAGGCACAGGACAACCGCGATAATGGCGACATCTTTCTTATAGATGTATCCGAACATGCTTTCCTTTCGATGGAGCCAGATTGCCCAAACGGGGCGTTTGCAGCGTCGACCCGTTAGTCGTCGTCGCTCGCACCCAGCTGCTGTAGCAGCATGAGCGCCGCGGCCACGGGGCCGGTACCGTCATTGGCGTCGAGGCCGCGACCCAGGCCGCTGCCCGCACCGGCGCCTGCCTTGTAGGGTACCGACAGCTTGCGGCTCTTGGGGAAATTCACCGCGCCATAGCGAGTCTTAAGCTCAAAGGCCACCTTCTTGGGCACGTCGACGCCCAAAAACGTGATGCGACCGCCACTGAGCGTGACGCTCTCGAGCCCCAGACGCTCGCCGCGAATGCGGATGCGCGCGCGGTTGAACAAGTTGAGCCCCGCCAACGGCAGCTCGCCATGCGCAGCCTCGGTCTCCTCCTGCACCTCATCGATGCTCTCCAGGTCCTCGGCCGCTGCGAGCCTGCGGTACACGAGCACGCGCTGATCCACCGCCGGCAGGTACTCCTCGGACAAGAAGTAGTCGGCCGGCAGGTTAATGCCCACGCTCGCCGCCTCCACGCCGGCGTCGTCATCGCCGCGCGCCTCGGCCACCGCCTGGCCCAGCATCTGCGTAAACAGGTCAAAGCCCACGCTCGACAGGTTGCCGTGCTGCTCGGCGCCCATAAGCGAGCCGGCGCCGCGAATCTCCAGGTCGCGCATGGCGATGCGCATGCCGCTGCCCAGGTCCTGGAACTCGGAAAGTGCGGTCAGGCGCGCCATCGCCTCCTCGGTGAGTGGCAGCTCGCCCGGGAACATAAAGTACGCGTAGGCCTGCGTGGCAGAGCGACCCACACGACCCTTGAGCTGGTAGAGCTGCGCCAGGCCCAAGCGCTGCGAGTCCTCGATGATCAGCGTGTTGGCGGTCGCGTTGTCGATACCGCTCTCCACGATGGTCGTGGCGATAAGCACGTCGATCTTTTTGGTCGCAAACTCGATCATCACGTCCTCGACCTCGCGCGGGCTCATCTTGCCGTGCGCCACGCCCACGCGCGCCTCGGGCGCGGCCTCGTGCACGCGCGCCACGGCATCGTCGATGGTCTTGACGCGGTTGGACACGTAATACACCTGACCGCCGCGGCCCACCTCTAGGCGAATCGCCGCACTCACCACGTCGGGGTCGTACTCCCCCACGTGCACGATCACGGGACGACGCCCGGTCGGCGGCGTGGTGATCAGACTCATATCGCGCACGCCGCTCGTGGCCATCTGCATGGTACGCGGGATGGGCGTTGCCGAGAGCGTGAGCACGTCGATTTGCTCGCGCAGGTTTTTGAGCTGCTCCTTGTGCTGCACACCAAAGCGCTGCTCCTCGTCGATGATCACCAGGCCCAGGTTCTTGGGGTTCACATCGGCAGAAAGCAAGCGGTGCGTGCCGATGAGCACATCGATCGTGCCCTCGGCAAACGCCTTGAGCGCGCGCTTTTGCTGCGCCGAGGTGCGGAAGCGGCTGAGCACCTCGACCTCCAGGCCAAACGGGGCAAAGCGCTCAAAGAATGTCTCGTAGTGCTGTTGGGCCAGAATGGTCGTGGGGCAGAGCACCATGACCTGGCGGCCGGAGTCCACGCACTTAAAGGCCGCGCGCAGGGCGACCTCGGTCTTGCCGAAACCCACGTCGCCGCACAGTAGGCGGTCCATGGGCTTGGGTGCCTCCATGTCGGCCTTGATGTCGGCGATAGCCTCCAGCTGGTCGCGCGTCTCGTCGTAGGGGAAGCTTTCCTCCATCTCGATCTGCTCGGGCGTGTCGGGCGGACAGGCGATACCGGTAATCGACGAGCGGCGCGTATACAGGTCGACCAGGTCAAACGCCAGCTTTTTGGCATTCTTGCGCGCCTTGTTGGTGGCCCGCGTCCAGTCGGCGGTGTTGAGCCTGGTCAAGCGCGGTTTATCGCCGTCGGGACCAACGTAGCGCGTAATGCGGTCAACCTGCTCCAGCGGCACGTAGAGCTTGTCGCCATCGGCGTATTCCAGCAAAAAGTAGTCGCGTTCCTTGCCGCCCACTTCCTGGCGCGCGATCTCGCTAAAGAGCGCGATACCGTGGGTAGCGTGCACCACGTAGTCGCCCGGCTTAAACGGGAAGGTGATCTGTGTAATGTCAACCTTGCGGCGGCTGCGCGCGCGGTTGGCATCCATGCGAGCGTTGAGGTCGGCGATCGAGAACACGGCAAAATTGGCGTCGGGCACCACCACGCCCTGCGGCAGGGCAGCGTCCACAAAGGTCACGCGCCCGCGCGAGATGGTGGGCACGGCGGCGCCGGCGGCAGCCTGCGCGGCGCCCGCCTCGAGCGGGCGGGCGTTGAGCGCGTCGGCGCGACGCTCGCGAATGGAAGCATGGGCCTCCTGGCGTGCGGCACGGTCGGCGGAATCCGCCGCTGCCACGCGCACGCGGTCGCCGATAGCGCCGGTATTTTCGGGCGCCGCGGTCAGCGATTCCTCAAAGGTAATGCCCTCGTCGCCAAAGGTGAGCTCCATCGACTCGCGCGCACCGCGGTCGGGGATGGCAAACACGCAGGCATAGCGCTTGCCCACGACCTCCTGGATGCGCGTCATAAAACGGTTGTCCGAGCCTGCGATAGCAGGCTGCTCAATCTTGAGCTCGGCCGTCACCGCACCGCCGGCACGGATGAGGCTCACGTAGTTCAGGCGCTGTTGAGCGCCAAAGTCGAGTTGCTGGGCACGCACGTACAGGCCGTCCAGGCGGTCGACCCCCGCCTCGCCGGCACGCGCCTCGATATCCTCGTAGACGCGCAGGCAATCGTCGAACAGCGAGCGCGGCTCGGACAAAACCACGAGCGCCTTGCCGCTCACGTGCGCCAGCGGGCTTACGGTCTGGCCGTACATCACCGGCAAAAAGCGGTCGAGTTCAGGCGTGACGATACGTGCATCCACCATCTCGAGCAGCGCCGCCAGCTTGCTGTCGTCCTGGCTTGCGCGGTAGAGCGCCACGTGCATGTTGTGGACGGCCTCGTCGGTAAGCGCCAGCTCGCGGCACGGGAAGATCTCGATGCTGTCTTCGTTGCCGATGGTCTGGCCCGTTGAACTCACCATGCGGCGGATGCGGTCGATCTCGTCGCCGAAAAACTCAATGCGCACGGGCGCCTTTTCCTGCGCGGGAAACACCTCGACGGTGTCGCCGTGCACACGGAACAGGCCGGGCGCGTCGGCGGCGCCGGCATTGGTGTAGCCCATGCCCACCAGACGCTGTGGCACCTCGTCAAAGGGAATCTCCTCGCCCACCGCAAAGGTCGTCGACTCCCAGTAGCGGCTCTCGACCGGCGGCACGCAACGCAGCAGTGCGCGGGCCGAGGCGACCATGATGCAGTTGTCCCCGCGTACGATGCGCCCGAGCGCCTCGCAGCGCTGGGCTACCACGGCGTCGTCGGGCGCCTGCTCGCGCCACGGATAGTCCTTGCGCTCGGGAAAACGGCACACATGTGCTAGGCCCACGTAGGCGGCAAGGCTGCGCGCGGCGCGATCGGCCGCGTCCTCGCCGCTCACAATGTAGACCGTCGGTCGCGGACGGCGCGCAAACTGGGCGGCCGCCATAAGCGTACGGCCCGACTGCGACACGGCCAGCGTCACGTCCTCGCCGGCATCGAGTCCGGCCTCGACGGTCTGCAAGGCCTCGGCAGTGTAGAGCTGCGCGGCTATACGGTGAATGAGCATGCTGTTCCTCCGGCATTGCAACGCCAAAAGCCCGCCGGGGCAAGCTCGGCGGGTCGTTCGTCAAAAGTCTTGATTGTCATGGTAGCGCATGAGATGGACACGCCAGCGCACGCCAAACAGCTACCCCAAAACGCGCACGCTGGGGCAAAGGTCTGCCAGCGGGCACTCGTCGCACTTAGGCTTGCGGGCATCGCAGATCTCGCGGCCAAAGGTAATCCACTGGTGGTTGACCGACTCCCAATACTCGTGCGGCAAAATCTTGAGCAGATCTTGCTCGGTCTTGAGCGGCTCCTTGGCATGCGTCTTGGGGCTCAGCATCAGGCGGTGTGCAATGCGGTTGACGTGCGTATCGACCGCGATGCCCTCGACAATGCCAAACCCCACGCTGAGCACGATGTTCGCCGTTTTGCGCCCCACACCCGGCAGTTTGACGAGCTCCTTCATGTCGGCCGGTACCTCGCCGCCGTAATCGGTGACGATCATCTGCGCGGCTTCCACGGCGTGCTTGGCCTTGCTCTTATAAAAGCCGAGTGACTTAATGGTACCGGCCACATCGGCCACGCTCGCCCCCGCCATGGCCTCGGGCGTGGGCCACTGGGCAAACAGCCGCGGCGTCACCTTGTTGACCTGCGCGTCGGTCGTCTGCGCCGAGAGCAGTACGGCAATGAGCAGCCTAAAGGGATTCTCGTGATCCAAAAAACACTCGACCGGGCCATAGCGACGGTTGAGGCGCTCGCACACCTCAACGGCGCGCTCGCGTTTGGCGGCATTGGTCTCGCGTGGCATAATGACTCCTCGCTTCAGCGGCATAACAAACCTATGGGCACGATTGTCCCACGTATGGGGTCTTTACGCCTCCAAAAATGCGCCGGTCTGGCGGCCCCACAGGCTTGCGTACTCGCCGCCCGCCTCGACAAGCTGCGCATGCGTACCGTCCTCGACAATCTCGCCGTCCGCCAGCACCACGATGCGATCGAGCGCCGCCACGGTAGACAGGCGATGTGCCACCACAATGGAGGTGCGACCGCGCATCAGGTTCTCGAGCGCCTCCTGCACCAGCGCCTCGGACTCGCTGTCCAAGGCAGACGTCGCCTCGTCGAGCACCAGGATCGGCGCGTCGGTCAGGATAGCGCGGGCAATGGCCACGCGCTGGCGCTGACCGCCCGAAAGCTTAACGCCGCGTTCGCCCACCATGGTGTCAAAGCCGTTGGGCAGACGGTCGATAAACTCCAGGGCATTTGCCAGGCGCGCGGCCTCGCGGATCTGCTCGTCGGTGGCGTCGGGGCGTCCGTAGGCGATATTCTCGCGAATGGTGCGATGGAACAGCAGCGCCTCCTGCGGCACGTAGGCAACCTGGCGGCGCAGGCTCTGCTGCGTACAGCGCGAGACGTCCTGACCGTCCACGAGCACGCGGCCGCCCTGTACGTCGTCCAGGCGCAGCAACAGCTTGGTGAGCGTCGTCTTGCCCGAGCCCGATTTGCCCACCAGGCCCACGCGCTGGCCCGCCGCCACGTGAAGCGTCAGGTCGTCGAACACGTTCTCGCCCGCCGCGGCGTCACGGTATGCAAAGCTCAGGTGCTCAAAATCAATCGCACCTTCGGTCACTTTAAGCTCGGGAGCGTTCTCGTCGTCTGCCACCAGACGCGGCTCGTCCAGCACGCGCGTCATCTCGGCCGCATCACCGAGCGCGCGGTTGATGCGCTGCATCATGGAGCTTACGTAGTTCAGACGCATGGTGAGGTTGTACGTATAGGTAAAAATCATGACGAGCGCGCCGGCAGAGATGTCAAACCACGCGTTGCCTCCCGCGACGAACACGCTCACCACGGCCATGGTGATGACGATAAGGCCCGAGGTCGTAAAGTTGCGCTGCATCATGGCGTGCATCGAAACCGTCTCGGCGTCGCGCGCGGCGCGGTCGGCGGCATCGAACAGGTCGCGCTCAAAGTCCTCGCGCCCACAGGTCTTGACGGCCAGGATGTTCGTGACCGCGTCGGACAGCACACCCGACAGCTTGTTCTGCGCGGCGGACGTCGCGGCCGAAAGCGGCATGATGCGCTTATACATAAGCCAGACAAACGCGATGTAGACGACCATGATGCCCACCAGGATCACGGTAAACGTCGGCACCACCGGAGCGAGCGCCGCCACCGTGCAGACAACCGAGGTGATAGTGGGAATGAGCGAATACACCGTCACGTCTACCAGCCCCGTATAGCCGCTCATAAAACGACTCGTCTGGCTCACGAGCGATCCGCCAAAGCGGCTGGTGTGAAATGTCATGGATTGATTGGAGAGCGTGTCGAAGCACAGGCGCGCCAAGTGATAGTTACCCGCAATCTCGAGCTTGTAGACGGTGTAGTCCTGCAGCTTGGAGAGGATCTGGCCCACTAGGTTAACGAGCACGAGCGCCAGAATGTAGGGACCAAAGACCTCGAATACTTGATCGCCCGCCACGGAACCCGCTTGGACGCGGTCGACGATGAGGGCCATCACGTAGGTGTTGGCAAACGTGAGCAAAAAGATGTAGCCCGCCGACGAGAACACCGAGAGAAAGACGATCAGCGGCTGCGTGCGCGTGACGTCCCAAAAACGCTGCAGCGTGCGGCGCACGGTGGAGCGTTTGAGCGGACTGGTGTTTCTCTGAGACATGGGCTTCCTTTCGCGTCTGATAGGGCGAAACGCCATTGTTGCACACTAAAGCGCACTTCAGGCAAGTGCGACGCGAAAAGCGCCCGCGTCCCGCGCTTGCGCAGGCGCCCCGCCGTCAGATGCAGCTAGTCCTCGTCTTTTTGGTCTGCGAGCAGCTCCGCAGACGTGAGTCCCAAGATCTCGTCGGCCTCCCGCGCGTCTTCCAGCGCGTCGATATCCTTGAGCTTGCGCTCCATAACGTTGGTACGCGTGGTGATGATGCCCTCGACCGTCTTTCCTGCGGTCTCGATCTGCTGCTGGGCGCGGCGCAGCGCCGCCTGATAGCGCGGCAGCTCGGCCTTGACGGCAGAGAGCACGCGCAGCACGTCATCGGTGCGTTTTTGCAACTTAAACGTCTGGTAGCTCATCTGCAGGCTGTTGAGGATGGCCGCCATGGTGCTGGGGCCGGCAACGTTAACGTAATAGTCGCGGCCCAGGGTCTCGATAAGCCCGGGGCGGCTGACGACCTCGGCGTACAGGCCCTCAAACGGCACGAACATAATGCCAAAATTGGTGGTCGCGGGCACGCTCAGGTACTTTTCGCAGATGTCCTTTGCCTCGCGTTTCACCATAGCGTCGAGTGTCTTGCGCGCGGTGGCCACAGCTTCGGCATCACCCGACTCTTGCGCGTCGAGCAGATGCTCGTACGCGTCGCCCGGGAATTTGGAGTCGATCGGCAGCAGCACGGGATCGCCCTCGTCCACCGGCAGCTTGACGGCAAACTCAACGCGCTCCGAGGCGCCGGGCTTGGTGGCGACGTTTTCCAGATACTGGTCGGGCGTAAGGATGTCCGCCAGGATTGCACCCAGCTGTACCTCGCCCAAAATGCCGCGCGCTTTTACATTGCCCAGCACGCGCTTGAGGTCGCCCACGCCGGTGGCGATAGACTGCATATCGCCCAAACCCTTGTACACAGCCTCGAGCTGGTCGCTCACCTGCTTAAACGATGCAGACAGGCGATCGTTGAGCGTACGGGAGAGTTTCTCGTCCACCGTCGCGCGCATCTGATCGAGCTGCACGTTGTTGTCCTTGCGGATGGCGCCCAGCTGGGCATCGACCGTCTCGCGCACCTTGTCCAGGCGGTGCTCGATGCCCTCGCGGTTGGCACCGAGCTGTTGGGCCGTCTCGCGGCGCAGGTCATCCATACGGTCGCCAGCCTGCGAGAGCTCACGCGCGATGGTCAGGTAACGCTGCTGCTCTACGGCCGCATCGGTCGTCTGCTGTTGCGCGATGGCATTTGCCGTGCGGCGGGTTTCTGCCAACGCGACGTTGAGGGTGTCGAGCGCGTTGTTGGCCTGCTCGAGCGCAGCCAGCATCTCTGCCCCGTCATCGCCACGCTCCTGCAGCTCGGCACGAAGGCCCTTAAGCTGCAGGGCACAAGCCACAGCAACCCCCACCGCCACCAAAGCAATCACAACAAGCACGATATCAATAGCAGACATAGACTCCGCCCAACAAACTCAATCGATCATCAATCAAAACCGCGGTCAATCTTACCCCGCCACACGCACCGGGCGTCACGCGGCAATCGGACAAATGGATTTTGGGCCACAGGTACTAAAACGCTAACTCTCCCAGCCGGCGCGGATGGTTGCTACGACATCGCTTAGGCGCTGGCCGAGAGCTGCTAAGTGCTCAAGCACCTCGCTGGGCGAGGCGCCGTTGAGAATGCACGTGAGGGCATATGAGGCCAAGAAGATTGCCGCGAGCCCTAACGGGATCAGCACGATCATCGCCAGCGTACGCAGGCGCTGGGTCCAACGACGGCGACGCGCACGACGCTTGTCGAACGCAAGCTCCTGCGCATATGAATCTTGTTGTACGGAATAGTTTTCTGGCGCCGATCCGCCCGCAGGCGAAACCGCAGGCGTGGCATTTTGCGCAGGGGGCTGGGCGGCTACCCCTTGCATTTGCATCTCCATGAGCCGTTGCTGCTGACGCAACATGCGCTCAGCTTGTTGCTGCGGAGTCTCAAGAAACAGGTCCATGCTGGCCTCCAAAATCGGAGCATTCGACGCTTACGCCCAGCATCCCGCACCGCCAAGGCCACGGCAACGCAATCCGTAGCAATAGCCGCAAAGTTTCTTGTTGACAAAAGCTGTCGAAAACCTCAACAACTCTCCTACCAGCACTTTCTCTGAGCTTTTTTCGCCAGCAATCTTTTGCCTTTCTGCCCTTTCGCCAACCGACCAAAACCTAACCAAAAGCTTGACGGAAATTGTGAAGACCGGGACCCCACACAAAAACGTGCCGCCCCTAAAGGGGCGGCACACAAACTTCTAATCAGCTTTTCAGTAACGAGCACGCGACGACCCAACGCCGGGGCGCGGGGCGGGAGGCCGGATTGCCTTCCCTCAACGCGACCCTGCGGAGCCGTGAGCGGGGAGGGAAGGCAATCCGGCCTCCCGCCCCGCGCCCCGCAGCAACCAGCGCCACGCGCTAGTAGTTCACCACCTGCTCCTCAAAGTACGCCTTCGGGTGGTTGCACACCGGGCACACCTCGGGCGCCTCGGCACCAACATGCAGGTGCCCGCAGTTCAAGCACTTCCACACCTTTACGCCCTCGCGCTCAAACACCTCACCCGATTCAATGCGCTCGACGAGCTTGTTATAGCGCTCTTCGTGGGCCTTCTCGACAGCGGCGACGCCGCGGAACTTCTCGGCGATCTCGGCAAAGCCCTCCTCCTCGGCGGTCTTGGCAAACTCGTCATACATCGTGGTCCACTCGTAGTTCTCGCCCGCGGCGGCGTCGCGCAGGTTGTCCAGAGTGCCCGGAACGGCGCCGTCGTGCAGATACTTAAACCACAGCTTGGCATGCTCGGACTCGTTGCCCGCCGTCTCGGCAAAGATATTCGAGATCTGAACGTAGCCGTCCTTTTTGGCCTTGGATGCATAGTAGCGATACTTGGTGTGTGCCTGGGACTCACCGGCAAAAGCAGTCTCGAGGTTCTTCTTGGTCTGAGAGTTCTCAAAATCCATAGGTGTACTTCCCTTCAACACGTGCCGCCCATAGGCTTTGAGCGGCCCTGTCTTTAGGATGCCCTCATGCCGAGAATTTAAACCTTATAATCCTGTTCTTCAGATTTGAGCGGGCTACACGCTCAACCAACGATCGCCCTCGGAGCGGCAAAAGCCCTCGCGCTCCAGATCGGCAAGGATGCTTGCGACCAGTTCGCGCTCGACCGACTCTCGGCCGGCTGCCGTCTCCATCTCGTTAACGCCTGTAACAGCTTCATCAACCGTAATACCTGCCGGCTGCCCATCGCGCGCCGCCAGCAGCATGCGCACAATGTGGGCGCGCTTTTGGCGACGCGAGCCCTCAAACTTGGACTGACGACTATAGCCCGCCGATCGCCTGGACGGATTGGGCAGCGTCTTTTTAAGATACGCGCCGTAATCCAGCAACGCGTAATACCACGCGCGCGGCGTGTCGGCATCGTCTTGAGGCGCGGCAAAGGGCGCAATTTCGTCCGCCGCCGCACCGGGGGCCGCCGGACAGGCGGCTTGAATCAGCGGCACCAGCTCGCGATCGGGAACGGCCGGCACATCGGGAAAGAAATGATGCAAAAAGACCGTGCGCACGTTGGTCTCCAGATACACGCCTGGAAGATCGAATGCAAACGAACGGATGCCCTGCGCCGTCGCCGGGCCAATGCCGGGCAGCGCGACCAGATCGTGCGTCTCGCGCGGAAACTCCCCATCCCAGTCCTCCACAACGCACTGTGCAGCCCTGTGAAGCGCCAGGGCGCGGCGATTGTAGCCCATTCCCTGCCACGCGTCCAAGACATCGGAAGGGGCGGCCTGAGCAAGCGCTTGGACAGTAGGAAAGCGATCGAGCCACGCCGGCATGCGCGTCTCCACGCGCGGCACCTGCGTCTGCTGCAGCATGACCTCGGAAAGCCAGATGATATACGAGTCGCGCGTGCGGCGCCACGGAAGGTCGCGATAACGCAGGACCCCTTCCGAACGAATCATCGAACGAAAGGGGTCCTGAATCATGACAATGCTCCTTATGCGTCGCTATTCCTCCCGGCAAGCATACGCGCAAGCGGCGTACTCGGGAAACGCATCGCGGTCGGCGAACTTGGGATCGACAGCCGGAAACTGGCGATGGGCGACGATATCGCCGAGCGAAACGGAATCGAGATAGTCGCGCATCAGCGCCTGGGCTCCGGCCCACAGGGGATGATAGCAGCACGTGCCCATGCGCGCACAGTCGCCATCGGGCGCGGTGCAATCGTTCATAACCATGGGGCCTTGAACGGCCTCTACGACCTGACGGATCGTGACATCGTCGGGGCTCACCTTAAGGCGCATGCCGCCATGAACACCACGCAGGCTCTCCACAATGCCGGCCTGAACCAAGCCGTGCTGAATCGAACGGGCAAACGAATACGGAACATTGACCTCTTCGGCAGCAGTGCGAACAGAAAGCAACCGCTCCGGCTCCTCGGCAAGCATCGCAAGCATGCGAAGGGCATAATCAGTCTTCCTCGATATGTCCATGTTTCCCCTTTCAAGGAATACGAACAGCTCGAACGAGCTCCGGGGCCGAGCTTGTGTCGAGACGCCAAATGACCGCCTGAACAACCAAATTATAAAATGGGTGTTCACTGAATGCCGCACTTGAAGACTAGCTGAATCAGGTACGGCCTAAAGTGCAATTTAGTATAACCGAACCCCCTGCTTCATTGAACAGATGTTGCGCAACAAACCCCCTGTTTGAACACATATATCAGTAGAGGCCGGCTCGCTCGTTGCGAATGCGGTGATTTGGATAAAGAGGCATATAAGATCGAGGGCCTATTAAACGCAAAAAGCCACGTCCGAAGACGTGGCTTTAATTGCGTTGGCGGGAAGTACGGGGCTCGAACCCGCGACCTCCGACGTGACAGGCCGGCGCTCTAACCAAACTGAGCTAACTCCCCAGGCAGTCGTTCGCGTTTGTTTCCGCTCGCGTGCGCTGCGGGGATTAGTATACACAGAAGTCTGTCCGGCGCGCAACAACTTTTTTGAAAAAGTTTTTCGGTCCCTCCGGGAGGGTCTCCGGGGCCGGCTGGCGCGGGTTGAGTTTGCTGCTCTACAGTCCTGCGCAAGACGGAAAGCACATTAAGTGCTTTCCTTTGCGTGCGGAACTCGCGACAAACTCAACCCGCGCCAGCCGGCCCCGGAGACCCTCCCTGCCGTCACTTGCTTCAAAGACTTTGTTCCTCGCCGCTTCCGCGGCTCGAGGTCCCCGTTCTCCTCGGCAGGGTTGTCTAAGATTGTTGTTGAACTTCGGCCTTTGGCTCAAAGAAAAACGGGAGATGCGATCTGCATCCCCCGTTTTTGTTGCACCTACTCTAGGTCAATAAATTTGGTGCTCAGAATCTTGCCGTCCTTGACGAGCATTCTGGCCATGGTGGGGCCTCGGGTGCCTCTTGGATAGCTGGCACTGCCTGGGTTGAGGACCAGGCAGCGGCCTACTTGGGCTTCTTTGGTTACGTGGGTGTGACCGTTGATGGCTACGTCCACGGATCCCACCGGAAGGTCTTCACGGTAGTGGGCTACGGCGAACTTGAGGCCTTCGTAGGTAAAGAGCGCCAAGCGGTCCACATCGGGGCCGTAGTCGCGGTAGTAGTCGTTATTACCCAGCACCGCTCGCACGGGGGCGATGGTGCGCAGATGCTCGTAATCCATCTCCGACGTAAGGTCACCGGCGTGGATAATCAGATCCGCACCCTTAAGCTCGTCCAAGAGCGCAGGCGAAAGATAGCCGTGGGTGTCCGAGATAATGTCGATACGCTTGGCGCTTGCACTGTTCATGGGATCCCTTCCGCAAAAAGATTTGGTGCATTCATGCAAAAAGCCCCACGGCTCCGCAGACGATTTTGGTCTACAGGGCTGCGGGGCCGGTGTACTAGAGGCTCAGGGCCTTTTTGAGTGGCACGACGCGACGGCGCGAAACCGGTACGCGTTCGTCGACGCCCGTAATGCCCAGCTGGATAGCGCCCGAGGGAACCGTCTCGACGTCGGTGACACACGCCAAGTTGACGATATAGCGGCGGTGAACGCGGAAGAAGCCAAAGTCGCAGAGCTTGGCCTCGAACTGTGCCAGCGAGGTCGTGGACAAAAAGCGGTCATCGACCGTATAAATACAGGAGTAATCGTCCTTGGCCATAATAAAGCGAATGTCGTCCACGGGGATGAGGACCTTGCGGCCGCCCTTTTCCACCGGGATGCGCTCGATGGTCACCTTGCTGTCCGTGACAGGCTTGGCGCGTTGCATAACCTTATCGATCGCTCGATCCAGGCGAGCCTCCTCGACCGGCTTCATCAGATAGTCGACGGCATCCACATCAAACGCCTCGACCGCATGATCGCTGTACGCGGTTACGAATACGATCGCCGGCGGATTCTTGAGCTTATGCAGTGCCTCGGCAAGTTGCAGACCCGAAGCGCCAGGCATCGAGATATCGAGGAACACAACATCGACGCGGCTCTCCATAAGCATCTCGATAGCGGAGCGAACGCTCGACGCTTCTGTGATCGTGCCGATCTTGCCCGTCTGCTCGAGCAAGAAGCGAAGTTCCGAACGGGCCGGGGCCTCATCATCCACAATCATCGCACGCAGCATAGGGATAAAACCTTTCGTCAACTAACTACGTCGGGCATCCGCCAACTAGCGTTAAACCCGTAACCTATCATTCTACTCTTGAATGTCGAAGATGCTCTCCGACAAATCGAGATGCAGGAGCACTTTAGCGCCCTTGCCCGGGGCCGATTCGACGCGTGTATAAGAGTGCGGTCCATAAAAGCGATGGATGCGCTCCGAAATATTGTGCATGGCCACACCGGCGCCGCCGCCCTGCGGGGAGCTGGCGTCGGGACGGGCGGAGCGTTCGTCAAACAGTCTGGCAGCGGTGCCTTCGTCCATGCCCACGCCGTTATCGGCGACCACAATCAAAATCGCATCTTCGCCATCCCTGTGGACCGACACGTCGATCCTCAGTGCATCGTCGTCGCCCATACCATGGCGCACGGCATTCTCGACGATTGGCTGGATTACAAATGCCGGCACCAGCGTGTCCTCGACGTCCTCGGACACGTCGAAGGTCGCCAGCACGCGATCCTCGCCAAAGCGCGCCTTCTCAAACGTCAGGTAGCGCTTGGTCTGCGCGACCTCGCGCGACACGGGAATGAGCGAGCCCGAATTGTCGAGCGTGGCGCGATAGAACGAGGAGAACTCGCGCAGCAGCTCGCGGGCGCGCAGCGGATCGGTACGCGTAAACGACGCGATGGTGTTGAGCGTGTTGAACAGGAAGTGCGGGTTGATCTGCGCCTGCAGGGCACGCACCTCGGCACGGGCCGTGAGCTCCTTTTGCACCTCGAGCTCGTGGATGGCGAGCTGCGTGGACAGGATCTCGGCAAAACCCGAGGCAAGCGCGTACTGAGTGCGGTCGACGGCACGCGGGGTCTTGTAGTAGAACTTGAGCGTGCCGACGGTGCGGTCACCCACCTTGATAGGAGCGATGATACCGGCGGGAACATGGTTGTGCGAGCCATCCGAACCCACCACGTCCACCACACGGTTGAACGACTGGACGATACCGTGCTCGATGACGTAGCGCGTGGCAAGTGTGTGGATGGGCGAATCGGGCAGCAGCTTTTCCTCAAACTCGCCCGCGCAGGCCAGCACGTTGCTCTCGTCGGTGATGGCAACCGTCATGGCACGCGTCTCGGGCAAAATGCGCTGGCACACCAGACGCGCCGACTCCTGCGTCAGACCGCCTTTGATGTCCTCGAGCATGGCAGAGGCCACCGAGAGCGTCTCTTCGGTGTACTGCGAACGCACCGAATCGGGATTGAGCGTCAAATAGATAAAAATGCACAGAAAGATGCACAGCAGTGCGCAGGCGACCACGGTCGCGATCGGCTCGATTCCAGTCGCCAGGGCAAAAATAAAGTACACCAGCACGCAAATGGCGCAGACAACGGCAATCACGCGAAAGATTGATATTGAATTATCGCGCTGGGCGCGGCGGTCGATCATTCAGTCCCCTCCAGGATGCTGGTCAGTTGTGCGTCGCGCCAGAGCCCGTCCATGATCTTGGGCCAGAAGCTCTGGAAACGCAGGTAGCTTGCGGCGTTTTGGCGCGCGTAGGTCTTGGCTTCGTCAATACCGTGACGCCAAATGCGCAGGTATCCCTCGTGCTCGCGGGTAAACATGCTGCGGACCATGGCGGTCTTGCGCACGCGGTCGTCGAGCTCGCGCGAAATCCACGGGCCCGGATAGGGCATGAGTGACGCGGCCGTGACGGGAACGAGCTCCTGCTGGTGCGCGGCAAATGTCAGCTTGGCACGCTCGTAGTACCAACGGTACACGTCCTGCATAAAGCGCGGCGAGCGCTTCTCGGACTCGGGCGGCAGGTGACGAACGACCCACTCGTTGTCAAACCACACGTCGTAGCCAAACATGCGCATGTTAAAGAGGTAATCTAGGTCCTCGCCTCGGGTGATAAACGGGTCAAACGCCACACGGGTAAAGGCGCGGGCATGAAGCGCCACAAGGCCGCCGCACACGTAGTTTGAACGAGAGATACGGGTGCCCGAGAGCGCCTTTTTCATCCAGCGATTAAACTCGATGCGTTTGGTCCACCAACGATGGCAAATGCCCACCTTGTCTGTGGGCGCCAACGGCGATCCGTCTCGATCGTAAAAGTAACCGCTCTTAACCAAAATCGGCAGGCCTTGACGCGTCTGCTGGCCCAGTGCATAGGTCGCGCGCTTCATAAAGTCGGCATCGATAACGGTCTCGTCGTCATCCAAAAAGACAACGGCATCGTGGCCGAGCACCGCAGCGCAGGCAAGCCCCATATTGCGAATGGCGCCGTATCCGCGCAGACTCACGCACTCGCCCGAGCCCTTGGGAGCAATCTGCGCCACACGGTCGGCGATACGCGATGCCTGGGTGTTGGTAACCACGGTGACCTTGAGCGTAGGGTGCGCGTCGACGATTTCGTGGACACGCTTCGACACATCAGCCGTGGCCGAGATGGGACAGACCACCAAAAGGATAATCCTCGGAATGTCGCGCACCTGCTCGAGCGAGGCCAGGCAGCGGTCGAGCTCGGGATTGGTGGCGTTGAGCTTCGTCGAGTGGTCATAGACGCCGGGAGCGTTTGCACGGGCATCATCGCCCGCCCAGTATGTTGGAATCACAACCGTGGCGTTCATGCCTTCCCTCCCTGCAACACAAAAACGGGGCGCCGCCAAACACAGGCGACGCCCCGCGACCTAGCTGATTCCATCATACCCACTTGGGCAAATCATTGCTCGCAAGTCGCAATGTTTATTGCGGATAACCCCAAAAGAGTACCGCGGACAGGCACAATAGCCGCTCGCTTCTATGCGGCCCGCTCTGCCGCCTGAGTCATGCGAGACAGGCGGACCAGCAGCACAAAGCCAACGACCAGCAGCACGCCAATGGAAAGGACGCCTAGCGACGGGTTGCCGGTCAGTGAGGTGACGACCGACACTAGGAAGGTGCCCATGACGCTTGCATAACGACCAAAGATGTCAAAGAAGCCGTAGTACTCGTTGGATTTTTCCTTAGGGATAATGCGGCCAAAGTAGCTACGGCTGAGCGCCTGCACGCCGCCCTGGAACAGACCGACCATAATGGCAAGCACCCAGAACTCAAAGGCGGTCTTTAGGAAGAATGCGGCGAACAGCACAATGCCCATGTAGGCGGCGACCGCCACCAGGATCATATTGAGCGTGCCCACGCGTCCGGCGAGCTTGCCGTAGATGATGGCGGACGGAAAGGCCACGAACTGCGTAACGAGCAGCGCCAGCACCAGCTGGGTCGAGTCGATGCCTAAAGCCGAGCCGTAGCTGGTAGCCATGGAAATGACCGTGTGGACGCCATCGATATAGAAGAAGAACGCGATCATGTAGACCAGCACGGTCTTGTTGTGGGCGATCTCGCGCATGGTGTGTCCGACCTCGGAGAACACACCGCCCACGATGTGGCCGATGGTGTCCTCGGGACCGCGCTCGCGACCGTACTTTTGCTTATAGGTGCGAATGAGCGGCAGGGTAAAGATGAGCCACCAGGCACCAGTGATGATAAACGACAGACGCGTTGCCAGCATGGTGGGGACGCCAAGAGCGGGGCCACCCATGATGAGCGCCAGGCAGATGATGAACGGCACGGTGGAACCGATGTAGCCCCAGGCATAGCCCGAGCTGGACACGGCGTCCATGCGCTCGTCGGTGGTAATGTCGGGCAGCATGGCGTCGTAGAACGTCATAGAAGAGTTAAGGCCGATGGTGCACAGCACGTACACGGTCAAAAATGCCATGGCGGACATTGGGATAGCCTGCGCCAGGCAAAGAACCAGGCCCGTGAGGAAGAAGCCCAAGAAGAACTTAATCTTGTTGCCGGCGTAATCGGCAAGCGCGCCCAGAATGGGCATGAGCATGGCAATGACCAGCGAGGCGATCGTCTGAGCGTTGCCCCAAGCGACCACCAGGTCTGCCGAGGAAGCACCGGTATTGATGGCGTTAAAGTAGATGGGCACCACCGAGGTATTGAGCAACACGAGGGCCGAATTGCCCACATCGTACATAACCCAGTTACGCTCGAGCTTGGTGTATTTCATGGACAGGGCCCCTTCGTATTCGCCCGATATGCAGTTAGTTCATCGTACCCCAATTGCACAGAAGCGCTGGTAAGGATTCGGCAAAGGGGCACGCACGGGCCCTACTCCTCGCGGTCGAACTCCTCGTCGGCGTCGAGTACGCGGCCGCTATAGTTGATATGGCCGGTCACGGCATCCATGTCACCGGTCTCGATAAAGCGGGCAACGGTGAGCTCGTAATCGGTCAGCGCGCGCTCAAAGACCTCGGGGAAGCTCTCGGTCGAGACCTCATCGGTAAAGGGATTCTTCCATGTCAGGTGGCCCAGGTTACCGGTGCGCTCGGGCAGCTCCGTCGTCACGCGATGAGCAAGGCCGTCGAGCAGCGAGTAGTCATGCACCAAGCCCTCAACCAGGGCAATCGCGCGCGTCTTTACCGAGCCGGCCGGCTCAATGGTGCGATAGAGCATCTGCATGTCCGAGACGGCGCCGGCGTACTCCCCCGCCGGGATGTCGATACCGTACACGCGCCCGGCGATGTAGCTCATCAGCACGCCGGCCACACGGTTGATGCGGTCGGTGGTGACGATCTCGCCCGCCGGCGGGTAATCGTCGACCGTAGCGCCATCGCGCTTAAGCTGCAGCATCAGTACATCCAGGTCGCTCTCGATCACGGCATGGACCTGACTGCTCGAATCCTCAAGCTCTGAATCGGACTCCACGATGCCAAACTGCTGCTCATAGACAAAGGGGTGGGCGTTGCGGTCGAGCACGTAATGAGACAGCAGGCCCAGCGCAAAGGCGCGACCCAAGCTGGCGTCGCGCGGCAGCAGATGCGACACGCCGTCGCGCAGGCACGCGAACTGGCGAGACATGCGCGAGCGATGCATGACCTGCGCCAGCAGCGTACAGTCGGAAACACGCGGTGTCAGAATGTGAAAGAAAAACGGGTCGGGGCCTTGGTTGCCCAAGATAAAGGCAATGCGCTCTTCATCGGACGTGATGACGCCCTGCGGAAGACGGTCGATGCTTTCCTCGCCAAACAGATGATGGGTGATAAGCGCGGGCATAATGATCCTTTCGATTTCATTCGATGCCACCCATTATGCCCACCGCGCGCCCATACCAAACCTGCGATGGTAAACGACGGCACGCAAGCCTCTTACGCAAGCCCCAGGTGCGACTTGACCTCGGCGGCACGACGACGGGACACCGGCACCGTCGAGCTCACGCGGTCGAGCCTGAGCTCCATCAGGCCCGTGGAGCCAATCTCAACATTGTGCACGTCTTCCAAATTGACCAGATAGCTGCGATGAACGCGAATAAAGCCCTCGGAGCCCAAGCGACGCTCGAGCGAAGAGATCGACTCATTGATCAGATACGTCCCCTCAGCGCAGACGGCGTTGCAAAAATCGGCGCGCGCCTCAAAGTAGCAGACATCCGCCACGGGAATGAACACCTTTTTGCCCCCGCGATCCACCGTCAGGCGCAAAGGCTGGTGCGGAGCATGGACGACACGGCGAGCGCCCAGGGCAGTCTCAATCTTGTCGAGCGCCTTTGACAAGCGGGCATCCTCGACCGGTTTGACGACGTAATCGACAGCATCGAGGTTGTAGGCATCGGCCGCATACTCGGCAAATGCCGTCACAAACACCACGACCGGCGGCGTCTTTAGGTTCTGCAGCGTCTCGGCAAGCTCAATTCCCGAGCGACCGGGCATGGTAATGTCTAAAAACAGCACGTCGGGCTTGTTCGACAGAATCGACTCCACGGCTTCGGTGACATTGCCCGCCTCGGCAATCTGACCCACACGCGTATCCTTTTCCAACAGATAGCGTAGCTCAGCCCTAATAGGAGGCTCGTCATCAACCACCAAGATGTTCCATCCCTCGGACATATGCGCTTCCCCTCTTTTTCTCTCAATCCAACCGCGCGCTACGCCGTCATCGGCGCCGGCTCATGCGGCTCGCCGTTCAGCTCGACGATGACCTGCGTTCCCACGCCCTCCTGGGACTTCACGCGCATGCCGGAATCTTCTCCGTAAAAGAAATGGATGCGCTGAAGCACGTTGAAGAGCGCCAGGCCGCAACCTCGCTTGATGGAGCCGTCGGCGGTAATGCTCTCGGGCTCCTCCAGGCGATGCTGCTCAAACAGATGCGCGCAGACTTCTTCGCTCATACCGATGCCGTCATCTTCGACGATGATCTCCAAGCCGTCATCGGTCTCGAAAGCCCTAACACGAATAGAAAGCGGCTCGGTCTCGCGCTGCGCATGCTTGATGCAGTTTTCGAGCAGCGGCTGCAAGATAAACGGCGGCACCAAGCTGTCGCGCACCTCAAAGTCGATATCGACCGAGACGCGCAGACGGCCGTCGCCATACCGGGCCTGCATAAGGTTGATGTAACGAGTGCCCTGTTCCACCTCGTGCTCGAGCGTGGTGAGCGTATCGGAGTCAGAAAGCGTCTGACGGTAATAATTGGAAAAATCGATCAGCAACGATCGCGCCTTGTCGGGCTCGGTTCGAACGAGCGACACGATGGTGCTGATAGTGTTGAATAGAAAATGCGGGTCGACCTGCGACTGCAGGGCACGCAGCTCCACGCGGGCCGTGAGCTCGTCCTGGCGCTCGAGCTCAAAGCTGGCGAGCTGCGTGGAAATGAGATCGGCAAAGCCCGAGGCCAACGCCGTCTGGCGCATATCGATGCTGCTCAGGCGGGGGTAATACAGCTCGAGCGTGCCCACGCAATGCCCGCGCACGGTCAGTGGCGCGACAATGCCGGCGCGCAGACGGGGAAAATAGCCGCCCGTCTCATTGGAGGCGTCGCGCGAAAATACGCTCTGTTCGCCGGACTCGATCACGTTGAGCGTGGTCTTGAGCACGACCGGGGTGCCGGCAGGGCACCTTGCCGAGTCCTCGCCCCAGCTTGCCAACACCTGTTTGCCATCGGTAAAGCAGATGGCAGAGGCGATGGTCTCGGACAGGATGATCTTAGAGGCGCCCTGGGCCGCTTCGGGCGTAAGGCCGCGCGACGTGTAGGCGAATATTTTTGATGCGATGGCGAGCGTACGGTCGGTTGCGCTCGATGTGAGGTCGTCGGGGACCACAAAGACATACGAGAAAAAGAAACACAGCATGACCAGGCCGGCAATAACGACAACGCCCGGAACGGGATTGGGATTATCGGTTAAATCCCAGATAAGCAGCAGGATAAGCGCCGGAACGACAACACCGAGCAGGATGGCCTGAACCACATGCTGGGCCGTACGAAAGACCTTGGTAGAGTTGTAGCTCTTGCCCAGAATCAGCCTGTTTAAATCCACCGTCATCCCCTCTTGTCCGTAGCACCCATAGCAATAAAGAGGGCCGCAAGCGACCCTCTCCATTGCATTATGCAATCAAAAACTGTGTTTTACATCCAGCCATCGACAAACGGTAGCTTAGGCGCTGTATTTGTTGGCCTCGCCAAAGGTGCCAGCCTCGACGATCCAGCCGTCCTTCATGATGACGTCCATGTTGTCGGTGTTGAGCACGTGGATGTCGGCGGCGACGTCACCGTTGACGACCAGCAGGTCGGCGCACTTGCCGGCCTCGATGGAACCGGTCTCGTCCTCGATGTGGCACATCTTGGCACCGTTGAGGGTGGCGCAGGTGATGGTCTCGACCGGGGTGAAGCCGATCTTGTCGACGAACTCGTACATCTCCTCGATGGAGCAGGTGCCATACGGGGTGACGAAGGAGAAGGAGTCGGAGCCGATCGTCATGACGACGCCGCGCTTCTTGGCCTCGCGCAGGCAGTCGTAGTTGCGCTGCAGCTCCTTCTCGACCAGGGTGCCCTCGTACTTGTCGTGCAGCTCGGGGACGTAGACGGGCGGATAGGTGGCGTACCAGGTGGGCAGGAAGGCGATCGTCGGGGTGAAGAAGGTGCCCTGCTCGGCCATGAGGTCCATGGTGCGCTCATCGATATCGAAGCCGTGGATCAGCTGCTCGCAGCCAAAGCGGACGGAATCGTAGGCAGCGGCGTGGTTGTTGTAGCAGTGGCTCCACACGGGGATGCCGACCATCTTTGCCTCTTCGACCACGGCCTGGATCTCCTCGGAGCAATAGTGCTGGTCGCGACCGGAGTCCCAGCGCCAGATGCCACCACCGGTAGCCCAGATCTTGATGGCATCGGGGTTCTCGCGCAGGCGACGACGGACGGCCTTGCGCAGATCCCAAGGACCGTCGACCTGGTCGCCCCAGGGATGGGATTCCTTGTTGAGCTCCTGGGTGCAGTGGTGAGAGTCGCCGTGACCGGCAACGCGGCAGAAGCCCAGGCCGGTGGCCAGAACGCGCGGACCCTTAAAGACGCCCTTGTCGATGCAGTCACGGATCTGGATACCAAAGCGGCCGATCTCGCAGACGGTGGTGAGGCCGTGGGTGAGGCAGTCGTAGGCCTGCTTGACGGCGACGGCCTGCTTCTCGAGGAGCGGCTGCATGACCCAGTCGGTGTCATCGTCGGTCAGGTTGCCCGAGAAGTGCAGGTGGGTGTCGATCAGGCCGGGAAGGACGGTCTTGCCGGCGGCGTCGATAACCTCAACGCCCTCGGGAAGGTCCTGCATGACACCGGCGTACTCGATCTTGCCGTTGTCGTCGACGAGAACGAGGGAGTTCTCGACCGGCTCGGCACCGGTACCGTCGATGAGCTTACCGCCAACGATTGCATACTTAGTGGACATGGTTCCTCCTTATGGATCCATATAGTGGGCGAGGCCATGTTGGGTTAAGGCCTCACAAAGCTACCCAAGTGGTGCCGGGTTCGGTGCGCAGAAGAGAGGGTTCCGCGCACCCGATCCGCCCCGGCTAGGCGTTACTTTTTGCGGGAATTGGTGAAAGCCATGAGGGCCAGGCCAATGGCCAGCCAGCCGATCACGATGCTCCACTCCACCATGTTGAGGGAGGCGGGAGAGAACGGGATCACGAGCAGGCCGATGATGACGGCGCAGGCAGCGACAGCGAGGCAGATGCCAAACTTGCCGCCGGGCACCTCGTAGGGACGAGGCAGGTCGGGCTCGGTGAAGCGCATGCGCAGGCAAGCGAGGGCGACCATGCCGCAGGAGAAGATGAAGGCGAGGGCCGACACATTGGTCAGAGGAATGAGCATGTTCTTGCCCAGGAACGGACCGATGACGGTGATGACGCCCAGGACGACGCAGGCGAGCTTGGGAGCGCCGGACTTGGGGTCGACCTCGGCGAATTTCTCGGGCAGCTGGCCCTTGCGGCCCATGGCAAGCATGATGCGGCTCGTGGCGCCATAGAAGGAGTTCATCGGGCCCATGGGTCCAAGCGTGGCGATGACGAGCATGGCCAGGTACAGAAGCATGTTGATGCCCTTGAGGCAGGCAAGCGCGGGAACCGGGCTCTTAACAAACTCATGCCAGTCGAGGATGGTGCCGAACGAGTAGATGCAGACCATGTAGAAGCCGCCTGCGGCCAGCAGGGCTAGGGAGATGATCTTGCCGAACTTGTTCCAGTTGAGGCCCTCGGCTGCTTCCTCAGCCTGCTGAGGAATGGTATCGAAGCCGGCGTAGAAGAACGGGGTCAGAACCAGGACCGACACGATGCCGGCGAACAGGCTGGTGCCCTCGGTAGCGGGCTTGCCGCCGCCAGCACCGGTGACCTGGGAGAACACGGGCATGGCGTGTTCCGGCGAACCGGTGAACAGCGAGACACCCATGGCGAGCAGCATGCCGCAGAGCAGAGCTTTAGTCAGGAAGGCCTGGAGCTTGGCGGCCGAGCTGGCACCGCGGAAGTTGAGGAAGATGACGTAGACTGCAAAGCCGAGCGCGATCAGCGTCGGGAACAGGTAAACGTCGGCACCTAGGATGGTATAAAGCTTGACGGCACGCAGCCACTCAAGACCGGGCAGGCTGCCGAACATCTCGGACACGAGGGTCGAGATGGCGATTGCCTCCCACGGGCACAGGATGCCGTTGCCCAGGGCCAGGAGCCAACCGGTGATGTAGCTCAGCGTACGGCCAAAGCTGCGATCGACATACTCGACGATGCCGCCCGAGATGGGGATAGCAGCCGTGAGCTCACCGAAAACAGCTCCGACGGGCACGAGGAAGATTGCACCCAAGAGGAATGCGATCATAGCGGGAACGGGACCGCCGCCCACGACCATCCAGTCGCCGACCTGCAGAACCCAGCCAGTTCCGATGATGGCACCGAAACCGATGGTGAAGAAGTTCCAGAGCGAAAGCGTTTTCTTCATGCCGCCGTTACCTTCGACTGCAACTTCTGCGTTCTTGTCCGCCATTGTTCCCCTCCTTTCCTTATTGACGCCTCTTTGGCGTCACCCCTTGCGCGGTCCGTTTTGCCGCGCGCTTTTATTTCGTGGCTTTAAGATACGGCCTTGGCACAGCAGCGCCGCTTGTGGCTCGACCGAAGGCAGAACTGCAAAACGAGCGGCGCCGTTTTTGGGACGAACGGCACGGTTTGCCGCTCATTGTTGCCGCCCGCCCGACAGGCGTACGCTCATCGGACGCATATAGAGATGTTTTTGAGGCCGTGTGTTTTGCGCCTTTCGTACCGTTTACCGAGCTTTTGACGCGCAGACCCATTTGTTGCACATCTTTTTTGTAGGATAGACAGGTTATACATGAGACAAGGCGGTACGAATGGCATACGGATACAACGACGGTGATCAACGGCGACAAAGCGTTCGCCTTGCTGGCCGCACCACGCCGACGCCCAGAAGTGCCACGAGCAGCAATCCGCAACGCCCTCAAGAGCAACCCAGGCCTTCGTCTCGGCAGCAGACAAGCAGAACACGGCAGAGTGGCCGTCCGAGCACGGGCACAAGCGCGCAGCAAGATAGCCGCTTGGGTGCGCGCACTCGACAGCGTCAGGCCGAGGTTCCGCAACTGCGCCGCAACGGCGCACGTCAGCCCGGCATCCATATCAACCGCTTCTTTTCGCATCCCCAAGGCGGACGCGACGGCAAGCCCTACCGCTCGACATCGTACGTGAATGCCCCCGCCCTGCCGGCTCGTCGGCTTCGCCTCGCACTGTGCTCTATCCTCACCTGTCTGGTCTTTGTGCTTATGAGCTCCTGTATGTCCCACGGCTCGGCCGGTCTCGAGCCCACCGCCGAGGACAAGCTGCTCAAGGCCCCCGTCGCGCCCGGTTATTCTTTCGCCTTTTCGACCCCGCGCTCGCAATGGCAAGCCGGCACGATGCCCCATATCTATCAGATCGACCCCGCGTGGTCGGAGTTGCCTTACGCCGGCGGCACCATCCGCCAAAATGCCTGCGGGCCTACGTGCCTCACCATGGTCTATATCTTTAAGACGGGACGCACCGATATGACCCCCGTCGATATGTGCGCGCTTTCCGAGGCGGGCAATTACGCCCCCACCGGTGCAACCGAATGGTCTTTTATGACGAGCGGCGCGTGGCAGTTGGGACTTAACGGAACGGAACTCCATAACGATCGTGACTCGATGACTCAGGCGCTGCGTTCGGGAGCGCCCGTCATCGCCGCCGTTCGGCCGGGCATCTTTACCAACGTGGGCCACTACATTGTGCTTTACGGTATTGACGACGCCGACCAGATTGAAGTCTTCGATCCCAACTCGGCCAGCCGCAGCGCCCGCCGCTGGGGCGTCGTAGAGGTCCTCAACGAAGTCGAAGCCATGTGGGCCTACTACTAGTCACTGGGGACAGACTTAAATGAGTGGTCTCTGGATGCCCGGAACTGCCGGCACGGAAAGCGCATCCTGCTTTGGGGCCCAATAGCGGGGTGCGCTTTCCGTTAGCGGCCCGTTTGGGAAACTAGGGACCGCTTTTCGACAATAATCCGGGATGCATTTTCCGATTGAGGGCCTCAAGGGAAACCGCACCCCATGTTGGACGCTCATTCTGGAATGTGCTTTCCGCAGTTGATCGATGCGGCCTTTAAGGACTGTCCCAAGCTGCCGGCAGGAAAGGAACGTCCCCAAGTGCCGGGTTTCCGCAGCCTGCAATGCTCCTCATGAACAGCCGCCTCAATAACAAAAGCCCCCGCGGCCGAAGCGGACCGCGGGGGCAACAGACCTGCAAGAGTTAACTCAAGTCCTCGCCATTTGATGCAATGACCTTTTGGTACCAGCAGAAGCTGTCCTTTCGGTAGCGATCGAACGTGCCTTTGCCCATATCATCGGCATCAACATAAACAAAGCCATAGCGCTTCTTCATCTGCCCCGTCGAGGCCGACACCAAATCGATACAGCCCCACGGCGTGTATCCCATCAGGTCAACACCGTCCTCGACAATTGCATCGCGCAGCGCAAGAATATGCCTTCGCAGGTAATCAATATGATACGCATCGTGGACTTTGCCGTCTTCCAGCGCATCGAGTCCGCCCACACCGTTCTCGGCGATAAAGAGCGGAAGATGGTAACGATCGTGGTAGCCGGCAAGCGTCACGCGCAAACCCAGCGCATCGATCTGCCACTTCCAGGCAGTCTCTTTATCCTTGAGGTACGGATTGCGCAGCGTCGGGAACACGTTGCCCTCCGCCTTCTCGGCGATCACCTGATCATCGGCGCACACCAAGCGCGAGCAATAGTACGAGAACGAGATGAAGTCGACCGTATGCTCTGCCAGATACTCCGTATCGCCCGGCTCAAAGGGCACGTGAACACCCTCTTTCTCGAGTGCACGCAGCTTCCAAGCAGGATAGGCGCCCGCAGCCATCACGTCTGTGTAGAAGTAGCGGCCGCGGTCCTCCTCATACGCAAGCCATACGTCCTCGGGCGCACAACGGTACGGATAGGTCGCACCGGCAGCGACCATGCAACCCACCTTGTTTGCGGGATCGATCTTGTGCAGAATCTCGACAGCGCGAGCGCTCGCCATAAACATATGGTGCGAGAACGCCGCGGTCACGGCTGCACGGTCACGCTCATCCTCGAGCGTGGCACCCGCGTTGAGATAGGACAGCGCCACGCTGTTGATCTCGTTGAACGTAAGCCAATAACGCACGAGGCCCTGGTACGCGCGTCCGACGGTCTCGACGTAGTGCGCATACCGCTCGATCATCTCTCGGCTTTGCCAGCCACCATAGCGCTCGACCAGAGCCAACGGATAGTCGTAGTGCGACAGCGTCACAAGCGGCTCGATTCCATGCTCGCGCAGCGCCTCGAATACCTGACGGTAAAACTCCAAGCCCTCGCCGTTGGGCTCGGTCTCCATCCCTGTGGGAAAAATACGGCTCCAGCAAATTGAAAGACGCAGGCACTTAAAGCCCATCTCGGCAAAGAGCTCGACATCCTCGTGCCAATGATGGAAGAAGTCGTTGCCCCAGCGGCATGGATACAGCCTGTCCGGATCGTCCACGGGCTTTTGCCTGCCAAACATTACATCCCAGCGGTCGGAACCCTGTGGGATCAGGTCGGAGTGCGACATGCCGCGGCCGCCCTCGTTCCAGCCCCCTTCGGCCTGGTTGGCGGCGAGGGCACCACCCCACAAAAAGCCCTCGGGCATACCGGCGGCAGACGTTCTGTCAAAGTAACTCATGCTACTCAGTATCCTCGGCAGAAGCTGCCGCGGCGTTCTCCTGCTCCTGAGCCAGGAGCTGGTTATCGTACACCTTAAAGAACGGGTACCAGACCACAGCCATGACCACGATCAAAACGATCGTAAACACCCAGATGCGCGGGTCGAGGCACTGGACAAAGCCCTGAACGAAGATGGGGAACGTGCCGCTCACCAAGATGTAGAAGTTAGAGACAAGACCCAGTGAGACCGCACCCCAATACAGCAGGGCCGAGATCATGCCGCCTAGCACAAACGGAATCATGAGGATCGGGTTGAAGATGATGGGCGCGCCGAAGATCGCGGGCTCGGAGATACGGAAGAAGCTCGGCACGATCGATGCCCTGCCAAATGCCTTGAGCTGCTGCGACTTTGCCCTAAACGCGCAGAGCGCCACAAAAGAGAACGTATTACCCGTGCCGCCGATGAGGTTGATGGCCAACGACATGAGCACCGGGTGGAACTCAAGCGGCTGCCCGGCAGCATAGAGCGAGGCGTTGGCGGCAAAGGCGGCAAGCGAGACCGGGGCGGTGATGGGCATTACGATCATGTTGCCGTGGACGCCAAAGCACCAAAACAGCAGAGTCATGAAGCAGATAAGCAGTGCGCCGGGCACAGAGTCAACTGCGACGGAAAGCGGGGCAGCGAGCAGCTTCTCGATAACCGAGGGGATGGACAGCGCGGGATCGATCATCTGGATCAGCAGGTTGCCGCCAAAGAAGATGAGGATGTTGGCGAGCATAGGTACGATGGCGCCAAAGGTTTCGGACAAAAACGGCGGCACGCCATCGGGCATCTTGATGGTGATGCCCTTGGTCTGGCAGAAGCGCGTGACCTCGACGGAGACCAAGGCAACGATGATGGCGGTAAACAGGCCCTGCGCACCCAGATAGGTGCAGGGGACCGCCTGGAGCACGGACTCGTCAGCAAGCTGGTAGTAGGACGACGGCGCCGCGGCGATCAGGAACATCACCAGCGAGGTCATGCCGGCGTTAAGCTTGGGCATCTTGTAGGTGCCCGCCAGGTTATAGGCGATTGCGAACGTCACGATCACCGACAGTATGCCCATCGTCATATTGAAGGGGATGAGCAGCGTGAGCTTATTGGCCGTCGCAAAATCGAGCCAAGGGCCAAAGACGGACCAGAACCCGCCCTGCGCCACCAGGTCGGCCGTGACCGGCGGGTTGGCGAGGATCATAAAGACGGCAGATACCAAGATGAAGCTGATCGCGCTCATAAAGCCCTTTTGCATGGAGGCAAAGTGGCGCTCGGTGCCGCAGAAATTGGCGATAGGGGTCAGTTTTTCCTGAAGCAGGGTCATGAACTTCTCCATGGTCGCCTCCTAACCCAACAGCGACTGGGCGAGTGCCAGCACGTTGGCGGCGTTGCCCATGCCGTAGTCCTGTGCGGGGATGACCGCGGTCGGCTTACCGCTCCCCTGCTTGACGGTGTTGAGCTGGTAGGACACCTGCGGCCCCAAGAGCAGCACGTCATAATTGGCGCACGTCTCCTGATACTCGCCGATACCCACCGCATCGATATCGAACTCGATGCCGTTTTGCTCCGCATATTTCTCGAGTTTCTTCATCAGAATGCTTGTAGACAGACCAGCTGCGCAAACAAGAAGGATCTTCATAAGGGATTCCCTTCGCATTGATTGGTTGGATAGTCACCGCACGCCGCTAGGCGTTCTTGGTTGCAGTGCACTCATACAGGCAGATCAGCTCCTGCACGAGCTCCTGAGCAAGCATGGAGCACATGAGGTGGTCCTGAGCATGGACCAGCAACACATCCACCGACAGATGCTCGCCCGCTGCCTCAGTCGAAAGCAGCTGCGTTTGAATGTGGTGAGCCTTGATTCCCGCATCCTTTGACTGCTTCATGAGTTTGGCGGCGGCGTCAAAATCCCCCGCTTTTGCCTTTTCAAGGGCTTCGAAGGCAAGGCTGCGTGCCTCTCCCGCTGCAGCGACCAGCTGAAACGAAACCATCTCGGTTCCCTGATCGTCCATAACGGTCTCCTCTCCCGTGATGTTTGGTTTGTACTTGAATATTCGAAACGCCTATCTCCCGCCCGCAATCCTCGAGGTTTATTGCAGGTAGACAGACAGGGTTATCGACAAAAGAAGTCTTAAGCCGTATGCGCTTGCACAAGCGCCATCAGCTCATGCCAGGACCGGCGCTCGCGTAGGCGCTCGACCCCCTGGCGGTCCATAAAGATCTCGGCGAGCAGTGAGCTCAAGATCCGCGCCTCATCGCCGCCCGACCGGGCAAACGACACCATAAAGACGATATCGACCTCATGGCCGTATTCGTCCCAAAGAATGGGATGTTCGAGCAGGCCCACGGTAACAAAGGCCTCGGCGCTCAAGGGATGCATCCCATGGGGCATGGCTACCCCATTGCCAAACGAGGTGGCACTCGCGCTCTCGCGCTCGGCGACCTCTTGGGCAAACGGGGCATCGACACGGCCGCTCTCGACGGCGCGCTCGGAGAGATATCGGAGAACGGCCTGCTTCGACGACGCCTCAACGCGGTTGAAGAACAGGGCACGGCTAAAGAAAGAGCTTACGGAGTCCGATTGCGCAGTGTCGTCGCTCAGCACCTTGCGGATAGCGTTGACATCGCTCGTCTCCAAGAAGAAATCGGCCTCGCGGACGGGCACGGGCAACTTGACGTTGAGCGGCACCGTTGTGAACACGTAGTCGATGTGCGAAAAATCGAACGTTCCCACGCGGGCGACATCGCATGTCTCAATCGAATCGATATACATGCCAAACTGCTTGCGGTACTGGTGCTCGAGCATACGGGCGCTTCCCGCTCCCGAGGCGCACACGATCAGGATGCGCTTGCGACGCGGCTGGTCGGCTTGCTGCTCGAGGGCCAGGGCAAATGCCATGGCGATGTAGCCGAGCTCTTCATCAGAGGGCTGGCTGCCAAAATGACGCTCGAGTACCTGCGAGGTGCCAGCTGCCATCGAATAGGCCAACGGAAACCTCGTCTTGATATCGGGCAGCATGGGGTTATCCATATGCATGTGATATTCAAGGCGATAGCCCAGAGGGCCGATATGCCGAGCAAGGTTCATGCGAAGTTCAAGATCGCCGCTAAAGTCAAACCTAAACTCATCGTTGACCGCACGTACCATCTCGGAAGCAATCTCCCACATCTCGTCCGAGATAACGACAGAGCCCTTCTCGGGCACGCCCGTGCCCCTGCCGAGCAAATGGATTGCGATAAAGGCAACCTCTTCTCGGGGCATGCTCACGCCCAGGGCATCCTTGATGTTTGCGGCAATCTGGAAAGCCGCGGCGTATTCGCGCGTTCCCTCCAGTTTTTGAACGTCCGATTCTGCAGCTGGGACATAGCAGCCCTGCTCGATGCGGCCAAGAGCAATGTAAAGATGCATGATGAGATTGCGGGATGCCAGCGAGCTCACCGTGACGGGCGAGGCCGTCAGGGCATCGTCCACACATGCGGCGATGGCCCGCAGGCGCTCGGCGAGCTTTGCATCGTCGGTGTCGGGCAACACGGGCCTCACCAGCGAGGCCAGGCACAGGCGCCGTTGTGACTCCCCGCCCGCAACGCGGATTCCGTAGCGTGGGCGCTTTTCGAGCGTTAAGTCAAATTGGGCGAGTTTCTGCTCTACCAGACGCATGTCATTGGACAGAGTTCGCGCCGAAACGTAGAGTAAATCCGCATACTCCTCAATCGTCACCCACTGGGACCGCATGAGGAGGTCGTTAAGAAGGAAGGACACACGGCCATCGCGCGTATCAGGAATGCCCGGATGGGCCAGAGCCGCACCGTCTAGCAAGCGAGCAAGCTCATCTGCACGTGCAACATCGATACGATACTGCCCCTTGCTGCCAACGATGCGTGCAACCCCTGCAAGGCTGTCGTTTGCGCGATGGATATAGTTTCTCACGGCGCGCTCGCTTACCTCGAGACGCTTGGCAAGTACCGCGACAGCGACAGGCTGAGCGTCCTCGATCATATTTACAAGCTGCTTGACGCGAGCATCCATGTCCTCCTCCTTTCCCTGCGTCTAGTCTAACGCGGTAAAGAATGACACTCCACGTCGCGCTCGTTCCGCCAACTCGGAACAGGTTGCGGGGAGTCCAGCTGAGCTATGGAGAGCCTGGGGAGAGGGCCCGAAGGCAATGCGTCGGTGTGGGATGCGCCTTCCCAGCCATTGGGCAGTCATTGGGGACAGACTTAAATGAGTAGTCGTTGGGGACGTTCTTGTTTGACTAGTCGTTTAAGAACGTCCCCAATGACTATTAAGGACTGTCCCAAGCTGCCGGCAGGAAAGGACCGTCCCCAAGTGCCGGGTTTGTCCCCAATGACTAGGTGAATAGCAAAAGCCCCGCAGTCGGAGCGGACTGCGGGGCTCATGAAGAGAGGCTAGTTTGCGGGCGTCTTGCCTGGCGCCCACGAGAGAGGCAACGAAGTAGAGACTACTCGTGGATGCGGGTACCGGAGAGACCGGCCATGGTCTCGGCGGCCTTGTCCAGGGCGCCGATGATGCAGGTGCGGCCCTTGCGGGAGCGGGCGAACTTGATGGCGGCGCGGACCTTGGGCTCCATGGAACCCTTGCCGAACTGGCCCTCGTCGGCCAGGCGCTCGGCCTCGTCGGCGGTGATGTCCTCGAGCTCCTCCTGGTTGGGCTTGCCGAAGTTGATGGCGACGTGCTCGACGGCGGTCAGCAGGAACAGGACGTCGGCGTCGCAGTCCTCGGCCAGCAGCTCGCCGCCCAGGTCCTTGTCGATGACGGCGGGAACGCCCTTGTAGCAGCCCTTGTTCTCGTAGTCGCGGACGACGGGGATGCCGCCGCCACCGCAGGCGATGACGATGAACTCGTTGTCGAGCAGGTTGAGGATGGAGTCGGCCTCGACGATCTTCTTGGGATCGGGGGAAGCGACGACGCGACGCCAGCCGCGGCCGGAATCCTCGACGAATACCTTGGAGGGATCCTCGGCCATGAACTCCTTGGCCTGCTCCTCGGTGTAGAAGGGGCCGATCGGCTTAGTCGGGTTCTTGAACGCGGGATCGTCCGGGTCGCACTCGATCTGGGTGACGACGGTGGCGGCGTGCCAACGCTTATAGCGCTTGTGCATCTCGCGGCCGATGCCCTGCTGCAGGTGATAGCCAATGTAGCCCTGGGACATGGCGCCGCACTCGGGCAGCGGCATCTCGGGGGTGCCGATGGCGTCGTGGGCGGCGGCGAAGGCGTTCTGGATCATGCCGACCTGCGGGCCGTTGCCGTGGGTGATGATGATCTCGTTACCCTGCTCGATAAGACCAAGGAGAGCGTGGGCGGTGTTGCTCACGGCCTGGATCTGCTCGACGGGGTTGTTGCCGAGGGCGTTGCCGCCAAGGGCGACGACAATACGATCGGGCTTGCCAAGAGGCTTAGACATTGCTGGAATCCTTTCTGTAAAAGGCCTACAACCCATTAATAACCCGCGTCCGTGCAATACGCGAGTTTATTAAGGTTTATATTCTCTTTATCGCTCATTTTATTCATTTTGAAAATAGTTGAACGGTGAACGGTCGTTTTTATCCGCTCAGCGTACAGAACCCCAGCTTAGGCATATCTACGCCATTTACGTGCGACTTTATTTTAATAGAGCAGGGATTAGACCAGATTATGCGAACTATATCTCCGCTAAACGCAAAACTGGCAGCGTAATATCTTACTCGCACTATACGAGATTCTATGCATTAATAAGACGAGTATGCACCTCTGCAAAAACATGGGGCTTTTCATTCAGCATAAGGAATAAAGATGAGCTCCAAAAAAGCAACCAGCCCCAAAGCACGGGGATAGAAGGTAGCAACAGCCAAAACCTCCATCCATCCCCAAAGTAACGCGAGTTTTCGCGGCAAAGCCGCGAAACAGCGAAGGGGACGGAATACCCGACCAACCACGTCCTTCATCAGCCCACACAATCCGAGGACGTAGTCGTAGCAGGATCTGAGGGCTGACCTTCGAGGACACTCCGCAGGACGAAAGAACCCCCGCCGCACGAAGTGCGCAGCGGGGGTTCTTTCATGTCCGAGGACGTCCGCGAAGGTCAGCCCTCAGATCCTGCAGTGAGAGACCTAGGCCTCGTTGTACACCGTCTTGAGCTTCAGCAGGTGAGCGTAGCGGTCCATAGCGGCCTGCTCGTTCTCCTTGAAGAGCTCCTCGGCGCGCTCGGGGAAGGAACGCGTCAGCGAAGCATAACGGGCCTCGTTCATCAGGAACTCCTGATAACCGCCCGCGGGCTCCTTGGAATCGAGCGAGAACTTCTTGCCGGCAGCAGCCTCGGGGTTGAAGCGGAAGAGGTTCCAATAACCGCACTCGACAGCCTTCTTCATCTCGGCCTGGCAGTTCTGCATGCCGCCCTTCTTGATGGAGTGCATCTCGCAGGGGCTGTAGCCGATGATGAGGGACGGGCCGTCGTAGGCCTCGGCCTCGTGGATGGCCTTGAGGGTCTGAGCCGGGTTGGCGCCCATGGCGACCTGCGCCACATAGACGTAGCCGTAGCTCATGGCAATCTCGGCCAGGGACTTCTTCTTGGTCACCTTACCGGCAGCGGCGAACTGAGCGACCTGGCCCAGGTTCGAGGCCTTGGAGGCCTGACCACCGGTGTTGGAGTAAACCTCGGTGTCGAAGACGAAGACGTTGATATTGTGGCCGGAAGCCAGGACGTGGTCCAGGCCACCGAAGCCGATGTCGTAGGCCCAACCGTCGCCACCGAAGACCCAGAAGGACTTCTTGGTGAGGTAGGCCTTGTCGGCGAGGATCGCCTTGGAAGCATCGCAGCCGCACTTCTCGAGCTCGGCAACGTAGGCAGCGGCAGCGGTCTTGGAGGCCTCGGCGTCGTTGACGGAGTCGATCCAAGCCTGACCGGCGGCCTTGAGCTCGTCGGACGGACCGTCAGCGGCGATGATCTCCTGCGTAGCAGCGATCAGCTTCTTCTGAACGGCCTCATAGCCAACGGCCATGCCCAGACCGTGCTCGGCATTATCCTCGAACAGGGAGTTGTTCCACGCCGGGCCGTGACCGTCCTTGTCCTTGCAGTAAGGAGCGGTGGCAGCGGGGTTGCCCCAAATGGAGGAGCAGCCGGTGGCGTTGGAGATGAACATACGGTCGCCGGCGACCTGGGTCACCAGACGTGCATAGGCGGTCTCGGCGCAGCCGGCGCAGGAGCCGGAGAACTCCAGGTAGGGCTGCTTAAACTGGCTGCCCTTGACGTTGGCCGCGATGAGCTCCTTCTTCTCGGAGACGTTCTCGACCATGTAGTCCCAAACGGGCTGCTGGTCCATCTCCTGCTCGGTGGGAACCATCTCGAGGGCGCCCTTGGGGCAGACCTTGACGCAGTTGGTGCAGCCCATACAGTCGAGCGGGGACACAGCCATGGTGAACTTCATGCCCTTGGCCTTGGGGCCCATAGCGTCGAGCGTGCGGGTAGCCTCGGGCGCGGCGGCAGCCTCGTCCTCGGTCATCGCAAACGGACGGATGGTGGCATGCGGGCACACATAGGCGCACTGGTTGCACTGGATGCACTTGGTCTCGTCCCAGTGGGGAACGACCACGGCGACGCCGCGCTTCTCGTATGCGGAGGCGCCCAGCTCAAACTGGCCGTCGGCACAATCGACGAAGGCGGAAACAGGCAGGCTGTCGCCATCCATGCGATCGATGGGCTCGAGCAGGTTCTTGACCTGCTGGGCGATAGCGGACTTGGTCTCCTCGGAGAGCTCGACGGGAGCGGCATCCTCGGCAGTTGCCCAGTCGGCCGGAACCTCGAACTTGCGGAAGGCGGTAGCGCCGGCATCGATGGCCTTGTGGTTGGCGTCGACGATGGCCTGGCCCTTCTTCATGTAGGACTTGGTGGCCGCGTCCTTCATGTACTGCAGGGCGTCCTCGGCGGGCAGGACCTTGGCCAGCGCGAAGAAGGCGGACTGGAGCACCGTGTTGGTGCGCTTGCCCATGCCGACCTTGGCAGCCAGATCGATAGCGTCGATCAGGTAGACGTTGACGTTGTTGTTCGCGATGTAGCGCTTGGCCACGGCGGGCATGTGCTCGGCGAACTCCTCGTCGCTCCACTGGCAGTTGACCAGGAAGGTGCCGCCCGGCTTGACGTCGCGGACCATCTTGAAGCCCTTAACGATGTAGCTGGGGTTGTGGCAAGCGACAAAGTCGGCCTTGGTCACGTAGTACGGCGAGCGAATCGGGGAATCACCAAAGCGCAGGTGCGAGACGGTGACGCCGCCGGTCTTCTTGGAGTCGTACTGGAAGTAGGCCTGGACGTACTTGTCGGTGTGGTCGCCGATGATCTTGATCGAGTTCTTGTTGGCGCCGACGGTACCGTCGCCACCCAGACCCCAGAACTTGCACTCGATGGTGCCGGGGGCTGCGGTGTTGGGCGCATCCTCGGCCTCGGGCAGGCTCAGGTTGGTCACGTCATCGACAATGCCGATGGTGAACTCGCGCTTGGGCTCGTCCTTCTTGAGCTCCTCGAAGACAGCGAACGCGGACGCGGGAGGCGTGTCCTTGCTGCCCAGGCCGTAACGGCCGCCGACGACCTTGATGCCCGTCTTGCCGGCCTCGTAGAGAGCGGAGACGACGTCCTGGTAGAGCGGCTCGCCGATGGAACCCGGCTCCTTGGTGCGGTCCATGACGGCGATCTTTTTGACGGTCTCGGGGAGAACGTCGACAAAGTGCTTGATGGAGAACGGACGGAACAGGCGAACCTTGACCAGGCCGACCTTCTCGCCGTGAGCGTTGAGGTAGTCGATGACTTCCTCGAGCACGTCGCAGAAGGAGCCCATGCACACGACGACACGATCGGCATCGGGAGCGCCGTAGTAGTTGAACAGGCCGTAATCGGTGCCGAGCTTTTCGTTGATCTTCTTCATGTAGCCCTCGACGACGGCGGGAAGCTCGTCGTAGACCTTGTTGCAGGCCTCGCGGTTCTGGAAGAAGATGTCGCCGTTCTCGTGGCTGCCGCGGGTATGCGGGTGCTCAGGGTTGAGCGCGTGATCGCGGAAAGCCTGGACGGCGTCCATGTCGCACATCTCGGCCAGATCCTTGTAGTCCCACATGGCAACCTTCTGGATCTCGTGGCTGGTGCGGAAGCCATCGAAGAAGTTAAGGAACGGGGTCTTGCCCTCGATGGCGGCAAGGTGAGCCACCGGCGAAAGGTCCATGACCTCCTGGACGTTGCCCTCGGCGAGCATGGCGAAACCGGTCTGGCGGCAGGCCATGACGTCGGAGTGATCACCGAAGATGTTCAGGGCGTGGGAAGCGACGCAACGCGCGGAGACGTGGAAGACGCCCGGGAGCTGCTCGCCCGCGATCTTGTACATGTTCGGGATCATCAGGAGCAGGCCCTGAGAAGCCGTGTAGGTGGTGGTCAGAGCACCGGCGCCCAGCGAACCGTGAACGGTACCGGCTGCACCTGCCTCGGACTCCATCTCGACGACCTTGACCGGGGTGCCAAAGATGTTCTTGCGGCCCTGGGCCGCCCACTGGTCGACATGGTCGGCCATCGGGCTGGACGGCGTAATGGGATAAATTCCCGCTACCTCGGTGTACGCATACGAAACATATGCGGCCGCCTCGTTGCCGTCCATAGACTTAAACTTACGCGCCATATACCCCTCTCCTCTCATATAGGTATACAGGCCCCGGCGATTGCCGGGATGTTGGCGTGATGGGATTTTCGCTGTTGCTTCCAATCATCTGGCAGGCAGACTGAGCAGCAGGCACATGGCGTGGAGAGAAGGCATGCCAAGGCGAGGAGGGCTGCACGCGCTCCACAGGCCCAGCTACCCGTCTTGCACATGACCGAGCGCCGCAAAGGCCGCATGCCGGATGCTCCCGGGCACGCCCCGGCGATGGGAAGCGCCCGCAACGGAAATCCGCATGCGGGCTTATTGTACCCCGCCGCCAAGCCATATTTCGACAAATATAGGTGGGCGGTAAAGGTTTACCTTAGGTGACTGCCAAGGGGCGAGATGGCCCCTCGGACGGAAAAGTCGCAGCCTGCATCGAGAGTGGATAATCTCCCACTTTTTGCCTGTATCTTGACCAAAAGTGGGAGATTATCCACTCTCATGGGTTGTGCGTCCGAAAATCCTCTCTCGTGCGTCCGGAAATCCACTCTCGTTTCTCTATCGCCGACCACACGGCAGTTGCGGTGAAATAGGGGCTGTTTTTGCCGATCGCGGCCTTAAACAGTCCCTATTTCACCGCAACTCATTGAGGGGATGAGCTAGAGGGCGCCGAGGAGGATGGCGTAGGTGGTGGATTCGCCGAGCCTGAGCTCGTCACCGGGGTTGAGCTGAGCGGAGCGGCCGGGCTCGACCTGGGTGCAGACGTTCGTCGCGCCGTTTACCACCACGGTTCCGTTGGTGGACGACAGGTCCTCGACGTACCAGGCATTTTGGTCATCGCACCACACGTGGGCATGGCGAGCCGAGACGTCATCGCCCACATCGGTGATATCGCCTTCCCCCGTCGCCAGCGCACCGATCTCCACACCCTGCTCGCTCGGCTGAATCCAGCGCGGGGCACTTACCACGTAACCGTCCTGCACGCGAAGCAGGCCCAGCGGGTGCGCAGGCGCCGCCTCGTGCTCGCCCGTGACCGTCGAGGTGCTCAGCGAGCGCGGGGTCGATGTGGCACCACCGCAAGTCGCGTGCGCATAGTCGATGGCATAGGTCACCGAGGATCGAACATCTGCCGAGCAGCCGACGGCGACAAACAGCACCAGCACAGCCTCGGCACGCTCGGCGGGCATAAGCTCCGCCGCCTGCGACAGACGCTCGGCCGCATTGCGGTAGAGGTTCGTATCCTGATGGCATTCCTCGAGCGCCCGCACCATGGGCTCGCCAGCGGGCCCGCACACCATGTTGATCACCGCCATGGCATTCATGGGATTGCGTCGGCGCAGGGCCAGATGCGACATGATGCGCGCGGCCGAGGTTCCGTAATCGGCAAAATAGCGCTCCCGCAGCGTGCCGACCGGAGCGCGCACGATAAAACGCGAGACCCAGGAGCGATCGGCGGCGCGGCTCTGGGGGCTGCGACCATCGGCCAGCGGACGGCTCGAAAGCACCATGCCACATAGCTCGATATGGCTCAGGTGCGCCGCGCGTTTAAAGATGTCGAACATGGCTCCACACGGGGTGAGCTCGATTTGAGATGCCATGGCCTAGACCTCCTTGGTCGTTGAACTCGTAACGGACGACGCCTCGGTCGCCCCGCCAAAGGCGCGAGCAGCCGCGGCTCCGCCGGCAAGCGGCGGCGCCATGGGAATTTTCGCACGTCGTGCTGACACGACGGGAAGCTCAAAGGCAAACCCCATCGCCAGCAAAAACCACACGAGCGCGTATGTTGCAATTAAGGCGGCGACAAGGCCGCTCGCTACGGCGCGCTGGGAAAACACGGTGCATGCAACCGCGATGAGCACCGGAACCTCGCAGGCAGAAAGTGCCAGCACGCCATGCAGGAACCCCGTGCGACGATCGTGCGCCATGGCGCCGGCGGCAATGCCCGCCATGCCCGGCAGTGCCAGCGCGAGCGCGGCAACGATACCCGGCAGCGTACCGGACCGCGAAATGTGCCCCACGGCAACCGTCACGCGAGCACCCGACGCCAGCAGTGCCGCCGACACCACCACAACGGCCCACACAAGGCCGCAGACAGCCGCTGTACCGATCATCGCAGCGCGACGGATCACGCGACCGGACGCATCCATGGGACAGGGCGTGAGCGGCTCGCCGCGAAGCGAACGGCCGACGTTTTGCGAGTAGTGGTCGCAAAACGTCGTAAGCGCCGCCTCCACCGCGACGGGCTCGGGACGATCGCCCTGATTACACGACAGGCAGGCCATGACAACGTCGAACAACTGGGCATCGACAAATGCCAGCGCGTCGCGAAGCTCCTCGGAGTCCGGCTCGAGCCCCATCTGCTGTGCCTGCTCGGCGGCGGCGAGCGCAACATCGGGCTCACGCCGGAGCAGCTGGGTCAGGTCGCAATCGGGTGCATGGGCGCCAACGGGATAGTCGGGGCGCGTATCCATCTTGAGACGATAGGGGCTGGCAATATCGCGCGTCTTTTTGCGCGAACCCGAGGTGCCCGATGCGCTCGGTGCCACCTCGTACGGTGCGACACCGGCGATGAGCTCATAGACCGTGCTCGCCGCGGCATACACGTCAATTGCCGGCGACATGCGCAAAACGCGCAGGTCGGCAATATCGTCGGTGAGCATCTCGGGCGGAGCGTAGGCAACCGTCGCTCGGCGCAACGTAGCGTAGCGCTCTGTAAAGGACTCCTTGCCGCCACCTCGCGCCACCGCAGAGGCGGACTCGAGCGCCAGCGACGAGCCAAAATCGATGAGGCACAAATCGAACGTGCCCTCGGCAAGCTGTCGGTCGAGCGGCAGGTGCGCCGTGCGAACCATAATATTGGCAGGCGAGATATCGCGATGGACAAAGCCCTCCCCCACCAGGTTCATGCGGCAGAGCAGGTCGAACAGGTCGCGGCCCAGGCGAGCGGCCACGAGCGGCGACAGGCGACCGGCATCGTCCACGGCAAGGCGCGAGCGCAGGCGGGCAAGCGTCTCGCCCTCGACCCACTCCATGACAATCGCGGGCACACCGTCGACCTCGCCCCATCCATACAGGCGGGGAAAGCCTTTGAGGCCCGAAAGGGCGCGATGGCATTCGTATTCCTCGCGAAACGCCGCCTTGAACTTGGTGACCAGCGCCTCGTGGGCGACATCGTCATCGAACTCGTCGCAAGTCGGCAAGATGAGCTGCTTGAGCGCAACGGCCTCGCCCTGCGCATTGACGGCACGCGTCACGCGACCGATGCCACCACGGCGCATGGTGCCGTCGTCGGCAAACAGCATCGCAAATCGACGCTGGTAGACGGGCAGCTCATCCGGACTCAGCGCAATAGCAGGCTCAAAACCTCCAACGCGCGCCAGGCGCAGGCCCACCATGGGGTCGCGGTTAAGTGCGCACGATGTGCTAGAAGCAAGGCTATTCGTCATAGGGCGATCGCCGCCACTTTGGTATTGAAGTTATTGAGCGCGACGTCGTCATCGCCGTAATGCCCCACCCATTGGCACAGGTTGGTGTAGCAGCCCCATAGGTTGGCGTATTGCTGATACCACTTTGACTGGGGAGAAAACGTTTGCCGGCCAAACTCGGCACGGATGACAAACATATCGTTGGCCAGGCTATCGCACGGTCCGGCATCGCCTGTTGCGTTATAGGTCGAGACCGCGCTATTGGCCCGAGAGACATAGCCGTCGAGCATATTGCACTTGGTCACGAGCCAGCTGTGTATGCTTTCCTCCTCGGCAGCCGAAAGGCCGCTGGAGTTTGTATTGCCACCGGTGCTACCGCCCGTCGAGCCGTTGCTCCCAGACCCACCGGAGGCGGAGCCCGAGCCGGAGCCACCGCTCGAGTTCGACGAATCGGAGCTGGAACCAGACGAACCAGAGCCGCCAGGTTTCCCCGACTGCTGCGTATCCTGACCCTTTTGCTGCTCGGCCTTGTTTACGACGGCCGAAACACTGTTATCGGAAAGGTGATGGACGATCTTGGTGTTGGTGAGCACGATGGTTTTGCCATTGGCAAGCGTGACTTCGTTGTCCGGGGCCTCGGCGCCGTCCGCATCGTCGGTGCCAAACACAATATGCCCGACCACACTTGCCCAAGCATATCCAGTCGTGGTGCCCAGATCGCTTTTGACCTCATGCCCCACGCGCGGTTCGCGTGCGGCATGCGCCTGCATCATGGACGGCACGGTCATGCCATAGGCAGAAACGCCAGCTATGACCAGCACCAGCGAGCACGATAGCAGTGCGTACGCCCGCGGCGCCAAGCCCAGTCGGCGTCGTATGCGCACCGCGGCGCCGCGCTTTGTCTGAGTGCCACCGGGCCGCATGCGTTCTCCTCCAACAAAAACACGCCGCTCGGGAGCGGCGCATTCATTCGAATCCATATTTGAGTGTATCAGCGAACCCAAAAGGTTGCGCAACGAATGAGCAAATTAAGGATGCGAGCGGAAGCATCCATGCGATAAGCGGATACGAAGCATCTTTGTTGCACAACAAACTCACAGTCGCACGGGGAAATTATGACTACCCCGTGCGACTGTGAGGAAAACATACGGCAGGAGCAGGCTCGCCACCTAGATCGCGCGACGGGCCTCGATAGCACGGCCAAGCGTGAGCTCGTCGGCATACTCCAGGTCGCCTCCCACGGGCAGCCCGCTCGCCAGACGCGACACCTCGACGCCCAGTGGCTTGATGGTGCGAGCAAGGTAGCTCGCCGTGGTCTCGCCCTCGATATTGGGGTTGGTGGCGATAATGACCTCGTGGATATCCTCATGGCCCAGGCGCGCCAGCAGTTCGCGGATATGCAGCTGCTCGGGACCGATCTTGTCCATGGGGCTTATCACGCCGCCCAACACATGGTAGAGGCCGTGGTAGCTGCCCGTGCGCTCGATTGCCTGGACGTCGCGCGGCTCGCCCACCACGCAAATGCGAGTGGTATCGCGCATCGGGTCCTGGCAGATGGAGCACTCGTCGGCCGTGGCGTAGTTAAAGCAACGGCTGCAAAAGTGGACCTCCTGCTTGACCTCCAGGATGGCCTCGGCCAGGCGGCGGGCCTCCTCGGCATCGGCCTCGAGCAGGTAGTAGGCGATGCGCTGGGCCGACTTGGGACCAATGCCCGGCAGACGACCCAGCTCATCGAGCAGTTTTTGCAGACTGTGATTCGCACTCATTATATGCGTGTCTTAGAACGGCATGCCCGGGATGTTGAGACCGCCGGTGATGGCGCCCATCTGCTTGTTGGCGAGCTCGTTGACGCCGCGGACGGCCTCGTTGACGGCAGCCATGATCATGTCCTGCAGCATATCGACGTCCTCGGGATCGAGCGCATCGGGGTCGATGGTGAGGTTGACGAGCTCCATCTCGCCGTTAACGGTCACCTTGACCATGCCGCCGCCGGCAGAGGCATCGACGGTCTGGGACTTGAGGTTTTCCTGCGCGGCGGCAAGCTGCTCCTGCATCTTGCGGGCCTGCTTCATCATCTGCTGCATGTTCATACCGGCCATGATGGCTCCTTTACGTGCGGCCGCGCGACAAGCTGCAAGGGCAGCCGAGGCGCGGCGGGACTTTCAAACTCAAAAATCGTACCACGGCGCGGGGCAAGCGAGCGGGGCGGTCGTGCTACCTCAGTCGATATACACGTCCTGGAGTGCAAGCCGCGCCCAAAGATTATGCATAGTTGAATAATTCGCATCTACATAAATGTCTCAAATTAAATCTAGCAGGGCCGGAACCCGGCATTTTCTGCATCCAGCTAGATAGCAAAATGCTAAACCGCCGCTCGAGGTGGCGCTCATGACGGCATGGTAAAATTTGATTGTCAAAGATCGCAATTTGGAGGTGCCCCATGAATGCCCCCGACGCGCTCCAAAACATCCGCTCAAAACACCCCGTTGCATATGTGGTTCTCTATCTCTTTGTCGGCTGGGCATTGCTGGTTGTCATCACCCATGCCATAGCCTTTGGAGCAGAACTGCTGATAGCCAGCTCGGACCAGCCCGTCGTCAAATGGGAAGCGGCCGATGAGTGCACCGACGGAACCCGAACCATTTACTACAACAGCCCGTCCCTCTACCAAGAGTTCAAGGTCAAGATAAAGGACTCCAAGATTGTCGATGCCGAACTGGGCTCTTTATTTACAATCGGAGCAACCGTCAACGCCGAGCAAGTCGAGTACACGGACAGCCATGCGACATATCGTATCGACCTCAGCATCCTAGGCCGACCGTCACGTGCCTGTCTGCTCGAATGCGATATACGCGGCACCACACTACACATGTCCGAAATACAGATGCGCCCGGACAAAGAGATCTCTTCTTGAGCAGCGTACCCGCCCGCACGGTTACTCCACCGGTTTGAAGATGGTGGCCTGGCCAAAGACGCTGCGGATGAGGGCTTTGGCCTCGTCCTCGGTCTGCGGGATGCTCGGGGCTGCGCCCTGGTGGCCGAAGGGACTGCCGGCGCCGGGGTTGGACTCCCAAGGGGCAGCGGGGGCGTCATCGCTTGCGGGAGCGGACGTCGCAGCTGCGGGAGCCGCGGCTGAGGCGGCAGGGCTGGGCGCAGGCACCGCGGCAGGCACGTCGAACGGAGGAAGATCCTCCCCGCCCGCATCGCCGGCAAAGCCACCGACCATGGCGTCGTCGTAGGGCACCTGCTCGGATTCCCAAGGCGCAGCCTGCGCAGACGGCTGAGCCTTGGGAGCGGACGCGCGCTTGGGCGCTCGGGGCGCGGGCTCGGTCGGGAGCTTGCCCGTGGCAGGAGCACCGGCAGGGTTGTCGGAGCGCAGCCAGGGGGCCTTAGCCAGGTCGGATGACTTGGGTGCGGGTGTGGCAGCGGGCTTGGGCGCGGGGGTCGGAGCAGCCGGTTTGGGCGCAGCAGGTTCAGGCGCCGACGGAGTCGGTGCCGCTACCGGTGCCGCTTTTGGCTGCGTCGCGCTGGCGCTCGAGGATGCAGGGACCGCCGAGGACACGGGTTGCGGGTCCGCAGATGCCGCAGCCCGTGCAGATGGAGAATGCTCCTCATGTTGAGGAGCCGGCGTGCCACCCCCATCCAGGACATAGTCGACGGTGCGACGACCGAAGACTGCACTGACTGTCGGCAAAAACACCGCCTGTGTATCAGCACGCCCGAGCATCTTGATAGCAAATGCCGTAGGGAACGAGACCGTGAGCTTAGAACCATCGTCTGCCGTAGCGCGGGCGTTCAACAGGAGAGCCGCATAAGAAGGTTGTTGGGCCTTGACGCGCTCGACGACCTCGGCCCATTTGCGCTGGAGCTCGCCGGCATCCTCGACCGCGGGGGTCTCGGCGGCGCCGGCGGCAGCAACCTGGGCGGCGCTGTTGGGCTTGAACACCGGCACGGTCGATGCCGCAGGCGCGGGAGCCGCAACGGGTTGAGGTGCAGGCGTTACAGGTTTGGGCGCCGACGCAGGAACCGCGGACTTGGGCGCAGACTGGGCCGCCGGAACAGCAGTGCCGCGGTCCCAAGGCATGCCACCCTGATGCGCGGACGTAGCAGCGGGGGCGGCAGTCGCCGCGGGAGTAGCGGCTCGGGCACCCGAAATCAGCGTCGGCTGCTGGGCAGCAGCGGGTGCGGATGCAGCAGGCGCACTCGTTTGAGCAGCAGCCACACCCGCCGGCACCGCGGCGTTGGCGACCATGGCCTCCAAGCGTGCCACGCGCTCGGCCAGGGCCTCAATGGTCAGATCGGCCTCGGGACGTGCCAGGCGCGTGCAGGCGATCTCGAGCACCAGGCGCACGTCGCTCGCGCCCCTCATCTCCAGCGCGGCATCGTCAAGCACCGTCAGCACGCGGGCCAGGCGGTCGGCCGGATGCTCGCCAAAGGCAGCGGCCTCGGCAGCAAGCGCCTCGGCCTGCTCGATCCCGCCCTCAAACAGCTCGGCACGGGCACCGGCAACGCAGGCCACATACACGTCGCGCACATGCGCCACCAGGTCGCGCGTCAGCTCAAGCAGGTCATTGCCCTCCTCGACCTGTGCGCGAATGAGCCCATAGAGCTCAGCAATATCACGCTCGGCGATGGCGCGCGCAAACTCGCCCAGAATCTGGTCCGAAACTTCGCCCAAAAGCGAGCGGGCATCGTCCGCGTGCACGGTACCGTTGCCGAAGACGCTCAGCTGCTCCAGCGTGGAGAGCGCGTCGCGCATGCCGCCCTTGGCATGACGCGCCACGATAGCCAGCGCCTCGTCGTCGTAATCGAAGCCCTCCTGCTCGCACACGTAGGACAGGCGATGCTCAATATCCTCGTTGCCGATGCGATGAAAATCGAAGCGCTGGCAGCGCGAGAGGATGGTCTCCAGAATCTTTTGCGGGTCGGTGGTGCACAGCACGAAGATCACGTGTGCCGGCGGCTCCTCGAGCGTCTTGAGCAGCGCGTTGAACGCCGCCGTCGTGAGCATGTGAACCTCGTCGATGATATAGATCTTGTACTTGCCGCGCACCGGGGCAAAGTTGACGGAGTTGATGATCTCCTCGCGCACATTGTCCACGCCCGTGCGGCTTGCGGCATCGAGCTCGTAGACATCGGGGTGGTTGCCCTCGGCGATGAGCTCGCACTCCTCACAGGTGCCGTCGGGCATGCACCCGCTTGCGCCCTCGGCGCGCGCTGCCTCGGCATTACGGCACAGCAGCGCCTTGGCAAGGATGCGCGCCATGGTGGTCTTGCCCGTGCCGCGCGGTCCGCAGAACAGGTATGCGTGGGACAGGCGCCCCTCGGTGATGGCGTGCTCGAGCGTCGAGACGATATGCTGCTGGCCCACCACGGAGTCGAAGGTGAGCGGGCGATACTTTCGGTACAACGATTCCATGGGTGCTCCCCCGGGTATACTGAGTCTTGTTGCCGCGACGGCCATGCGGTCGCACGGCATACTGCATTCATAATAACCCGTACGGCGAGCCCGCCGCGATAGGAGTCCAAAGAGCATGGCAGACGCAGAGAGCAACCTCGTCCCCTCCGAAGCAGCCGACCAGGTCGAGGTCGCGCTCGAGGAGCAGGCCGCAGCCGACGACGGCATCCTGTACCTCAACGAGTACCAGTACGAAAACGACCTGGTCACCGACTTCGCCCGCCTGGTCGCCTCGCCCAGGCGTCGCGGTTCGCTGTATGTCGCCGCGGCAATTGCCGCGCTGATCGGCATTGGCATGCTGGTGGCCGGCGGTAACTGGATCAAGTTTGGCGTCGTCCTGATCGTATTCGGCGCCTTTTTGGCCTGGTGGAGCAAAAACCTGCACCACACGCTCGCCCGTGACTTTATCGACGCCGTCGAGGCCGACGAGTCCATGGGTGGCCGCTATCGCCGCGTCGCTGCCAACGAGGACGGCCTGATGGTTTGGGGCAAGAGCGGCAAGTCGCAGTTCTTCCCGTTTGAGAAGCTCGACCACGTACTCGACGGCGAGCGCATCTTTGTAGCCATGTTCGCCGACCAGGGCGTGACTATCCCTAAGGACACCTTTATCCGCGGCGATGCCGAGCAGTTTGGCCCCTTCCTTAAGGCGCGCATCAACAAAAAGCTCCGCATCGAGACCAAGAAGAAGAAAATGAAGGCCGAGAAGGCTGCCGCCGAGGCCAAGCGGGGCGACAAGGCCGACAAGCCCCAGGACAACAAGGGCAAGCAGCGCAAGCAGAAGAAGAGCAAGAAGAAGCGCTAGGGCCGAGCGCCACTGCGAAGGGAATCTCATCCCGCTTCAGCGTAGGATGAGGCTCCCCCAACAGGGCCTTCGAGCTATTTAACTTCAAACCTGAAGAGCCTTCGCTCCGGCAGATCGGTCATCTTCATCGTATAGGTCCCGGGAAACGCTTTCTCAAAACGGACGGTCTCGTAACCTTCGAAATAGTCGTTGGTGTTTTGCATCATGAATGGGACGAGTAACTCGTTCTCCGCCCCAACCTGTACAGCAAACGCAGCAGAACCGCCCAGCACCGGCATTGCCTGCGTTATCAGATCGGTATTGACCACAAAGTCATAGTTTGGCGCAGACTCCGGCACCAAATGCCAAACATACGCTTTAATTCCGCCTTCGACATTGTCCTTATTCCTGACACGCATCTTTACGGCGATAACACACGTGATGTCGGCGTCCTTCAATTTCGTTTTCGTATCTACGATGCCATATTTTGAATAATCATCATGCGCACGCTTGAGATACTCGCGCGGCGTGAGCAGCTCTGCCCCGTCTATGCAAAACGAATACCCGTCAGTCGCCACATCCTTCGACCCCAGAAACGCCCCATCCATCGAGAGCCATTCGCCCTCCGCGTAATATTTTTCAGGAATGACTGTCCGGTTCCCGTTAACGACGCTCACCCTCATGCCCGCAAGGCCGGTAACAGCACAGCCAAAAAGCGCGAGCATCGACCTTCTCGTCAACAGGGCCTTCTTCATCGCGCTCACGACCTTTCCCGAACTTTCACAACGGCACCGTCGCGCATGCAGTAAACACGATCGGCTAGCTCCTCGAGCACCTCTCCGTCATGGCTAGACAGAAGAACCTCGCGACCCGTTGATGCCGCCATCGCCACAACGCGCTTGAGCATTTCCACGCCCGCTTCGTCGAGGGCATTCGTTGGCTCATCGAGAACAAGCAGCTTCGGCTTTTCCATAATTGCCGCAGCTATTCCCAGACGCTGCTTCATCCCAAGCGAGTATGCTCGAAACTTCTTTTTTTCGTCTGCATCGAGCCCCACGAGCCGCAGGGCAGAGCGAATGTCCTCGGGGGTGGCAACGCCATTGATTTGAGCTATGAGCTCCAGATTGTCGTAACCAGACAGATATCCTAAAAAGGAAGGCGCCTCTATCAACATCCCCAGACTCGGCGGAAACGAGATATCCGCCCCAAGTCTTTGGCCATCGATAATAATCTCGCCCTCGGTGGGTCTAATCAATCCGCAGACCGCTCGCATGAGCATGGTCTTACCCGAACCGTTTATCCCCTGAAGCCCGACCACAGTCCCAGGGTCAACCTCGATAGACACGTTGCGCAGGACATCGTTTTTGCCCATGCGCTTCGATACGTCCCTAACGATCACACTCATATCTTGTCCCTCTTTTCGATAAGGTCGGCCCTTCGAAACCACAGTCCACCCAACGATAGGCATAACGACATAATCACAATTGAAAACAAGCCACTCGAGCCCGTCGCAATTCCTTCTTTGACGATTCCACCCCAGCGCAACAGCATCAAGGCATTTCCCAGCAGCGCCCAATGCCGCGCATATGCCGAACAGATCAGGTAGCTCATTACAACCGCAAATGAGGCTGACGGCCCAAGCACAAACCCAACCGCTGCCTGTGCAAACGCAAGCGCCTCAAAAGCAAAAAAGAGACCTATGAAAAACGGCAGCGCATCCGCCTCGCCCACTTTGAGAAACCACGGCGCCAAATTAGCCAGCTGAAGCGACTCGCCATGGATGACCGCGCTGAACGAGGCGCTCACCATCAAGCTCCAAATCACAACAGAGCAAACCACCACAAGCAGCGAAAATGCCGTTATTGCCGTTACTGAGATAAAACGCGAGACCCACCAAAGGGTTCTCGCCCGGCATCGGACAAGCGTTTGCAAACCAAACCCGTGCAACGATTCGGCGGGATAATCGAGTGTTGTATAGAGAATAAGCAGAATGAGAAATAGCCATCCTAGCGGAGGCACAAACATGGCCCCGGGCCTAGGCTCAAACGGAGCAGATCCGGCAAACACGAGCGCAAGATTGTCCGCAAACCCCAAGGTATCCGTCCTGACCCCATACACAGAAGACAATCCGTAGGCGTACACCAGGTTCGCAACGGTCACTGCTGCAATCGCAATAAAGGTAATGATGTTCTTCTTCAAAACGGTCCTCAGGTCCGCGGCGACCAGCCTAAACAGCATCAGACCATCTCCCGCCTTTTCCACGCCCCAGAAAAAGCCAACGAAGCAAGGGTCAATAATATGATTTCCGCAAAACCGGCTCGAATGTCTGGCCAGTTATTCAGCGATTCCGACCTGATGCTGTTGAGGATATTGCAGTTAAACCCCACGCAAGCCATTACGCCGAAGATCCAGCCATTTGCAAAATGCCACGCAACCATTAGCAGATACGGGACAATTATCGCTTTGATTCTGCTACGAAACAAAATTGAGAAGCCAGTTACAGCCATGGATAAAGTCCCGAGCGTGACAGCATCGAACAGCGTGTATGCGAGCACATACGACAAAGGATGCGAATAAAATAGACCGGAGAAGTAGCTATGCAGGTAAAGTCCTACGTAAGTCGACTCATCGACCCGAGGAAGATACGCAGGAAAAAGCATCGAGACGATCAGGAAATTGACGAGCAGAGGAATGGCAGTCACTGTAAACGCGGAGAGGAAAGCAGACAGCATCTTTACGTTCACGTACGCCTTTCTGGAAACGCGCGTGCATATCTGCATGTCATAACCACTCAAACGCTCAAAGAGGCACGACCAAGATCCAGCCAACATTGCAAGCAGGGGCAGTGCATAGAAAAACACCGACGCAGACAGCGGCGCGTTCGCGCTCACAACAATCCAGTTACCGAAGCTGCTTTCACGTGTTTGACCGAGATAATTTTTGGCTTGCATGCCAACGCCGTAACCAAAAGAAAGAAGGTTGTGACGTTCTTTTTCCAAATTTGCCCACGGCTCCAGCGCGGCAACTATTGCAACTGCGACTGCAATCAAGAGAGCAAAGATAAAAGCTGGACGTCTTATCGTTTTCGACAGTTCGTATCTTGCGAGCTTTTGGTTCATACGTACTCCTCCCCCTTCCGACCCAGAAAGCCGGAGGGAGCCATTTAAAACAACTATGCGGGAAGCTTGCGGAAATGCCCGACGCAGTCGGGGCTCCATACACCAATAACAGTGCCGTAGCCAGACTCCGCCCATGCAGTCAGTCGCGCCGCAGATCGCCCGTTCTCACGGACGAGGTTATACATTTCCCACTGTCCCTTGTGATTCGAACGATACGTTCCCTGAGTACAATTCATGCTGCCGCTACCGCTTGTGTTATACGCACCGTCTGTATATAACCGAAGCGGATTTCCCGTATAGCCCTGGATATCCAGATAGAGCGATGAGGAATCATCCTTTTGACGGTAGCCAGTTGCACTCGTCCCGGCACATTGAAAACTAAATGCCTTATCGGCATTGTTCGTACAGGTCGTAATTCCCGTATCGGCGTTTTGAGTAATGCTGGAAACCTGAGAGGTGTCAAACTCCTCTTGAGCAAATGATGCGGCAGGTGCACCCATCGACAAGCCCGCAACAATCGCCAAGCCGACTCCGATTCGAGCAATAGCGCTCCTTGGCTTAATCATGGCCTTCTCCAATCAAAAGCGGTTAACAATGCGTCGACGCACGGCAACCTTTGCATGAATGGAGAAAGATGTCTGTAAACACTCGCTATTGAGTTGATAATCCAGGCGTTTACACGTTATCCACCTGCGATAACAATGAAATAAGCTCCGCTTTGTTCTTGATCTTCAACTGGCGATAAGATGCGGATCGCAACGCTTGCACCGTAGATGCAGCATAACCTACGTCCTCCGCAATGGTCTTTGTCGTTGCGCCCTCTGCCGTCATCAGCAAAATTTGCGACTGAACATCAGAAAGGGAGCGCGATGTAAGCAAAGCCAGCTGGCGCACGCGAGCCGTTTCGGTGAACCCATTCGCACGGTACTCCAAGACGGCCCTCTCGTTCTCAACCGAGTGGGCGAGCGCGATGTGCGTGACGAACATGGGCACAGACCAGCAGACGACCACCGTTGCCACGACGACATTGACAGCCGAACTATGCCCCAACAGCGACGCAAGGAACAGCGGCTCGAAAACCATCAGATCCTGCGCCATGTTGAGCAAGACGACCCAGACAGGAGCCGTCGCCCCAAAGCAAAGCATCCATACCCCAAGCATTTTTCGCTGCGGACAGCTTCGCAGCACTACATATGTGAGCAGTATCCCCGCCAGCACCACAAACCCATGAATTCGCCCCCTAGTGGCTGCATAGATCAAAGCGGCTACACCTATTGACACCAATGGCGCGATAGCCCGAGCACGGGCATGCACCTTAAACGGACGCAGCCCAACAGCGAGCGAAGCCGTAGACGCCACGCCGCAAAACAGGACCGGCACGGCCATCAACGGAACGCGTATGCACATCAATGCCGTGATATAGATAAAAGACCATTCCGCAGCAGACAGTATCGCCCACATGCACGGACCTCCGAGCTCAATCGCCCCATCCACTCTATCCAGATCAGCGTCATGATTCGTCTTTACAGCCGCGCAATACGGCGAAAGAAACAGTCCGAGGCCCAATGTATAGCTTGCGAGAGAAAAGGCGACTGCCCGCGTAACGCTAGATCCCCAATCACTATTCGCCATTACCAAGGGACCTGCCGCAAGGAAAATAAAAAAAGATGTGGGCAGATATCGAAGCAGCCGGCGCGTCCGAGCTAATGCCAACATATCGCCGGCATGCCGCTGCGACAGCTCAGACTCTACAGCTTCGCCCCCACCCGCAAACAGCGCCACCAGCTCACGCGAGCCCGCAACCGACGCCTTCCCGTATGCTCGATGAAGCGTGGTCCGCACCGTCGATGGCTTCGTATCCGTCTCCCTGGCAATTTCCGCCGGCGTTTTCCCTTTGAGCAACAATCGAACAAACTGCTCTTCTCGAGGCGACAGAGAGGGAGAGAACGCTCCCGCATCGAATGGGTCGGACGTGCGAGGGGTATCCGAATTGTTGTCCCGTTTCTCCCTTAGCAATGTGCATACGAAGGCGGCAACAGCAATAGCGGACCCCATCGACAGTGATGCAATGACTGCGGCATCGCTTGCAAAGTATGCCACCTCAACAGCAGGAACAAGGCCAATGGGAACTGCTACAAGCACAGAACGGGCGAACACGTCGCTCTGTCCCCGACCAAAGGCGCGGGGACAGCAAAGCAGCGGGACCGCAGCCAATACGAGATAGACCAGAGGAATTAAAAGCATAAGGCCAATTGATGCGGCCGTTACAGAGGGCATCCCCCATGGCTCGGGAACGACTCTCCATGAAACTCGACAGCAAAACAGCAGGCAAGACAGGACAACTATTGTTTCTGCAAAAAGTGCGCTCTGCGGTCGGCAGGTCCCCCTTTCGCCGTCCCGCGCCGCCCCCCGTATCAAAGGAGAGCCCGCCGTATTCCAAATTACATATGAGAGGAGCAGCGACCCAGTGAAGCACAAGGCACACGAAACGCCATGCAACAGCCAGATTGGTGCAAACACGATTGGAACAGAATCTCCGCGAGCATAGAAGGCCAAGTCGACCCATTCGGGAACCACCGCAATAGCAGAAAGGAAAACACCGAAGACGCCAAGGCGACCCGGCCGTCTTATTTCTCTCCCCTTGCGGAGCGCAACGCCATGACCAAACGCCGCGAGGCATGCGCCAAGGATAACGAGCCAGGTCATTGCACCTGATGCCAAGCCGATTGAAGATGAAAACCGGTGATAAGGGGTAACCGCCATTACGACGAGCGCAATGGCGAAAGCAGATGTGGCAGAACAGCGGGAAAAGAGCATATGACCTCCATAGCGTGTCATTATATCGCTCGGGCTGCTCGTTTATCTCCACGCCCACACCAGCCAGCATCAACGATTCAGGCGAACTCCAATCCGAGCCAGATCACGGTTCAGCTTTTGTCCGCAGTCCCCGCATCAAAGCGGGATGCGGTTTCCTTTTGAGCGTCGATCTGGAAACTGTATCCCGTTCTGAGTCAATATTCTGGGACGCAGTTTCCGCAGCACACCCCATTCGGAAAGCGTGTCCCAGTATTTGGCCGCAAACTGGGGCGCGCTTTCCGGATGGGTCGAGACGAAGGCCAAGCCAGACAGGCAGCCTCGCATCCCGCCATCCTCCCCATGCACCTGAGCGTGCTACACTAGCAGCATCTATGCCACCGCGAACGGCTCGGCCCCGCGCCCGCCGCTCGCAAACGAACTTTAAACGCACGAGGGTTGGCCATGCCGCTTTTCTCGCAACATACCGCCCGGTTCTCGCCGGACGTTCCCTTGGAGGGCACTAGCTCTCGCGAGCTGCTCAAGCGGTACCAGCCGCTCGAAACGCTTGCGACCGGCGGTTTTGGCTCCATCGAGATTTGCCGCGACACACACCTGCGCCGTCGCGTGGCCATTAAGCGCATCCCCCTCACAGACGGCGCTGGCATGCCCGCCAGCGACATTATGGATGTGCTGCGCGAGGCGCATACCGCCGCCATGCTTCAACATCCCAATATCGTGCAGGTTATCGACTTTACGCACGACACCGCCTATGCCTACCTGGTCATGGAATATGTCGACGGCATGTCCCTAGCCGAGTTTTTGCATCGCGTGGACGGCCATTCGCTCACCTTTGACGAGGCCGCTGCCATTGCCGACGCGCTGGGCCAGGCGCTCACCTTCGCCCATAGCAACGGCGTGCTCCACCTGGATATTAAGCCCGCCAACGTGCTCATCGACCATTCGGGCAATGTAAAGATCACCGACTTTGGCATGGCGCGGCTGTCGTCCGCCGGCGGCTTTGGCGGATCGCGCGGCGGCACCATCGGCTACATGCCGCCCGAGCAGCTCGATATCGAGACCGGCACGGTCGACGAACGTGCCGATGTCTTTGCCCTTGCCTGCGTGATCTACGAGGGCCTGTGCGGCAGTGCCCCCTTTATGGCGGCCACGCCTGCCGACTCGCTCGACCGCATCATCGGCGGCGCCACCTATCCCAGCGAACTGATCCCTCACTTTCCCCCGGGGGCCGAGGCGGCGCTCATGAGCGCTCTCTCCCCCATGCCGCAAGACCGCCCTGATAGCATCGAGGCATTCTGCGACCGACTCCTTGCCGGCTTGGGGAGCGTGCGCGAAGGCCGTCGCAGCTTGGAGCAGATGGTAGGCGAGCTTTCGAATGACGAGTGCGCGGCAGATGATATCGAGCCATCGAGCTACGAGGATGACACCGTCGAGGTCGACCCCGCACTTGGCTGGGCGGGCACGCGCTGGGGCCGCGCACGCAATTACACCATGCGCGGCATCTCGGCGCTCTCATGCGGAGCCTTCAGCTTTTTGCTTATGCAGACAGCCGGCGTCGCGGCGCTTCCCGGGCTGGTCGTGGCGGCCGTCGCCATTGGCGCGGCGGCAGGCTTGGCCCCGCAGATTGGCTCGGCCATCTCGGCCGTGGGCTTTTTGGTGCTCATGGCCAACGCCACCATGCAGGCGCAGGGCATCCTGTCGATGCTGCCGGTCGCGGTCATTTTTGCCGCTGCCATGTCCGGTTGGTGGATTGCTTGGGGACGCACCGAGGCAGCTGCGAGCACGACGCTCACCTGCGCGCTTGCGCTGGGTTGCCTCACCGGCGACGCCCTCCTTGCCGCCGGAGCCGCCGCGAGCATCGCGGCGTTTTGGCTCGCTCCGGCAAGTGCCGCGGCGGCTACGGGCATGGGCGCACTCTTTGCCCGCCTTGCTGCAGCGGCTCTCTCTGCGGGAGGCGTACTGGGGCTTAGCAATGTCGCCGCAGCGCTGGGAGACGCGCTCCTTCTCGCTGCAATCATGCTGGTTGCAGCAACAGCCGCGGCAACATCGCTGCTGCTCAATGCTCATGCCAAGCGCGCCGAGCAGGGATCGAACCTTGCCGCCATCGTCGCAATTGCCGTCGCCGGCATCGGCTCGGCCGTATCGTTTTGTCTTGCACACCATATGGAAATTGCCAGCCTTGCGGGCCCGGTCGTCGCCAAGGCGGCGGTTACGGGAATCCTATCCTCTATAATCGTCGGGATATGCCTTTATTTGCTCGGATACCAAAGAACCTATACGGAGAGTGATCTTTCGTGAACTTCCTGAACATCTTCGAGGACCACGTGGCCGGCATCTTCGGTGCCACCCGTGCCCCGTTCTCCTTTAAGAAGCTTGCCAAGCAGGCCGCTCGCGACATGGAGGATCAGACTCTGGTGATCAACGGCGTCAACACCGCGCCGGCACTCTATACCATCCTGATTGCCGCCGACGACGATCCCATGCTCGCCCCGTTCTATCCCGAGCTTTCGCGCGAGGTCCGCGAGTTTGTGAAAGCGCAGGCCGAAAAGCGCCGCTACGTCTTTGTCGGCGAGCCCCTCGTTCGCTTTATGATCGACCCGCAGCTGCGCGGCGGCAAGTTCTCGGTCTTTGCCGAGAACGTCGATGCCCCTACGCTCGGTCGCCTGTACGAGGAGGAGCGCGCCTACCAAAACGGCCTGGGCCAGAACAACTCGGCCGCGAGCCGAGCCGCCAGCGCCCCGCGCGCCGGCCAGCAGCAGTTTGCCGCCCCGCAGCAGCACCCCGCTGCCATGCCGCAGCAGCAGCCGGCACCTCGTGCTGCCACTCCCGACCCGCTTGCCACGGCCGACCCCTTTGCGCCCAATATGCCCGATCCCGCCGCCGCACCCATTCCCGTGCCCCAAACCATCTCGCGCGACGCGCTTGCCGGCATGGGCGGAGCCGCCGCGACCGGCGCCGCCGCTGGCCTTGGCGCCGCAGCTGGCATCGCCTCCAACATGGCAAGCTCTCGCGCCCCGCAGCGTCCGCTCGCCCAGCTCGTCGACGTCGTGAGCGGCGAGAGCCACGCCATTACCTCCGCACAGGTGACCATCGGTCGCGAGCGCTCGGTTTCCGACATCGCCCTGCGCGACCCCAACGTGTCGCGCCGTCATGCCCAGCTCACCTTTACCGGCTCGGACTGGTCGATCGAGGACCTCAACTCCACCAACGGCACGTTCGTCAACAACCGTCGCATCACGCGCTGCCCGCTGCGCAACGGCGACCTGCTGACGTTTGGCCTGAGCACGTTCGAATTTAGGGGATAGTCGCTTATGAACATCGATATCGTCCTGTTTGCAGGCCGCATCGTCCTGGTCGTCCTGCTTTATATCTTCCTGTTTGCCGTCATGAAGACCGGCGTGGGGCTCGTCCGCGGCCAGCGCCGCGACTCGGCCATCTGGACGATCGATGTGGACAAGGGCCCGCGCGGCATCCGCGGCATCCACGTGGATATGCTCGGCCCCGTCATCGTCGGCCGTTCGCCGTCGTCGGACATCTGTATCAACGAACCGTTTGTCTCGGCCTCGCATGCGCGTTTTTCGCTGCAGGGTCCGGCACTTATTATCGAGGACCTCAACTCGCTTAACGGCACACTCGTCAACGGCCGCCAGCTCGTGGAGCCCGCGACGCTGCGTGAGGGCGACGAAGTCCAGATTGGCGACGTGGTCATGAAGGTGAACCGTCGATGATCGACGAGGAGAACAAGTCCGCGACTATGACCGAGGCACCGGCTGCCGCCACAGCTGCGCCGGCCCACGCCGCTCCGGCGGGCTCCGCACCCGTGGAACCCGAGGACACCGTGTTCTCCCTGCCTCTTTCGCATGTAACGCATGATATTTCGGATCTCGCCGATAACGAGGACGAAGAGGATGCCGTAGCGGCGCCCATCGGCGCACATGCCGCGGAACAGCCCACAGCGCCCGAAGCAACCTCGGCGCCAGCTCACTTTGCAGAGCCTGTCGCCGCGGCAATCAACGAGAGCGCTGCGGTGTTTGCGGCACCCGAGCCCGCCGCGCCGGCGTTTCCCATAGCCCCGGCATCCGAGGTTGCGCCCGCGTCTACGCCGGCGCCCGAGCCTATAGACGTCAGCCCGCAAGACGACGAGTCGACCGCCCGCGTGTCCGAGGAGCCCGACTCCCCGGACACCGGCGATTCCGAATCAAACGCCGAGACCGACACCGTCTCTCCCGGTGACACAGCCGAAATCGACGTTGCCGCCGTTGAGGCCAAGCTCAAAGACCCCGGCTCGACCATGAGCTTTGAGCCCCTGACCGAGGAGCGCATCGAGACCGACTCGACCTATGATGCCGGCACCACCACGCAACTCATGTGGGGCGCCCGCTCCGACGTTGGCTGCGTACGCCCGCACAATGAGGATTCCTACCTGGTGCAGTCGCCGCTCTTTTGCGTATGCGACGGCATGGGTGGTCACGCTGCCGGCGAGGTGGCCTCTTCCATCGCCGTTGAGACTATTGCCAAGACGGCCCCGCAGTCCGCCGACGCCGCACGCCTGGCGGCAGCCGTCGAGGCCGCTAACGCCGCCGTAATCGAGGCCGCCTTGAATGGCCTAGGCAAGCCCGGCATGGGCTGCACAGCCACTTGCGCCTATATCGAAAACGATACGCTCGCCATCGCCCACGTGGGCGACTCGCGCGCCTACCTGCTCCACGAGGGCACGCTCATCCGCGTGACCCGCGACCACTCCTATGTGGAAGAACTCGTGGACGCCGGCGAGATTACGGCAGATGAGGCTCGCGTCCACCCCAACCGTTCGGTCATCACCCGTGCGCTGGGCTCGGACCCCGCCATGTATGCCGACCACTTCACTCTGCATATCGAGGAAGGCGACCGCCTGATCCTGTGCTCCGACGGCCTTTCGAGCATGATTCCCGATAGCGATATCGAGAACATCGCCACGCAGTCCTCAACCGCGCAAATCTGCGTCGACAACCTAGTGGACGCGGCGCTTGCCGCCGGCGGCCACGACAACGTGACCGTAGTAGTCGTTGACCTGGTTGACGATGGCGTTATGCGCGAGGCGCAACGCGTGCGTCGCCGCAACGTCACCATCGGCGTCGTCTTAGGTCTCGTCTTGGTGCTGGCGGCTGCCATCTGGGCCTACACGGGTGTCACCGGCTCGTACTACCTGGGTACCTACCAGGGCAATGTCGCCGTCTGGCGCGGCCTGCCCGGCAAGCCGCTCGGACTCAAGCTCCACTGGCTCGAAAGCGAAACCAGTATCAAGCTGTCCGACCTGCCCGAAGACACGCAAAACCGCCTCAAGGCGGGCATTCCGCAAACAAGTGTCGACGATGCGCAGGACACGATATCCAAGTACCGCCACCAGATCGACGAGGAGCAGACCCGCCAGGTGATCGACGCGCAAACGATTCGCGACAACACCGACCAGGGATCGACCTCCGAATCAGATTCCGAGAAAACCGCCGAACAGTCCGCCGAGGCCGAAGCCTCCGAAAAGAACTAGAAAGGGAGTGCCGCTTATGAGTCGCCGCAACACCGAGCTGCTCTTGCTCATCGCCTCGGCGTTCCCCGTCATCCTGCTGTATGCGATGTACGTCCTCACCGCGGGCGCTGCCATCTCCTTTGAGACGCTCGCCGTACCGATCGGCCTCTTTGCCGCCTTTGCCGCGGCCCACATTGCCGTGCGCATCTTGGCGCCCGGTGCCGACCCCGCCATCCTGCCCATTGTCTTTGTGCTTTCGGGCATCGGCATCACGTTCGTGACGCGTCTCGCCCCCGCTCTCGCCATCTCACAGCTCATCATCCTGTTTGTCTCGGTGGCCCTGATGGTGGGAACGCTCGCGTTGGTTAAGAACCTCGACGTAGTCATGCGCTACAAGTACACCTTTGGCATTATCGGCATCATTCTGTTGATGCTGCCTATCTTTATCGGCACCACGATCTCGGGCTCCAAGCTGTGGATTCGCATCGCGGGCTTTACCATCCAGCCCGGCGAGTTCGCCAAGGTCTTTATCGTGCTGTTCCTGGCCGGGTACCTGGCCGAGAACCGCGAGCTGCTCTCCATCTCCAACCGCAAGATCCTGGGCTTTAAGATCCCTCGCCTGCGACTGCTGCTGCCGCTGTTTGCCGTGTGGGGTGTGTGCCTGCTCGTCGTCGTCTTCGAACGCGACCTGGGTTCGGCCGTGCTGTTCTACACCATCTTCTTGCTGATGCTCTACGTTGCCACGGGGCGCTTTTCGTATGTCGTTATCGGCCTTGCGCTCTTAGCCGTTGGAGCCGTGGGCGCCTACAAGTTCCTGTCTCACGTTCAGGTGCGTTTCCAGGTTTGGGTCGATCCGTTTAAGGACGCCCAGGGCCAGGGCTACCAGATCGTCCAGTCGCTCTTCTCGCTTGCCGATGGCGGTCTGGTCGGTGTTGGTATCGGCAACGGCATGGCCAACAACATCCCTGTCGTCGAGTCCGACTTTATCTTCTCGGCCATCGGCGAGGAGATGGGCCTTTTGGGCGGCGGCGCCGTGCTCATCCTGTTTATGCTCTTTGCCGTGCGTGGCCTCACCACGGCTGCCCGCGCTAAATCCGACCTCGCCGCCTTTAGCGCCACGGGCCTTACGGCCGCCATCAGCTTCCAGGCCTTTTTAATCGTGGGCGGCGTTACCCGCCTGATCCCACTGACCGGCGTCACCCTACCCTTTATGAGCCAGGGCGGTTCCTCGCTGCTGGCAAGCTTTATCATCGTCGCGCTCCTGCTGCGCGCCGGTGACGAAGCGACCGGACGCGAGGCCGAGCTTACCGGCACCGGCACTATGGCCGCCATCACCGATGATCAGGTCGCATCTGCCGCCGCCCCGACGGGCACGCGCTTTGCCACCTCGTCTTCCTACGGCAGCGGCAGCCATTCCGTCGGCTCGCGCATGCGCCGTCGCCTGCTCGACACGCCTGAATCCGGTGTGCTCGGCCGCGTTGCGCTCGCCAACCGTCTAACCCGTGCGGTGCTCGCCTTTACGGCGCTATTCGCCATCCTTATCGGCAACCTCACCTATGTCCAGGTCATCAAGGCCAAGGACTATCAGGACATGCCGACCAACAACCACACCATCGCCCGCTCCAAGTACATCCAGCGCGGTTCCATCATCACGTCCGACGGCGTGACGCTGGCCGAGTCGCTGCAGCAGGAGGACGGCACCTACGTACGCTCCTACCCCAACGGTAACCTGGCAGCGCACGTGGTTGGCTACGTGAGCCAGCAGTATGGCACCACCGCCATCGAGAGCGTCATGAACGACACGCTCACCGGTTCTAAGGACTACTCCAGCTGGAACAACGCCATCGCGTCGCTCGCGGGCCAGACCCAGCCGGGCAACACCGCCAAGCTCACCATCGACTCGCGCATCCAGACGGCGGCCGAGCAGGCACTCAAGGGCTTTAAGGGCGCTGTAGTGGTCATCGACCCGCGTACCGGCGCGGTGCTCGCATGTGCCAGCTCGCCCACCTACGACAACACCAACATCGACGCCCTACTGCAGGCTGGCGGCGGCGAGGACGGCTCTATGTACAATCGCGCCATGGACGCGCTGTACACGCCGGGCTCCACGTTTAAGGTCGTTACGCTTTCCGCGGCACTCGAGACCGGCACCGCCAGCCTTACCAGCACCTACCAGGCGCCCGGCTCCATGGACATCGGCAACGCACCGGTCACCAACTATGCCAACGAGAGCTACGGCACCATCAGCCTGCAGCAGGCCTTTGCCGTGTCCTCCAACGTCGTCTTTGGCCAGGTGGCAAACGAAGTTGGCGCAAACACGCTCGTGCAGTTTGCCAACGCCTTTGGCTACGGCCAAAAGCTCGGCCAGGACCTGACCTCCGCGGCCTCCATCATGGCAGACCCGTCGCTCATGACCGAGTGGGAGACCGCTTGGGCCGGCGCCGGCCAGCCTGTCGGCATGGACCACACGCCCGGCCCGCAGACCACCGTCATGCAAAGCGCCGTGATTGCCGCCGCCATCGCTAACAGTGGCGTGGTCATGGACCCGTACTTTGTAGCCCAGGTACTCGCCCCGGACGGAACTGTGGTCAAGACCACGCAGTCCCGCTCGCTGGGTCAGGCCGTCAGCTCCGCCACGGCCGACCAGGTCAAGCAGGCCATGCTCGCCGTCGTCCAGTCCGGTACCGGCACCGATGCCCAGGTCCCCGGCGTCAAGGTCGCCGGCAAGACCGGCTCGCCCGAGACCGGCGGCACCAACGTCAACTCGACGTTCGTTGGCTTTGCACCTTACGATTCACCCACGGTCGCCATCTCGGTGGCCTTGGAGGATTACGACAAACACGACGTCAAGGCGGCCAAGATTGCCGGCATCGTCCTGACCGCGGCGCTCGCCGCACAGGGAGCGTGATGCCCATGATTGAATCGGACACCCGAGGCGCGCCGCGGCCGAAGAGTTAGCGGCAACGCGCCACACGGCCCCAGCGGCCACATCGTAGGTACTACACACATCGTTGAGCGAATAGTTATGTTAGGAGCAGGAATGGAACAGAGGGTCCTCGGGGGAAGATACCTCCTCAAGGATAAGGTGGGGACAGGCGGCATGGCGACCGTCTACCGTGCACAGGACCAGGTCCTCGACCGCACGGTTGCCGTCAAGATCATGCTGCCGCAGTATGCTGGCGACGCAACCTTCGCCGCACGCTTTAAGCAGGAGGCCCAGGCAGCAGCCGGTCTCTCCTCCCCCTATATCGTGGGCGTCTACGATTGGGGCAAGGACGGCGACACATATTACATCGTCATGGAGTACCTGCGCGGCACCGACCTTAAGAGCGGCATCAAGAGCCACGGCGCCCTCGACCCCAAGAAGGTCGCCCAGATCGGCTCGCAGATCAGCTCCGCGCTTTCGGTCGCCCACAAGCACGAGATCATCCACCGCGACATCAAGCCGCAGAACATCATGGTGCTGCCCGACGGCAACATCAAGGTGATGGACTTTGGCATCGCGCGCGCCAAGAACAGCCACCTCACGCAAGACAACAACGTGCTGGGAACCGCCCACTACGTCAGTCCCGAGCAGACCCGTGGTCAGGACCTCGGCCCCACCTCGGATATCTACTCGCTGGGCGTCGTGATGTACGAGTGCGCCACCGGCCGCGTGCCCTTTGACGGTGATGACGCCATCTCGGTCGCACTCAAGCAGGTCAACGAGCTGCCTATTCCGCCGAGCCAGATCAACTCCGGTGTCGACGCCGACCTTGAGCGCATCATCCTCAAGTGCATGGAGAAGGACCCGGCAAACCGCTTCCAGACCGCCGACGAGCTGCGTCAGGTGCTCAACAGCTACCTGTCGGGCCGTGCCGTCAACATCTCGGAGCCCACGCGCATCATCGGTGCCGCGGGCGACCTGGGCGCCACCAAGACCCGTGAGCTGTCTGACTCCACGCGCGCTATGGTTCGCCCCGTATCGGGCGTAAGCGGACAGACCAACCCCCGCAGCGCCGTCTCGGGTTCCACCGGTTCCTACGAGGTCGATCAGCCCAAGTCCAACAAGAACAAGATTATCGCCGCCGTAGTCGCCGCAATCGCCGTGGTTGGCGTTGTGGTGGCCTTCGCCACCGGGCTCTTTGGGGGCGAGCAGGTTACGGTGCCCGATGTGCTTAACAAGGACCAGCAGACCGCTATCGAGCTGATCAAGGAGGCCGGCCTTGAGGTCGGAACTGTCGACCAGAGCTATAACGACGATGTCGACGAGGGCAAGGTTGCCGAGCAGACCCCCAACGGCAACACTAAGAAGCCCAAGGGCTCCAAGGTTAACCTGGTGATCTCCAAGGGCCCCAAGCCCTCCGAGAAAGTTGAGGTTCCGCAGCTCGTCGGCCTAACCAAGGACCAGGCCGAGGCCGCGCTGGCAAGCGTGGGCCTGAAGGGCAACGCAACCGAGGAGGCCAACGAGGCCGACGAAGGCCAGGTCTTTGAGCAGGGCACTGATGCCGGCAAGGAAGTCGAGAAGGGCACGACCATCTCGTATAAGGTCTCCAGCGGTCCTGACACCACCTCCGTCCCCGATCTGACCGACATGACCGAGGCCCAGGCACGCAACGCTCTCGACATGGCCGGTTTTGGCGTCAACGTGAGCTACCAGGAGAACGATTCCGTCACCGAGGGCACCGTCATTAGCTGGAACCCCAGCGGCAAGCAGAAGCCCGGCGCCACGATCACCGTCGTCATCGCCAAGAAGTCTGGCAAGGCCAGCGTTCCGGGCAACCTGTACGGCAAGAGCATCTCCGCCGCCGTCACCGCGCTCAACAACGCCGGGTTCTACAACATCGCATTCTGCGATCAGAACGGCAATCCCGTGAGTGGCAACGAAAACGCCACCGTGACGGGCGTCTCCCCCACTGGCAAGCAGTCCACCGACAGCACGATCACGTTGACGGTTTCGCTTTCTGGCTCCGATTCGGGCGACGATTCCGGCACGACTAACTAGTCGAGGACCCATCACCCGCAGCGGCTAGGGCCGCAAACATATTCGCTCAACGGCGCCCGCTTGCTCCCCCGCAAGCGGGCGCTTTATTTATCGACAGACCATGGCCCCTTAGCAACGCAAAGAGGCCCGCAAAAGCGAGCCTCCCAGGTGACAACAGAATATGTAATGCAGTAATTACTGGCCGCAGAACTTCACCATGATCTCGACCATGGACTCTTGCCTATGGACAAAATGTCCATAGGCAAGGAGATGAAAGAGTAAGGACAACGCCCTCTAAAAGAAGGCCGTATATGAAGATTGCATATCCCTTTTGCCTTCATATACTCAAGAAGCACCCCTCGAAGCGCTCCTGAGAGGCCCCCTTGGATGCAACCCAGGGGATCCAGATTCTGGTAGACATCGGCGCAGCAAAATCCTGCCGCGCAGGCACGAACGGACATCTTGACTCCTAACGCAATGCGGGGCGCCCCAAGACACCCCGCCACGACAAAAAACTAGTTCTCGTAGACCAGCGGGTGGCCCCAACTGCCCTCGATCTTGCAGGTCTCCGCCGCAAAACCGGCAGCGAAGTCCAAGCTCTCGCGAATCGCGGCCTTGCCGCACTCGCCGGCCTTCTTCTTGGAAAGATAGGTGACCAAAAACGCCGTCAGCAGTGAATCGCCGGCCGCCATAGCGTCTTTGAGCTCCTCGGGCGCCACGGGCTTGATGCCCTGCTCGTAGAAGTTTTCGCCGTCATAGGCGACGGAGCCCTTGCTCCCGCGCGATGCGCATACGATTTGAGGGCCAAGGGCCTTCACCCACTCGAGCTTCGCCTTGATATCCTCCAGGGAAGCGTCGCCCATGGACATAAAGGCGTACGTCACAAATGGCGCAATCTGCCCGAAGTACTCGTCGGTGGAGTCATCGGAGAAGTCGAAGCTGATAGGCACGCCGGCAGCCTTGATCTTGGGGAGCTCGCGCTCGGTGAAGCAGTAGTTGCCGCTGTGCACCAAATCGAAGCCGCTGACGTACTCGGCGGCGAAGCGGTCTATCACGTAGCGCATGTCGCCACGTATGCCGCCTTCATTGGAGCCCAGGAAGATACGGTCCCCGGTCTCGTCAACGGTCACGCGAGCGGCGCCGTTGACGCCCAGGACCTGCTGGCAGCGAAGAAGCTCGACGCCCTCGTCCTCGAGCGATGCTATAACGTGCTCGGCCTCCTCATCTGATCCGAAGATTCCCATGTAGGCGCTGCGATCGACGCCGAGCTTCTTGGCGAAGACGGCGAAGTTAACTGCATTGCCGCCGGGATACATGGTCTTGATGTGCTCGTACTTATCGACAACGTTGTCTCCAAAGCCAAGCACGCTTATAGGATAGGCTGCCATGGTTATCTCCATTCAGGTAAACCGCCGTGGTTACGGCGAGCAGACGGGGCGCGAGGGATTCGCACGTCTCAACGCGCCTCGCGCCCCGTTTTAAAATCGCTAGTACTTCTCGATGCCCATGTAACGACGCACGTCCGGGTGATGGTCGAACACCTTGCCGCGAGCGGAGCGCAGCTCACAGTTCATCGCGTAGAACAGGATTGGATCAAGGAACGCGCGAACGCTCGCCGGTACTTGGTCCATGCCGTACTCCATGGCGTCGAGCACCATAAGAGTGTCGGTATGGGTCTCGAGGAATGCGAGGGCGCGCTCATCCATGGCTCGGCACTCACTAGAAGACATCTGCAGGAAGTAGAAGACTCCGGGCTCGGTCACCTCGAAGGGGCCGTGGAAGTACTCGCCGGAGTGGATATAGGCGCAGCTCTGCCACTGCATCTCCATAAGCGAGCAGATAGCGAAGCCATAGGCCTGGCTAAACACGGGACCGGACCCCAAGATATACAGGAACTTGTGGTCCTGGCACAGGGCGGCAAAACGGTCGCAGAGTTCGGCGTTGACCTTCTCGCGAGCTGCAGGCAGGATCTGGTCCATCTTGGCGATGCCTTCGTACATGTCGGCAAGGTCGGCATAACCTTCCTGCTGATCCAGGAGCTCGGAAGCGAGAGCCAAAGAGATGCCGGCGGGCACCTCCGCCTGCGGAACTCCCTCGCCCCACGGATATACCCAGCACGTCCACTCACCGTTATCGATGCCGGAACCCGCGTTGTCCGTCTGCACGATAACGGTCGCGCCCGCCGCCTTGGCGATCGAGCACGCATCGATTACCTCGGGGGTGTTGCCGGAGTGGCTGCAAGCGATGACAAGGGACTTTTCGCCCAGGCGCTTGGGACGCATGATATCGAACTCGCGGGCGGTATACGCCTCGCTGGCAAACGCAGTCGCCTCGCGCTTGAGCAGCTCGTGGGCGGGCAGCAGGTCGATGAGGGAGCCGCCGCAGGCAACCCAGAAGACGCTATCGAAACCGCCCTTTTCAGCGATTGCGTCGGCGATAAGATCATGTGCGTTCATTGTTATTCTTCCTTTCGATACGGCGGACGAATCCGCCAACGTTTACTGCGAGTCTTCTCGTCAAGCGTGTTGACTTCCCCACGCGAATGGGAGCTACGCGCTAGTCGACAAAATACCTCTCGAAGGCGTCCATGTTGTGCCGGTCCGCTGCTGCGGGATCATCGAAATACCTTCCATCGGTGATCTCCTGACCAAGATAGCCCTCGAACCCATGCGCGTTGAGGACGCGTACGAAATCGTCCATACTGTGCTTTCCATCGCCCCAAACCAGATGGCCATATGGGTCGCCATCAATGAAGCGCATGTTCCTTATGGCACCATCGCCAAACTCGGCAAACCACTCTTCAAGGCTCTCGCCGGCGACTCCCATAGCGGTAGTGTCCACCATTGGAGTAAGGTGCGGGCTGGCTACTTGGTCAAGCATGCGCCTGGCGTCCGCGAGTGTAACCACCAAGTTGCTCTCTTCCGGCCTCAGGCTCTCCATGCAGAGGGTCACGCCGTGCTCGCCGGCATAGTCCGCAAGAATCGCCAAGTGCTCGGCAGAGCGCTTCCAAGCCTCCTCGCGGTCCTCGTCCCAATCGCCCCAACCGGAGTTGATGGACATATACGGGGCGCCGAGCACCTCGGCGAGCTCGATGCCGTGCTTAAAGTAAGCGAGGCTCCGCTGCGCGTGGAGGGGCTTTCTGGCAGCGTACTGCCACGGATACACCACGTTCTCCGGACACAGGGAGCTCACGGAGAGTCCGCGGGACTCGATCTTGCGGCGAAGCTCGTCGGCCTCGAAATACCCCGTGTGGTCCAGCGTCACGTGCGGCTCGGCCGCCCAAAGCTCGATGGTTTTGAAGCCAAGGCGCTGCTGAGCATCAAGGAAGTAATCGAGCGACCACATGATGTAGTGAATGTTCATGCCGGCGACCTGCTCGCGACGCAGACGGGGTGTGGAAGCGCTTAAATCCATGCTGGGCACCTCCTACATCGGCAGTAGGCCGGAGATCACAGTCGCGACCAATCCGAACAGAACCATGAAGATAAAGAACTTCCAGATGGTCTTCCACCATTGCCCGAAGGAGATCTTCGCCACGGCAAGACCCGCGACGGTCATGCCCGCAACGGGGCTGATGGTGTTGACGGTCTGGTTCGCGAACTGCAGAGCGGTGACGGCAGCCCCGGGATTGAGGCCCATAAGCTCGGTCAGCGGGCCCATGACGGGCATGGTGAGTGCAGCGAGGCCGGAGCTGGAAGGAACCAGCAGCGAAAGCAGGCCGAGGACGATGTACATGAAGGTGGTATAGATGAAGGACGGAGCGCCCGCAAGGAGTCCGACGAGCCAGTTAAGAATAGAGTCGATGATCATTCCGCCCTCTGCGACGACCAGGATGCCGCGGGCGATGCCGATGATGCAGGCTGCGTAGGCGAAGTCGGCGATTCCGCGGACGAACTCCTCCGCAATGGTCTTCTCGTCCAGGCCGCCGAGTATGCCGGCAAGAAGGCCCATGGCCAGGAACACCATGGAGATCTCGTCCATATACCAGCCCTGGGTAACGAGGCCCCACACGATAACGCCCATGCCGACCGCGAAATCAATGAGGACGAGCTTGTGGCGAAGCGTGAACTCCTCTTCGATAGAGGCATCGGTGACAGAGAACTCGATGCGCTTCTGCTTATCGTCCTCATAGGTGATGGAGGACTTGGGATCGAGCTTGACGCGGCGCGCGTAGCGCATGGCCCAGAAAATGCCCGCGGCGGTGAAGATGACCCACAGGATGGCGCGGAGCCAAAGCTGGGGATTTCCCTCGATGCCGATAACGCCCTGGGCGATCAGCACGTTGAAAGGATCAATAGTGGATGCGCAGTAACCAAGGTTGGGGCCGAGGAAGCAGATGATGAACGCGGTCATGGAGTCATACCCGATGCTCAGCATGATGGGGATGAAGATCGCGTAGAACGGCAGCGCCTCCTCGGACATGCCGAACGTGGTGCCGCAGATCGAGAGCAGGATCATGGAGATGGGGATGATCAAGATGTCCTTGTTCTTCAGCTTCTTGATCACGCGGCTCATGCCGGCGTTTAGGGCGTTGGTCTTGGTGACGATGGCGAACGATCCGCCGATCAGCAGGACGAACGCGACGACATCGGCCGCAGCCTGAATGCCCTTGGCGGGAGCCTGCAGGACGGCATCGATGCCCTGTCGCAGATCGACGGTCTCCCCCGTCTCCGAATCGGTGTAGACCTTGTCGACCTCTTGGTACGTTCCGGCTACGGCGACTTCTCGCTCGCCCGCGGCCGTCTGAATGGTCTGGCGGTCGAACTGACCCGATGGGACGATCCATGTGAGCACCGCGAAGAACACGATCAGCATGAACGCGATGGTGTACACATGGGGAAGGTGGAGATGGAATCTGCGCTTGGGCTTCTCCTGTTTGGCATCCGGCATTCTTAACCTCCTGCCAGAGCAACGATGCTTGCCAAAAATCCTTCACGTATAGGCAAACATCTTAGGTTGTTCTATGTATAACCTGCATGAAGGCGTCGGTCAAGAAACATATTAGGTTGTTCTATAAGTGGTAACTTTTACGCGCTAAACGGACCTGCCGCGGCAATACGAGAACAGCGCTGTGTGAGACAGAGCCGCTAGATATCGAAGCTGTAGCGCGAACCCACGTAGTACTGTCTGCCATAGCAGAAGCGCTCTCCGTTGGAATCGAGAAAGCCCGCGTTCATGAAGAACAGCGGCTCCCCTACTGGGACCTTGAGCTCGCGGGCGGCATCAATTCCCGCACGGGCGATCTCCAGCCTGCAGGGATCGGACGAGCAGGGATACCTACCCGTACGCTCCCCCACGGCCTCGAATATCGAACAATTGGAGAGACCGATATCTTTGAGAAATTCGAATCCATCGACAGGATAGTAGTTGTTCTCGAACAGGACCGGCACGCCGTCTGCGGTACGCACGCGTGAGACCAAGATGAGGTCAGAGCCTTCATCCAAGCCAAAGAAAGAAGCGAGGTCGCGATCGGCGGCAACGGTCTTGCGGGCAACGACGCGAGCGCCCGCCTTCATGCCGTTTTCAGCGCATGCTTGGGTAAAACTCTGAACATCGTCCTTCTGATGCACCTTGCGAATTATCTTTGTCGCAGTCACAAACGTACCACGCCCCTGCCGCTTGGTGAGATACCCCTCGCCCACAAGCTCCTCTATTGCGCGGCGAACCGTGACCCTTCCCACGCCGTACATCTTAGAAAGCTCAAGTTCCGTTGGAATCTGCGAGTCAACGGGATATGTCCCCTGTTCGATATCGCTCTTAAGCAAATCGAGCACCTGTTGATACAGCGGGGCGGAAGAGCCCCCATCCAGATGCGCATCCACAAAAACTCTCCCTTTAAGGCGTTCGCGATCTCAACGACTCCATTCTACCGCACACGGAAAAATGAGGTTAAACACATAAGGGCCCTGCATGTTTGAGCGTATCGGGAATCTGGTCGCTGATTTCGTCCGCATTTGCTTGCGAAAAACCAAAACGCTCCTCGCGCTTGGCGAACACGGTGAGGCCCGCCGCCTTGCACGCAGCGATCGATGATGCTCGTGTGATGTTGGCTTCCTTCCTTTGCTTGCGAGGCGCGTCACTCGTCCTGCTGAGCCGCGGGCCCATCGTTCGGCGTGGCCTGCCTGCGCGGGGCATGCCGGGAATTGATGTAGTCGTATGCGTAGGCGATCTCCGTGACGGGGACCTCCACGTGGTAATGGGCGGAAATGTCAGAGAAGCTCGTGCGGAATGCCTCGACGAAATCGTTGTGTTCATTGGCGAAGCGCTGCTCGTCTGCGTAGTTCTCGATGGGGCTTCTGGTCACGAGGCGCTCCACGAGACAACACAGGTGCACGTAGAGCCCCATGCTCACACGAGCGCCAATCACGTCTCCGGTGAGCTGCTGGAGCCGCTCTGCGGCACTCTCGATTTCGCCGAAGAGCTTGTTGGGGTTAAGGATTGTGATGGACTCGACCACGTTCCTGAGGGTCATGTTCTTGACGAGATTCTGGTGGAACGTGCGCAAGCTGTCCGCGTCGAGCAAGCGTGCGAAGGCGCGGTCTATCTGGGCCGTTCCTTCGCCGGCGATGAGTTCCTCGAGCGAAATGAACGGGACTCCGTCGGCGTGCGGATTGTCCGTGCCGATGACCGAGCGCACGTTGTACTGGGAGAAGGCGGCATCCTCAGATCCGTTATTGGCGAGCTGCCGCCAGTCAACGGCGACAAGCCGCGCGGGGGACTCGCCAGGCAGGCTCTGCGCCACGAGATCGCGGATCCGCGCAGCTGCGTCAAGTCCGCCTTCGGAGCAGAAGACAATCGCGTCCGGTCGGGCGTTGCGCGCCACGATGTGATAATTACAGGTGCAAGCTGCCGCAGCATCGTCGAGAACCTCTCGCACGGAGCGACCCGCGATAAGTCCGGCGCCAACCTCCACCGCAAGGCCGGTAGAGGCGTTGTTTATGATGCCGAGCGTCATGCCGGAGGTGGATTCCAGACTCTTATAAATATCCTGGAGCGATCCCATGTCCACGAGGATGACGACCTCGTCTGCGTAGGAGAAGCGGTCGATGATTTGCTGAAGAGGAACAGCGACGTCCGTAACCTTCTGGTCGTAGGGCATGTCGATGGCCTCGAAGACCCTCGTGTCAAGAATCCGATTGGCGGCGTCGGCGATGCTCGTGGCGGTCGAGTAGCCATGACTGAGGACGATACCGACGCTCCGACGACGCTTAGACGGGTCGAGTGCGAGTGCCGCATGCGCAAGGACGAGCAGACACGTGAGATCGTCGAGTGCGATGCCGAGCGTGGCCTTGAGTTCATCAGCGATGCAGGCGCAGACAGTAACGGCAAAGCGGTTGCGCTGGGCCACGACGCCGCGCATGCCGGAAAGCTCGCTTGCATGGGAGCTCTTCCAACGCGAGAGGCTTGCGGGCGGCCACAGCTGGAGGCAGATGCCCTGGGCGATTAGATGCGAGCTCTTTCGGGACAAATCGATCGAGTAGAGTTCGTTCACGGAAGTGACGACGCTGTCGGCGATCTGCTCGTATGCGTCGGACTTCGAGCGGCCCGGGTTTTGCCCGAACGCCAGGTAGTCCTCGAGGTCGCGGGCTCGCTCCACCAGCTGAGCGCTGCACGCGCCCCCATCAAGCGTGCCTTCGCGATAGCTCTCGTATGGCTCCAGCATGGCGTCGAGTACATGCCGTGCGCGGTCGTCCGCCTGGCTTTGGATGCTCCGGGTGGTGTCGATGAGCTGCATGTCGTTCTCGCTGCGCTCGAGTGCGGAGCCGGCAAGGATTGCGGAGGGAAGCTGGTAGGTGCGAATCTCCAGGCTTTCACCCTTCGTGTCTAGATAGGCCTCGGCGCAACAGTTGGTGATGCAGTCGCGCAGGCCGCGTACGTTCTCCTCGAAGTTGGTGCCGGCGAGGGCTCGGAAGGCTCCGCGACTTATGAGGATGTCGCGTCCTATGCGTCGGCCCTCCTCCTTGAGGAAGTGGAGAGTCAGTTCCTCACGCTCCTCCTGGGTGCGCTCGCGCAGAGACGGCACCTGGGCGGACATGGGGATGCGACGCGTGAGGCTGCGGCACTCGGTACTGTCTGCCTCGTTTGAGGTGGCAAAGATAAGGCGCACAGCAGGGGCTGGCACAATGGCGCCCGCCTGTGCGGAGGCCCACTCCAAGAGCGCGTCCTGGGCAGCGGGTGAGAGGGCGTCGACGTCCTTGAGATAAACGATGCCGCCGCTCGCCCGATCTGCAGGCCCGCCATCTGCGCACAGGTCGTGAGTGAGCGCGCGGGCATCGTCTGCGTAATGCGAGCAGTCGATGCTCACAAGCTTGGCTTCCTGCTGCAGGACGCCGACGTTCTTGCCGTATTCGAGGGCAAGTTCGGCGAGTAGACCCTTGCCGGTTCCCGAGGCGCCACAGAGCAGGATGGGCAGGCCAGCTGGCGGGTACTTGAGCGCGGCGCAGAGCTGGCTGATGCAGGGCGCAAGGCTCAGCTCGTGACCGATTGCGCGGTCGAAGTCGAGTCGCTCGCCGTTTCCGAGCGTGGCGAAGAGCTGCTCGACCGAAGGGTAGGTGCTACGCTCAATGCGAGACTGGAAGAAGCGTTCGAGGGAGCGGCGGTGGAAGTAGCACACCGGTCGTGCCCCTGCTTTCACCACGAGGCCAGCGCGCACGAGCTCGTTGAGATACTGACTTGCCAGGCTGCGCGAGATGGCGAGCGAGTCGGTTATAGATGCCGTGGTGAAGTGGTCGAGACGGTTCTGGATGCGCCCGCCCCGCGTGCTGCCAAGCTCGCGCGTGATGCGATCGAGGTAGGCAAGCAGGTCTTTCTGTGTCTCGGGGATGTTCATGCGGCTGGTCCTCCTTTCGTCCCACACCTTACGGGCGGGGTGGTGCTCGGGACGGGTTGGCGCCCGCGTTTTGTCACGGGCACGTGAACTTCGGCACTCCATGATACATCTGTAGTGGCATATGGCGACTTCTCGACACCTGCGCTCGACACAGCGAGCGGCAACAGCGCTGTCCGCCGAGCGCCTCACGGGCGTATCCCAACCGTAGGAGTGCGCTTTGCCACCTTTGACTGCCTCCCTGTCGGCAAGCGGCTCGCCGTTCGCTCCGTCTCTGACCACATCGCTCGAATCGACTCTGCCGCCGGCGCTGTGGTGGCCGTCGTGCCCGCAAAGGTCATCAAGCAGGCCGACGAGGTCACCGCGGGCAAGGTCTCCCTCGTCGACGCACTCAGGAATCTGTAGGCGAGGCCCCTAAGGCCGCCTCGCTGTCGGCAGCCCGGGGCCATGTGCCATCAGGGCACAGGACGAGTCCGGTCGCCGGAATGCGGCCGGACCCGTTGTTCGCGTGTTTTGCTGGGGGAGTCGCTGTGGCGACGAGGTTCACTGGCTTACTTTTCCTGTTCGCGCAGCCCCTTCGCCAAGGCTATGTTGGACAGTTTGAGTTCGCCATTCGTTACCGTAACAGCAAGCGAGTGGCCGAACTTCTCGCAGACGCGTGTCGTGAGTGCGGTACCGTCGAGGTAGAGGACGAGGATGTTGTCGTCAACGATGAGCTGCAGGTGGTAAGAACGCCCGGACTCGAGCCAGACTGGCCTCCAAAGCCCCTTATCCATTACGCGGAACCACTTGTAACAGGGGCTCTTGTCGAACGAGAGCCGATTCGCGTCGAGGTCGAAGCGGTATTCGTACGACTCGTCGGTCTCGAGATTCTTGTAGGCTCGAATTGAGAAGTCGCAAGCGTCCCTGAACGTCACGTCTGCCTCGAAGCAGAAGATCTCGCCTGCGTTTTCGGTGATTACGCACTCCGTTCGTTCGTGGTCTCCGCGAAGCTCGATATCCGGGACGGCATCAGGGCACTCGAACGCATCCTTTATGCTTTGGGGAGGGCGAACGCCGAGGGTGCCATTGGGGCGCTGGTACACCTCATGGGGCATAAACGAGCCACCCCAAAGCCAGTTGGCCCGGTCATCGTCGTTCTCGCGCGTGGGGACCCAGCCGGACAGAATCCTGCGCGATCCGTCGAAGGCGGTCCGTCCGGCGTAATACGCCCTCCCGTCGAAGGCGTCATCTCTCGGCTTCTCCCACGGACCGTAGAGATCGCGGCTCATGCGGTAGACGATCTTGTTCTCGTCGCTGTACTCAGAGTAGACCAGGTACCACCAATCGCCAATTTTAAAAATGTCTGGCATTTCGAACATGGTGTAGAGGCCGGGGGCCCAGAAGTCGCCCTTGAACTGCCAGTGCTCGAGGTCCTTCGACGTAAAGTGAACGAGCCTGCCAGTTTGGAGGGTTTTGGAGGGGTCGTCTCCCTTACGCGTGCCCAGTACGAGGAGGTATTCCTTCCGGTCGTCATCCCATATTACGAAAGGGTCGCGCCAGTTGCGCCCATCGTATCCTGGCTGAGGCGTGAGCTCTACTGCAACGCCCGTCTTTTTCCACGTCGCATAATCATCCGAGCAGGCCTTCGCCTGCATGAGCACCTGGGACGTTTTGCCTTCTCGCAGGTAGTTGCGGTTAAACCCGGTATAGAAAGCGCGTACCTCCCCTTTTGCCTCGTAAACGGTTCCGGCGTAGATGAACTGGTCTTGGTCGTCTTCTCCGCCGTGGGGGATCGCCGTTCCGTGTTCCTGGTACGTCACGAAGTCCTGGGTGGTCGCGAGCGACCACCCAAAGGGCTGTCCTTCGGCAAGCGGAGCGGGGTCGCGCGTGTCACGCTGGTGGTATAGATAGAACGTGCCGTCCTTGCCGAAGGGCATGACGTCTCCCACCCACACGTCCTTCGGTTGGTAGAACAGGTGCTGGTTATTGGTCGGGACTTTGCGCATGTCTCGTCCTCCTTACTGTCGCGTCTTTCCTATTCGTCTTCTTCGTCAACGTCCGGAGTAAGATCTCCGAGGTAGACGAGCTGCTCTTTGGCTTGGGTGACGACATGCCTCACCACATCGGGAGTAAGCTGTCCGGCGTGGAGCGAGAGCTCGAGGGCCACGGGAAGGTTTACGCCGGTCACTATGAACGCGCCTCGCGGAGCCGAGCAGGCTACGAGCTGGTTTACGCTGCCCTGAAGGATGTCGGTGAGAACGAGGGTCTCGTCATCTTCGGCGATGCCCTCGAATGCGCTGGCGAGCTTCTCCTCGAGCGGGGTTTCGTCTGTAAACGCGCAGACAACCCTGATGTCGTGCCCCGGTCCTATGATGGCCTTGAGCGTGTCTCCGAGTCCGGCTGCCAGGCCGTAGTGCGATGCAATGATGATGTGCCTCATAATGCGTCCTTTGTGGGTTGGTCTAGCCCTAGGCTAGGCAGCAAGAATGCCGAAAGCCGCGCACACCCACGAGATGATGAGGATGCCGAGGACAATCTTGTTGATGCTGACCTTGCGCTTGACGAGGGCGTAGACGATGGCTGTGGCTATTACGGGCAGCATGCCGACCATGATTTGGTCGAGGATGCCCGTCTGGACGTCGAGCGTGACGTCACCCATGGTGAACGTGAGACCACACGAGACCTTGATGACGGTGGGGATGAGCGCACCGACGACCATCATGCCAAGTGCCGACGTCGACTCGGTGAAAACGGACATCTTCTCGGCAAGGGTCGTGAAGAGCTTGTCGCCGAACTTATAGCCTATGCGCCAGTCAAAGAGCTTCCATACGAAGATGGCGATGGCGACGGCGAGCCAGAGAAGCACGCCGACGGGGTTTCCCGCCTGTCCCATGTAGGCGGCGATGGAGCCGAAGATGGTGGGAATGAGGATGGCGAAGATCGTATCGCCGACTCCTGAGAGGGAGCCCATGAGGCCAATCTTAAGGTCTTGGACCGCGTCGATGGCGTCATTGTGCCCCTTGTCCTCCAAGGCTAGGCCGGCGCCGAGGAGCAGGCCGCTTACCTGGGGAGTCGCATTGTAATAGCGATAGGTGCTCAGAAGTGACCTGCGGTAGCCCTCCTCGTCTCCTGCATAGATCTTGCGCAGGGCGGGTTCGGTTGCGAACATGACCGCCGGGGCACACTGGGACTCATAGTTATAGATGGACGCGCCGAGCATCCAGCGGCGGCCGCAACGGTCGAGATCGGAAACGGTGAGGACTGGCTGGTACGTTCCGTCTGCCAGGCGGGTTGGCGCTTCGTTTGCCTTGGTGGCGTTAACTTCGTTACTCATCTTCCAGACCTCCAGCGTCGAGGGCGTTTACGGACGGATTGCTGTGCGACTTGTAGTACTCGATGGCCGCGGCGGCACCGAGCAGGGCAATGGGGAGAATGCTTATCTGCAGGTAGGCGGCCAGAACGAAGCCAACGATGGCGTAGGCGATGAATTTCTTCATTGGCATGAAGGACAGAAGCATCGCAAGGCCGACGACGGGGAGGATACCGGCGGCGATGGAGAGGCCGGTCGTGAACCAGGAGGGCATGACGGAGAGGAAAGCGTTGACGGCATCGGCGCCAAAGAGCAGTACGGCAAACGTGGGGATGGCCGCCGTAAGGCCATAGAAGACCGGACCGAGGAAAAGTACGCTCTTCATCTGCGAGTACTTGCCCTCTTCGGCAAAGCGCTGCGAGGTACGCCCGAGGAAGCCGTTTGCCGTCTTGGCGATGACGTCGAGCTGAAGGCCGAGCATGCCGACTGCGATTCCGGCGGCAACGCCGACGCTCGCCTCCTGACCCGAGGTGATGGCAACGACGGCGCCAATGATGGCGGCAGTGGGATAGTCGGGGACGGAGGCTCCTCCCATGGCCGCCACGCCCAGGCTCATGAGTTGGACGATGGCGCCGACGGCGAGGCCGGTTACGGGGTCGCCGAGCGCAAGTCCGACGAACCATGCTGGCGTGACGGACATGTTCGTGAGAATTTGTCCCGCGTTCTTCTCGGCTCCGTAGATGAAGGCGATGAGTGTAACGACGGCTATCTGGATGATGGATGGTGTCATAAGTTCACTCCCTTGCTAAAGCGTGATGATGCTGGAGAGCTCTACGGGCTTGTCGGCCGGCACATAGCGAACGGTGATGTCGCAGCCGGTGCCAGCAATCGCTCGATATGCGGGCAGCTCGTCTTTGGTGACGTAGGCGCGACTGCTCACCTGGACGGCGTCTGACCCCTCTTCGGGAAAGACTGTGCCTCCGACCACGAGTGTGGGAACAACCTGGCCCGTCTGTATGACGTCGAGGATGGTCTGGGGGTCTCGCGCCACGATGAAGACCGTGTGGTCGTCGTACTTGCCCGCCCGATAGTTCGTGAGAGCCGTCTCCTTGTTGATAATGGAGAGGGCGACTCCCGAGGGCTTTGCCATCCGCATGGCGGCCTTCTTGGTCGGGTCGTTGGCGACGATGTCATCGATGACCATGAGACGCTGCGGACGGAACTCGGGTACCCACTGGGTTGCCACTATGCCGTGTAGCAGGCGGTTGTCGATGCGTGCTGCGATGATGCTCATGTGATGTTGGCTTCCTTCCTTTGCTTGCGTGACGCGTTTCGGCATGGCCTGTGCCGAAGCGCGTCATTCGTCCTGCCGGGCCGCGGACCCGTCGTTCAGCGTGGCCTGCCTGCGCGGGGCATGCCGGGAATTGATGTAGTCGTATGCGTAGGCGATCTCCGCGACGGGGACCTCCACGTGGTAATGGGCGGAAATGTCAGAGAAGCTCGTGCGGAATGCGATCGAGGTAGGCTCTGTGTCTCGGGGATGTTCATGCGGCTGGTCCTCCTTTCGCCACACACCTTACGGGCGGGGTGGTGCGCGGAACGGGTTGGCGCCAGTGTTTCGTCACGGGCGCGTGCACTTCGGCACTCCATGCTACATCTGAGTGGCATATGGCGACTTCTCGACACTCGCGCTCGACACAGCGAGCGGAAATGGCGCTGCCTGCCGAGCGCCTCGCGGGCGCATCCCGACCGCAGAAGTGAGCGCGAAGGCTCGTCGAAGTGCTGGGTGGGGGACCGGCGGTCTGGATACGCGGTTTCGTTCGGCGAAGGCGGCGAGGCGAATGGCATGGCGAACGTACGGGTTTGACGTGAACGGGTTGCCCGTGGCGGCGTGGTATCGGGAGGAGACGGTCGAGCAGGTGCTCGCGCCGCTGCTCACCCGTCTCGCGCGCTCGCATCAGGAGAAGGGGTCGCAGGCCCATCTCGGCAACCCGGTGCGCATACGCTATTGCGACCGGGACGGCCACGTGTCGCGAACGGATATCGTCCGCCAGGTGGACGTCGCGCCGCGAAATGCAGACTCGCCTCAATCGTCGGTAAGGGGTGCCGCGGGCGATACGATGGAATCCACGGACCGCACCGCGCCGCCGAGATTGCGACGCGAACGCAGGCGATGCGCCCGAAAAACTCCTCCGCGCATGTAGGGCGAAACGCCAGATTGGAGCTCCATGAACGATTTCTCCTTCTACTCCCCCACCCGCTTTGTCTTTGGGCGAAAAGCGACCGACAAGGTTGGGGGACTCTGTCCGCCTCCGGCTACCGCTGAGCGCTCATTGTCTACGGCAGGGGTTCCGCAGTTCGCTGCGGAACGCTCGTCCGCGTGAGGGCATCGCTCGATGCCGCGGGCGTGGAGCACATCGGGCTTGGAGGGGTGCGTCCAAACCCCGAAATAGGCTTGGCACGAGAAGGCGTCGAGCTCGCACGGGCAAACGACGCCGACATCATCCTGCCCGTGGGCGGCGGCTCCGTCATGGACTGCGCGAAGGCCATCGCACTGGGGCGGTATACGACGGCGACGTATGGGACTTCTTCCGCAAGCGCGCCGTTCCCGCCGACCGCATCGACGTCGCCTGCGTGGTGACCATCCCCGCATCCGGTTCCGAGGCCTCTAACTCCTGCGTTATCAGCAACGACGAGGAGCACCTCAAATGCAGCATTAACACGGACCTCAACCGCCCGGCCATCGCCTTCCTCGACCCGGAGCTGACCTTCAGCCTGCCCGCCTGCCAGACCGCCGCGGGAGTGACCGACATGATCGCCCATATCATGGAGCGACTCTTCTCCGGCGAGCCCGCCGTGGGCGTAACCGACAACATCGCCTGCGGGCTAGTGCGCGCCGCGAGGGAGGCGGCGCCCAAGGTGATGGAGAACCCCGATGACTACGACGCCCGCGCCGAGATCATGTGGGTGGGTACGCTCGCCCATAACGCCCTGCGCGACGGCGATTGGACCTGCCGCGGCCTTGAGCACGAGCTATCCGCACTGGACACCAAGATCACGCACGGCGCCGGCCTCGCCGTCATCTTCCCCGCCTGGATGCGCTACGTATGGCGAGAGCACCCTGAGCGCTTCCTGGAGTTCAGCGCCCAGGCCCTTGGCATCGAACCCATCGATTCGGACGCGGACGAGCTCGATGTGGAGGTAACCCCCGAGCAGGCAATCGAGTACGCGGTCGAAGCGACCATCGACGAGCTGCAGGATTTCTTCGTCTCGCTGGGAATGCCGCGCGCGCTATCGGAGTTCGGAGTCACCGAGGACGATATCGAAAAGATGATTCCGGGCCTCAAGATCAACCGCGGAGAGCTCTTCGGCAGCTTCAGGAAGCTCACGCTGGACAACGCGAGAAAGATTTACCGCAGCGCACTCTAGGAAACAGATGCCAGTCCCCCACGGGCGAGCAGCACGGCGGCCCCCGCAAACCAGAAACGGCGCCGCTCCCGCGACGCCGTCATATTCCCTGGTGCCCCCGGGCGGATTCGAACCGTCGACACCCGCTTTAGGAGAGCGGTGCTCTATCCCCTGAGCTACGGAGGCATGTTGTACTAGTGTAGCAGATTTACCCCTTTGCCATGTAGCGCATGGCCACTCATCGAGAAGGCTCTATAGCGAATAGTTTCCGAGGGCAATCCTCAATATCGGAAAGAATAACCCGGAATAACGCGAAATAATGGGACAAGCTTTCCCAACTGGCCCTCAAAAGGAAAATGCATCCCGGAATGAGAACAAATTCCGGGATGCATTTTCCGCCATCTATCGCCAACGATTAGCTGTCTCTGTGGAAAAGGCTCTTGATGGCAGCGGGGATGCTCTTGGCGCCCTTGGCCGTCACATCGATAAAGTCGGGCGAACGCACGAGCTTATTCTCGTCGACGTACTTGCGGACCGCGCGAAGCGTCTCTTTGTCGTCGCGCGTCGAAAACGTAAAGTGACCGTTGTCCTTGGTGAAGATGGCAAAACGCGTAATCTTCTTGGTGCCGCGCAAAACCTCGGCGGCAATATAGTCGACCTCGTCCCACGGGATTTGAATATAATCCTCGGGATTGCGCTCGTTATAGTACTCAAACGCCTTATTGCCCACCATCACGTTACCGTGGCTGGTAAGCCCCATCAGGCAGGTTGCCGGCGTTGCCAGATCGACCGTGCTGTTCTGAGATTGCGCCATACGCGCCTCGCCCTCCAATAAAAACAATCGGACCGCATCCAGTGTACCCACCGGGTGCGGTCCGTTTCAATGGCTCAAAAGCCCTTACCTAGCAACTCTCGGTCTTAAGCCGAAGCGTGCTTACATGAAGCCGCAGAAGCGACCGATGATGCCGACGGCGAAGAGAGCCAGGATGATGACGATCGGGCTAACCTTCTTCTTGAGGAGCTTGCAGACCAGCAGGGTCAGGCACACGGCGGCAAGGCCGGGGATGAGCTGATCGAGGTTACCCTGGAGCGTGGTGACCTTCATCTGATCAAGGGCGGTAGCACCGACGGAGTTGTACATCGTCAGCGCTTCCTTGATACCCTCGGAACCGGAAGGCAGGCTAGCCCAGTCGATAAAGGCGCCAGCAGACTGCTTGACCGTGGAGACGATCGGGGTGAAGGAAATGGACACCCAGCGCTCGACCAGGGCGCCGATGATGAACATACCCAGGATGGAAGCGCCCTCGGTGACCTTGCCCATCAGACCGCCGGAGAGGTCCTTGGCGATAGAGGAGCCGACCTTGTAGCCAAACTCCTGTGTGTACCACAGGAAAGCGTAACGGATGATGTTCCACGCGAAGAAGAACAGCAACGGACCGACGATGCTGCCGGACATGGCCAGGGAAGCGCCCAGAGCGCCCAGAATCGGGCGAAGGGTGAACCAGAAGACGGGGTCACCGACGCCGGCGAGCGGGCCCATCATACCGACCTTGACGCCCTGGATGGCGACGTCATCGATCGGAGCACCGTTGACGCGCTCCTCCTCGAGGGCGAGGGTAACGCCAATGACGGGGGCGGAAACATAGGGGTGGGTGTTATAGAACTCCAGGTGGCGCTTAAGCGCGGCAATCTGGTCATCCTTGCTGGTGTAGAGCTTCTTGATCGCAGGGATCATTGCGAAGCACCAGCCGCCGTTCTGCATACGCTCGTAGTTCCACGAGCCCTGAAGGAACTGATGACGGAAGCAAACCTTCTTACGGTCAGCCTTGGTGAGCTGAATCTTGTTCTCTGCCATATGTATCACTCCCCTCCTACTCGTAATCGTTCAGAATGTCGCCGAGCGGGTCGCCGGAGCCACCGCCCGTGCCGCCACCCTGCTTGGCCAGATCCTTAAGGCCAAGGTAGATGAGGGCAAGGGAGATGCCGATGAGGCCAAGGGCGATCAGCGTGAGCTGAGGGATGGCAGCAAGGACAAAGCCGAGGATGAAGAACGGCCAGGTCTCCTTGGTGGCCATCATGTTGATGACCATGGCGTAACCGACGGAAGCGACCATGCCGCCGCCGACGGCCATGCCGCCGGACAGCCAGTCGGGCATAGCGTTAAGCGCGTTGGTAACAGCCTCGGCCGGGATAACACACAGAAGTACTGCCGGGATGGCGATACGAAGGCCCTGCATGAGGATGGCAGCGTACTGCCAGCGCTCGATGCCGGAGAAGTCGCCCTTCTCGGCGCAACCGTCCATGGCGTGAGCGATAGCGGTAGCAATGGTACGGCAGATCATGGTCAGGAACAGACCAGCGACCGACAGCGGGACGGCGACGGCGATGGCCGCGGTAACGGCCTTGGCCGAATCAGTGGCGCCGCCGTTGAGGGCGAGCACCATGATGATCGAAGAAGCGACCGAGGCCAGAGCGGCGTCAGGCGCGACGGCGGCGCCGACGTTAGCCCAGCCAAGGGCCATCATCTGGAGCGAACCGCCCAGGAGGATGCCCTCCTGAAGGTGACCGGTTACGAGACCGATAAGCGTGCATGCCACGAGCGGCTGATGGAACTGGAACTCATCCAGAATGCCTTCCATACCGGCAAGCAACGCGACAATCGCAACAAGCAGAATAGTGATTGCAGACATGTATCGGACCCTCCTTTACTATGCTTGAGCGGCCAGTTCGGCCTTAGCTTTCTTCAACATGGCATCGAGATCCTCGGAGGCATCCGAAGGAACCTTGCGGACCTCGAACTTGACGCCCTTGGCCTTGAGGGCCTCGAGGGTCTTAACGTCGTCATCGCCCATAGCGACGGCGTTGGTGACGACGACCTTGCCCTTGGAGTGAGCCATGGAACCGATGTTGACTTCCTTGATGTCGACGCCGGCCTCGATGGCCTTGAGCAGATCCTGCGGGTTCTCGAAGAGCAGCATGGCCTTGGTGTCACCAAAACGCGTGTCCTTGACGACCTCGGCCATCTTCTTGATAGGCACGACGTTGGCATGGACTCCCGGAGGGGCAGCCTGCTCGATCATGGTCTTGCGGAGCTCGTCGTGAGCAACGCCGTCGGAAACCACGATGATGCGGTTGGGGTTGATCTGCTTGGTCCACGTGGTGGCCACCTGACCATGCAGCAGACGGGTGTCGATACGGACGTGGGCAATCTTGATGTGCCCGTCGCCGATGACCGTTCCCGGAGGGATGGCGCCTGCAGGAGCAGCGGCGGCCGCAGCCGGCTTCTTCTCCTCGGGCTCCAGAGACTCGGGCTTGACGCGCACGCCAGCCTTAGCCTCAGTCACGAGATGTTTTGCGATCGCATGTGCAGTGTTCTTTGCATCAAAGCGCTGCGAATATGCCTCGATGAGCATAGGCAGGTTGACACCGGTGACGATAGCCCAGGAATCATGGCCCTCGATGAGCCCGCTAATCTGGTTGAACGGCGTGCCGCCCCACAGATCAACGAGGAAGAGCACCTGCTCCTGGTCCTCGAAGGAAGCGATTGCTTCCTCGACCTTAGCACGGAAGTCGTCGGGGCCCATGCTCGGCTCGAGCGAGACCACGGCCACAGACGGCTGATCGCCAAAGACCATCGAGCCCGTCTGCTTGATTCCAGCTGCCAAGTCCCCGTGGCTAGCAAGAACAATACTTACCATCACATAACCTCCTTTTTGTCTACGTGATTCCTACATGACATGAAAGGAGTATACCTGTTTGGTTTGTGGAATTATAGCTAAATCCGCAAAAGGTTGGATTATTTGTTTAAACGTCTAAGTTTGTTACAAGTTGGTTACGTTGCTGCTTTTCGACTCATTACCCGCCAAGGCGTCGCTCATCAAGCCACGCATTTTACAGATACAAGCAGACTGTTCATTAATATCGATTTTAGGCAAGCGCGAATGCGCTTGTACTGCCGCTACATTGTTCAAACAGGTATGACTTGACTATTTGCGCGACTTATGATCTACGAAACCACTCAAAAAAGTTGCGGTGGAATAGTTCTTGTTTAAGAGCCAGAAGGCTGGATTTAGGAACTATTTCACCGCAACTTATAGGGAATCCTAGACGATGTGGAGGGGGTGGGCGGCATCGACGGCGTCGAGGACGTCGGAAGGGCCGTCGGGGGCAGCGTCTGCCGGTTCCTCGTCGGGGGTCTCAATCTGCTTAATCATGACCTCCTGGCCCTGCAGCAGGTATGTCTCGCCGCTGCCGCAATGAGGGCAGGTCTTGCCGTGCTCGACTGTCGCATAGTCGCGGCCGCACGCCTCGCAATGCGTCACGGCCTCGACAGGCTCCACAATAAGCTCCGCGCCCTGCGCGATGGGCTTTTTATCTGCCGCCCAGCGCCAAGCGTCGAGCAGCAAGTCGGGAACGACGCCCGAGACCTCGCCCAGCAGCAGCGTGACGCTCGAAACGCGACTCACGCCATTGGCGCGCGCCACGTTCTCGACATCGCGAATGATGTGGTAAACGATTCCGAGCTCGTGCACTTTTAATTCCTTCCGCCGTTCTAACGAACGGCGGTCGGCTTGACGCTGCGCGAGCCCCAGACGGGCGATCTGCCTTTCAATCGTCGGGCATGGGCAAAAGCCCTATGCCCTCCTCTTTCAAGGCACCTCGCCACGCCTGGGACCCGCTCGCTGTCCAACCGTTCTCTGCGCCGTTCGCTTACTTGTTAGGTTCTTTTACTTCTTCCCGAATTTGATTTTGATGGCGCGCTTGAGCGCGTACTTACCCAGGCTTGGGAGCTTTTGCTCGTATTTGACCATCGTGGAGCACTCGGGGCGATCGCGATCCAGGTGGATGGCATCGAACGCGCACTTGGTGGTGCACAAGCCGCAGCCGATGCACTTGTTGGGGTCGACGATCGAGGCACCGCAGCCCAGGCAGCGGGCGGTCTCGGCGCGCACCTGCTCCTCGGTAAAGGTCTCGACGTACTCGCTAAAGGGTGCAGCCTTCTCGCGCTCGCGGTCGACATGCGCCACCTCGCGGCTCGCGTTGTCGTAGCTCTCGATCACGACATCGTCGCGGTCGAGCGCGGTGTAGTGGCGCTGGTTGCGGCCGATGGTGAGCGTGGATCCCGGCTGCACAAAGCGATGGATGGACACGGCGGCCTCGTGACCGGCGGCGATGGCGTCGATGGCAAAGCTCGGACCGGTGTAGACGTCGCCGCCCACAAAGATGTCGGGCTCAGCGGTCTGATAGGTCTGGGGGTCGGCAAGAGCACCCTGGCCGCGGCCGAGCTCCACCTTGGAGCCAGCCAGCAGGTCGCCCCACACAATGGACTGGCCAATCGACATGACCACGCGGTCGGCATCGACGCGGCGCAGATCGTTCTCGTCGTACTCGGGCGCAAACCGGCCCTCGTCGTCAAAGACACGCGTGCAGCGCTTGAAGGTGATACCGCACACACGACCGGCCTCGTCCAGGTGAACCTCCTTGGGGCCCCAGCCGCAGCTGATGTGAGCGCCGTCCTCAACGGCCTCGCGACGCTCCTCCTCGCTGGCGGGCATCTGGGCCTCGCTCTCCAGGCAGAACATCTCAACGTGCTCGGAACCCAGACGGCAGGCGTTGCGCGCGACGTCGATGGCCACGTTGCCGCCGCCCACCACGATGGTGCGGCCGGGCAGCGCGTCGATCTTGCCACTGTTGACCTCGCGCAAAAAGTCGACGGCCACGGTCACGTCCTCGGCATCCTCGCCCGGAATACCGGCGAAGCGGCCGCCCTGGCAGCCGATGGCAACATAAAAGGCCTTAAAACCCTGCTCGCGCAGCTCGTCGAGCGTCACGTCGCGACCGACCTCCACGCCATAGCGGAACTCGGCGCCCATCAGGCGAATGACCTCGACCTCGGCCTCGATAACATCCTTCTGCAGCTTAAAGCTGGGAATGCCGTAGGTGAGCATACCGCCCGGGCGCTCGTTTTTCTCGAACACGACGGGCTTGTAGCCCTTCTCGGCCAGATAGAAGGCACAGGACAGACCTGCCGGACCGGCACCGATGATGGCGATCTTCTGGTCGAAGCCGCCGGCACGCGTCGGGGTCACCACGGGTGGGACATAGCGGGTCGCGGCATCAAGATCGCGCTGGGCGATGAACTTCTTGACCTCGTCGATAGCCACGGCGGCGTCCACACGGCCGCGGGTGCAGGCATCCTCACAGCGGCGGTTGCACACGCGGCCGCAGATAGCGGGCAGCGGGTTCTCACGCTTGATGAGCGCCAGCGCCTCGTCATAGCGGCCCTGAGCCGCGAGCTTCAAATAGCCCTGAACGGCGACATGCGCGGGGCAGGCCGTCTTGCAGGGCGCGGTGCCGGACTCATGCGTCTCGATGCGGTTGTCGTTGCGGTAGTTGGGCGACCACTTGGTGTGGTCCCACTTGGTGGCGTCGGGCAGCTCCTGGCGCGGATACTCGGGCACCTGTCCGCCGGCCTTTTTGCTGCAGAGCTTCTGGCCCAGCTTGGCGGCGCCGGCCGGACACACCTCAACGCAGCGACCGCAGGCCACGCACTTGTCCTTCTCGACCTTGGCGACATAGGCCGAGCGCGACAGGTTGGGCGTGTTGAACAGCTGAGAGGTGCGCAGGGCATAGCACACGTTGACGTTGCAGTTGCAGATGGCGAAGATCTTGTTCTCACCGTCGATATTGGTGATCTGGTGCACAAAGCCGTTGTCCTCGGCCTGGCGCAGGATGTCGTAAACCTCCTCGCGCGTCACATAGTGGCCGCGGTCGGTCTCAACCACGTAGTCGGCCATATCGCCCACGGCGATGCACCAGTCGGCGGGGTCGTCGGCGCAGCCCTCGCCCATCACGCGACGGCTCGCGCGGCAGCTACAGGTGCTGGCGGCATACTTACCCTCGTATTTGTCGAGCCAATGCTCGATATGCTCGATCGGCACCGACGTGCTCGCGGCATCGATAGCCTTCTCGACCGGAATGACGTGCATGCCGATGCCGGCGCCTCCGGGCGGCACCATCGGCGTGGCCTTGGACAGCGGTCCCTTGGACGCCTGCTCAAAGAACTTGGCGTAGACCGGGTGCTCTTCGAGCTGGCTCACGCGCATGTTGAGGAACTCGGCGGAACCCGGTACCAGCATGGGCAGCACCCACTGCTTGGCGCGCTCGGGGTTTTCCCAGTTGTACTCGAGCAGGCCCGTGTAGCTCATGTCGTCGAGCATCTTCTCGATCTGGGCCTCGGGCATGCCGGTGAGCTTGATCATCTCGGGCAGCGTGTAGGGACGGCGCATCTTCATCTTGCAGAGCACCTCGGCCTGCTCGTCGGTCGCGGCCTCGGCAAACGACCAGTACTCGTAGCCCAGCAGCTCGTCGCGATGCAGCAGACGGTTGGTGCAGTGCTCGCACAGCTTGACGATGGCCTCGCGCGGATGCTCCGGCAGCGGCGGCACAAACTCCGAACCGATATCGGGCTCGGTGTAGCTAATTCCCGGTCCGTTGAGAATCATGGTTGTCTCTTCTCTTGCCACAGCCCGGCGAGACCGCGGCGCCCCTCTTTTTACGGGCTCGACATGCCCCCACGCCGTTCACCCGTTATTGTTGACATTGTGTCAAAAACAGTATTGACGAACCGTCAACAATATTCAAGACTGTTAGGCGAACGGTCAGGCAAAAGAGGATGAAAGGCGGCAAAACATGGGCGACAACACAGCAGATACCTCTGTGGTCGATGCCGTCCCCGCATCCGATAGCGCGGCAAAGCGCTTGACGGGCGACGAACGCCGTCGCGAGATCCTCGCCGCCGTGCGCACCGTGAGCTCCGAGCTGGGCGTGTCGCATCTATCTGTCTCGGCCGTGACCAAGCGAGCCGGCTGCACGCGCTCATTGTTCTACCACTACTTTGCTGATATGGACGCCGCCGTCACCGCTGTCATGGACGAGGCAATCGACGGTTTTATCTCCGAGCTCGAGCAGTGGAACGCCGGCCGCACCGTCGGTGATATCGAAGGCGCGCTCGACACCGTCGCCCCGCTCTTTAAGCGTCTGGTCGTGAGCGGCCATGAGCTGCCGAGCACGCTCACCTCGAGCAGCGGTGCGCTCTACGGCGGCTTTTTGCACAACGTGGCCCAGCGCGTGGCGCAGTATATCTGCGACACCACCGTGGTGGATTTTGTCGCCCATCATGAGCTACGCATCGACCATGTCTACGAGACGTTCTACACCCTCATCATGGGGTTGTTGATGTATATCCGCACACACCCCGATGTGCCCGACGAGACGGTCAAGGAAATCATCGCCTCGACACTCCACATCGAGGGCTATACCGCCAAGTATCCGGAGCGCAAGCCCCAGAACTGACGACATTTGGCCAAACTGCCCGCGATCAGAAGAGGGGCCGCGGGCGTGTGAAAGGAGAGCAGCATGCTGTTCGATGTTTGGGGTAGCGATACCCTTATCCACTGGGCCGGCTGGGCCATGGTCTTTATTGGCCTCATCGTGCTCAACGAGGTCGGCCGCCGCACCAAGCTGGGCGCGGCAATCATCTTTGGCGTGGCTCCGCTGGCCATGACCATCTACTGCGTCGCCATCGCCGTCGGCGTTTCGCAGGGTGCCGAGTGGGCGCTCACCAACCCCACCCACGTGTACCAGAACAGCTGGTTCCACTACGCCAAGGTATACGCGGCGCTGGCCGGTTGCTGGGGCTTCATTGCCATTAAGTACCAGTGGGGCAAGATCGGCAAGGCGCATTGGTTCCGCGCATGGCCGTTTGTGATCGTCGCCATCAACATCATGATCGCCGTCGTGTCCGACTTCGAGAGCGCCTATCACTTCTTTGTCCTGGGCCAATCCACTTGGGTCACCTCCGAAGGTGCTACGCAGCTGGCCGGCTGGAACAACGTGTTCAACGGCATCGCCGGTATCATCAACATCTTCTGCATGACCGGTTGGTGGAGCGTCTACGCCTCCGAGGATCAGACCGACATGCTGTGGCCCGACATGACCTGGGTCTACATCATCGCCTACGATATCTGGAACTTCTGCTACACCTACAACTGCCTGCCCACCCACTCCTGGTTCTGCGGCTTTGCGCTGCTGCTGGCGCCCACCATCGCCGCCTTTATCTGGAACAAGGGCGGCTGGATCCAGAACCGCGCCTTCACGCTGGCCATTTGGTGCATGTTTGCCCAGGTGTTCCCGTACTTCCAGGAGGAGTCCATCTTTGTGACCCACTCCACGCTCGACCCCGGCGCCGCTACCGCGGTCTCGATCGCCGCACTGATCGCCAACGTCGCCGCGATCATCTACATCGCCTACCGCGCCAAGAAGCTCGGCCGCAATCCCTACAAGCAGGATGTCTTTGAGGGCACCAGCGACTGGGAGAAGGCCACCGCTTGCCGCGCCAAGGTTGATTACGCGCACGCTGAGTAACGCGCCTGACGCAAACATCGCTTGAGTACGAAGCCGCATAACCGGCTCCGCGCAACTCAACGCATTGCAGGGCCCCCGGAATGTGATTCGTTCACGTTCCGGGGGCTTTTTGCTGCCGCGAGGATGCGGCTAAACGATGCACTCGGGTTAAATCGGATCTTATATTTCGCATGCGCTTTATATGGCTCCATTTTTGGGTACAGTGTTGTCCCGATATTGAGCTTGGGGGATATATGAAAGATGAGACGATGGGCCAAGAGGATGCGGCCCAAGATGCAGAAGCGTGTGCCGAGGCCCTGGAGAGCCTTGACCAGATTGCACTGGCCGAGATTGCGTTTGACGATTCGAGCGTTGATGTGCGAGATGAGCCGGAAATCGAAGCGCAGCCCGATGATCAGGATGCAAAAGACGATGGCGCCGCGCCCACCGAAGACGAGGCGGGGCACGAGGAATCCGAATGCGAGGCCGACGACCAGCCCGAATCCGACACGAGCGAGGAAACCATCTTGCTCGACAGCTTGCCCGCCGAAGATTCGCTGACCCGCGAGCTCCCTGGCTTAGGCTCTGCGCCTGCCGTAGACGAGACCATCGCCATGGGCGATATTCCCCTGCCGTCCGTTCCCTCGGCACGCGAGGCCGAGGTTCGCCATCGCAAGATGTCGCCCAGGCGACGCAACCTGATGGTGGCAGGCGTTGTTGCCATCGCGCTCGTCGCCGGCGGCGCGGGCTATGCGGCTTGGAACGGATACCAGCAAGAGCGGGCCGCCGTGGTTGCCGCAAACGCCCATACCATGATGTCGGTGCAAATTGGCGTACATGCCGCGGGGCTCGACTGCTCCACCGGCTCAAAGATCCCCGTGCAGGTGAGTGGCCAGGACTCCGACGGCTCTTCTGTGAGCGAAACGCTCTACGTTGACGAGCACGGTCGCGGCATTAAGCTGCTGCCCGGCGATTACACGCTCTCCATTGCTGGATCCCCCATCGCGGAAGACGGCACCATCTACACCGTCCCGACCACCAAGGCGCAGGTCACCATTAAGAGCGATGGGCAGGATCTGCGCGCTCAAGCCACCTTTAAGCTCAAGGTACCTTCGGCCGACACGGTGACTGACGACCAGATCGATGCCGCCGCCAAGTATGCCGAGGAAGGGGGCGCAAGCTCTGCCGCCGCGGCAAAGATACTCCAGCAGGCGGCAATTACGCGCCGCGATGCCGCCGCCAACGCCGTAAGCGCAAGCGAGGCTCAGTCCGCCCGCGATGCCGACGCTCGGCACAAGGCGACGAACCTGTATCAGCTCGATATTCCGGTTGAGTGGTATGGCAAGGTCGCAACCTGGCAAAACGGCAGCACGCTGTGCATTTATCTGGACAGCGACACCAACACACCGCTCGTGACGCTTGTCGCAGTGCGCGACGGCGAGACCTTTACCCCCGATGACGGCGATACGGTTTTGGGCACGGTCAGCCTGGGCAACGGCTACACCGTCTACGCCAGCGGCCCTGTCTATCCGTACGTGATTCCGCAAACCATCAACGGGCGCACGCAGAACCCCGTGTCGACCTACCCCATGGACACGGTGATTGAGCTTGTCGAGCTCACGACCGGCAACCGCTACACATACAGCCAGATCAAAAACGACCTGGTCGGTAAAGACGGCAAGGCAGACACCGCGACCAAACTCGAGACCGACTACCTCGCCCAGATTCTCCTGCCGAGCATCAAGGCCCAGGACTAGCCAGCCCGAAGACAGCCGCCCGACATCCACATCCCTAACGCAGTTGCGGTGGAATAGGGACGGTTTTTGCTGATCAAACTGCAAAACAGTCCCTATTTCACCGCAACTTATTGGCGGCCTTTTGGGTGGCACTCAGCGCCACGGGTCGGCTTCGAACATTGGCTCGCGCTCGGGGCGGCGATCGCTGTAGGGATCGTAACCGTCATCGTCCTCGTTCTCGGCACGGATATAGGGGTCGCGCGGCTTGGGCGCCGGTTTAGGCGGAGTCTTCGGTGCGGCGGGCGCCGCCTCAGCCACCGGTGCGTTCGTCTTGTTCTCGTCTTTCATCTGCATAGCTCCTTGCCATGTGCTCACGTTCAACACCATCGATTGTCGCACGAAAAAGGGCGGCGGACCCAATCGGATCCGCCGCCCTTGGCGTTCGGCTCAAAAGGCAGATTTTAAGGCATGGCCCAAAATCTACTCGGCGTCGGGGACCTCGTAGGTGGCCGCCGGCGTATTGTCGCACACGACGGTAAAGCCGCCGTCCTTGTCGACATCGACCGTCACCTGATCGCCCTCGCGCACCGTGCCGTCGATGATAGCGGCGGCGATGGCATCCACGACCTCGCGCTGGACCAGACGCTTGAGCGGACGGGCGCCAAAGACCGGGTCCAGGCCGCCCACGGCGAGCATCTGCTTGGCCGCCGGGGTGATGGCAAGCGTCATGCGCTCCTTGGCCAGACGCGCGCGGACGTCGGCGAGCTGGATGTCGACGATTTTCTCGATCTGCGCCATGCCGAGCGGATGGAACACCACGATATCGTCGATACGGTTGAGGAACTCGGGGCGGAAGGTCTGAGCCATGGCCGCGTTGACCTGATGGCGCATCTCCTCCTCGTCCTTGCCGGAAAGCTCGGCGATGGCCTTGGAGCCCACGTTGGACGTCATGATGATAATCGTGTTCTTGAAGGACACCTGGCGACCCTGACCATCGGTTAGACGGCCGTCGTCAAGCACCTGCAGCAGCACGTTAAAGACATCCGGATGAGCCTTCTCCATCTCGTCGAGCAAGATCACGGAGTACGGACGACGGCGCACGGCCTCGGTGAGCTGGCCACCCTCGTCGTAGCCCACGTATCCCGGGGGCGCACCGATCAGACGCTGAACGCTGAACTTCTCCATGTACTCGGACATGTCGATACGCACGAGCGCGCGCTCGTCGTCGAACAGGCACTCGGCAAGCGCCTTGGCGAGCTCGGTCTTGCCCACGCCGGTGGGGCCCAGGATGAAGAAGCTGCCGATGGGCTTGTCTGGATCGGAGAGGCCCGCACGGCTGCGGCGCACAGCTGCGGCGACGGCGGAGACCGCCTCGTCCTGGCCGATGACGCGCTTATGCAGCTCGCCCTCCAGGCCCTTCAGCTTGTCGAGCTCGCCCTGCATCATCTTGGAGACGGGCACACCGGTCCAGGCGCTCACGACCTCGGCGATCTCATCGGAGGTCACCTGTTCGTTGAGGCCCTCGCCGTCCTGCTGCTTTTGTGCCTCGAGCGCAGCCTCGGAATCCTGAATCTGCTGCTGCAGACCCGGGATCACGGAATAGCGCAGCTCGGACGCGCGGCCCAGATCGCCGTTGCGCGTCGCGCGCTCCTCTTCGCTCCTGGCCTCGTCGAGCTGTCCCTTGAGCTCCTGCACGTGGTCGATGGCGTTCTTCTGGTTGAGCCAGCCGGCCTTTTGCACGTTGAGTTTTTCCTGGACCTCGGCAATCTCTTGGCGCAGGGCCTCCAGACGCTCCTTGGAGGCGTCATCGGTCTCCTTCATGAGCGCCTGTTCCTCGATCTGCAGCTGGGTGAGCTGACGCGTGGTGGCGTCAATCTCGACCGGCATGCTGTCGAGTTCCATGCGCAGACGGCTTGCCGCCTCATCGACCAGGTCGATGGCCTTGTCGGGCAGGAAGCGGTCGGCGATATAGCGATCGGAGAGGTCGGCGGCGGCCACGAGCGCGCTGTCGGTGATGTGCACGCCATGGAAGATCTCGTACTTCTCCTTGAGGCCACGCAGGATTGAGATGGTGTCCTCGACGGTAGGCTCGCTCACCATAACGGTCTGGAAACGACGCGCGAGCGCCGCGTCCTTCTCGATATACTTGCGGTATTCGTCGAGCGTGGTCGCGCCGATCGCATGCAGGTCGCCACGGGCGAGCGCCGGCTTGAGGATGTTACCGGCGTCCATGGAGCCCTCGGTGGCACCCGCGCCCACAATGGTGTGGAGTTCATCGATGAACAGGATGACCTTGCCCTCGGACTTTTGCACTTCCTTGAGCACGGCCTTCAAACGGTCCTCGAACTCACCACGGTACTTGGCGCCGGCGACCAACGCGCTCATGTCAAGCTCGATGAGGTCGCGGTCACGCAGGGTGCTCGGCACGTCGCCGGCCACGATACGCTGGGCGATACCCTCGACGATGGCCGTCTTGCCGACGCCCGGCTCGCCGATGAGCACGGGGTTGTTCTTGGTGCGACGGGACAGGACCTGGATGGTACGACGGATCTCGTCGGTACGGCCGATGACCGGGTCGAGCTTGCCGGCACGGGCAAGGTCGCAGATATTGCGGCCGTACTGCTCCAGCGCCTCAAACTGAGTCTTGTCCTCGGCAGACGTCACGCGGTCATCGCCACGCAGCTCCTCGTAGACTTGCTCGATGCGCTCCTTGGTCACGCCGGCGTCGCGCAGAACGCGGCCGGCCTCACCCTTGTCCTCGGCAAGTGCCATCAGCAGATGCTCGGTCACCACAAAGCTGTCGCCCATCTTGGTGGCCTTCTTCTCGGCCTTCTCGATGACGCGGACGAGCTCATTGGAAAGACCCATCTGCTGGCCCTCGCCCGAAACCTTAGGCGCATGGTCGATGGCATCCTGCGTGGAGCGTGCGAGCTGGGCCGGGTCGGCACCGATGCGCTCGATAATCACGGAGATATTGCGCTCACCAGCACCGAGCAGGGCAGACAGCAGGTGAATCGGCTCCACCGCGCCGGCCTGCGCGTCGGCAGCCGTGCTCATGGCGGTCTGCAGCGCCTCGCGCGACGTCATTGCTAGCTTATCGATTCTCATGGAATCACCTCTCTTGGGGTGGCCGCCCTACGGGGCGGCTTCACGTTGTTCGAGATGTATTGTTGCCAGCTTTGCGCGATCTTATACATAAATCTAAGTCTCTATATATAAGATTTTCTGAGTGATTAAGAGATAGGGGGCAGACCCGCTCGCCCGCTGCGGCCTCATCCCCTTACTATCTCAATCTGTAACATCTATCGACCGTTTCCGGCTCCAGATGTTACAGATCGAGACGAATTATTCAGCGGCGCCCGTTTGTCTCAATCTGTAACATCTAATCGGCAAATTAGGGTCTAACTGTTACAGATCGAGACGAACAGAAAACACCCGGATCAAAAATCTAAATCTGTAACACCAGGCCCACTTTTAGCGGCCAAGATGTTACAGATCGAGACAGACCGAAAACCACCACAAAGAGGACAGGCACCTTTGTGGTGGTCGCGGTCTCTACTCCTTCGCCGAACCCGTACTTCCCGATTCGACGGTCCAGGGCATCTCATCCTCGAACAGCCATGTACGGGCAGACCCACTATCGCGTGCAGTCTGCGAGTCAGGCAAGCAGGTCTGTTTATAGGCATCTTGGATACACTGACCCATAAAATCGTTGAGCTCGGTCTGGTCGCCCTCCATGACATAGGCGACATCGCCGTCCATGATGTAGATGCCCGGACCCTCATTGCCCTCGTAGCCTGGATCGTACGAGACATCACATAACTTTGCGCCGTTTGCAGTGTCCAGTTCGATGGAAGAGTGGCATCCGCCAACCATGTCGTTCGCTTTTGCCCGATAGGACGCATATCCGTACCAACGCTTAAATGTTTTGCCCTTGAGTAGCTCGGACGCCCTATCGATCAGGCTTGTATCCGTGGTATAGCGCATGGCCCCAAGCTGAATACGCGGATAATTGCTAATACCCAGCACAGCCGGCTGCTCATCAAAATCAACGGTAATGGTCTCGGGCTTGTCGTCGCCGGTCAGAAGTTCGACAGATTGAGTCACAGGCTTGACCACCGGCTCCGTCACCGCAGCAGGTAGAAATGCCATACCGACAGCGCCCGCGCCAACCACAGCGATCGCAAGCGCCAAGACAATCAATCCAATACGGCCAGGACAGCTCACGGCAAAACACCTCACAATGCAAACCCGCGCCATTTGCACTAATGATACCGCCAGCTAACACTATTACCAAAAGAAGCCGCGCGCTCCTCACCACCACAAAGGGGACAGGCACCTTTGTGATGGTTCTCGGTTTCGACGGCCAGCTGTCACACGTTATGAGATTAAAATTGAATTGTTAGCTGAGATTATTCATTTGTCATCGAGCTTGCCTGCTCTTTGTCTCGAGGAGCGCATATGAAGCCGCCTCATTCCACCGGTCGCAACGTCATCGCCATTCTCGCCGTACCCATCGTGATGCTCTTCCTTATCGTCATCACGCCCTTTTCCCTTGGCATCGCCTCGCCCTTCGATTTACGCGGAATGGTCGACGCCGGCTCGCGTGCCACCTCGCTTTCCTTTATCTGTCGCGGCGTGTTTTACGAAGATGGAATTCCCACCGGAATTTGGCGGTCAAAGTTGCCACTGCTCGGTCAGATCGACGGACGGCCTCCTTATTTCTGCCTTGAACCTCAGGCGATGAATTATTTGATCGACGACCAGCCCCTCGATTCCATCACCCTCGCCTACGACTATGCTCCAAACACCGACGAGCGCCACATGAACCAAGTCCTCGACAAGCTACTTGGACAGTGCGGGCTCACCGACGAGGCCGGTCGAACCGTCAATAATGACCCGAAGCTGATGCAAACAGAACTCCGTCGCATCGGAGAAATCAGGGGACGAGGTAGGGCTGCCTACTGGCAGGCCTGGGCGATGCGCAACAAGAGCGAATTTGGACACAGCACCTATATGGTCACCGTCTACACCAGAGACGGAATCAAGGACAATGTTGACGATTTCGCGTCATCCAAACTCGGCATCCCCAAAACAACCAAACCCGCCAGCCCGGATGAAATCCTGTAGGAACGCTCATTAGAATGTCGTTCAACGAGCACGGCAACATCGAGCTCGCCCCCCACCGCCACAAAGGGGACAGGCACCTTTGTGGTGATCTTCGGCCCCGGCGTTCACCATCTCAATCTGTAACATCTAGCGGCCGTTTTTGGGTCCAGATGTTACAGATCGAGATGAATTGTTCAGCGGTGCCCGTTTATCTAAATCTGTAACAACTGCTCGGCAAATAAGGGTCTACCTGTTACAGAACGAGACAAACAAAAACCACCACAAAGGTGCCTGTCCCCTTTGTGGCGGTTTTCGACAAAAAGAAGCCGCCCCATTAACAGAGGCGGCATCAAGCAGGTCTATTTATTAGCGTCCCTCAAGACCCAACGAGAACGCAGAAATGTAGCCCGGGGCTTACCCTTTCCCGAACGCGACCCTCGCGAAGCGCGTGAGCGGGCGGGAAAGGGTAAGCCCCGGGCGGACAATTAAGTGCGTTACTCGGCAGCGGCCTTGAACTTGTTGTAGTTGATCAGGCAGCCGGCCTTGACGATGGCACGCTCCTCTGCCGTCATATCGGCAATGTAAAGCTCAATCTGCTCGACCGCGCCGTCGGCACGCACCACGTAGGCGGCGATGTCCTTTAGGTCGCCGTCGAGCGCGGCGCGGACACCCGGCACAAAGACGTAGTCGCCCACCTCAAAGTTGGGCTCGGCCTCCATCTGGAAGGGCACCATGCCCCAGTTCATCACGTTGGAGCGATAGCGCTTGGTGGCGTACTCGTGAACGATATTGGCCAGACCGCCGATTACGCGCTGGCAGCTCGCGGCCTGCTCACGAGCAGAACCGTCACCGGGCTTCTTGGCATAGAGCATGGAGCCGTACTCGGTCGCCTTGGCGTCGGCAGCGACACCCGCGCCGGCCAGTGCCTCAAACACGCCGGCAAGCTCGGCATCGAGCGCCGCCAGGTCGCCTGCTGCCTCGCCAGCAACGCGGCGCTTCTCCACGGCGTCGACCTCCTTGGAACGACCCACGTAGGCCGGGTCGCGACGGCTGAGCGTAAACTCGGCCAGACCCAACGGGTTGGAGCGGAAGGAGCTCGTCTCGCCCGAGGGAATGAGCTCGTCAGTCGTGGTGACCGGGTCCATGATTTTGGAGCACACCTTGAGCAGGATGTCATCGCCGAGGGGCTCCATCGCGGGCCACGGCTTGATGTTGGGACCCTCGACCAGCTCGTCGGCAGGCTCCGCCTTGCCAAAGCCCCAGTACACGCGCTTTTTGTACGGCGCGTCGTCAAAGGTGTACTCGCAGGCCTCGTCCCAAGTCTCCTCGGGCAGGTCGGTCGCCGGCGTCAGGACGCCGCCGTTGGCAGCCGTCGCCGCAATGGAGCGGGCATCCATCAGGGCCACGGCGCTCAGCTGGCCATTACCCGGCTTGGAACCCTCGCGGTTGGGGAAATTGCGCGTGGTGTGGCGGATGGACAGGCCGTTGTTGGCAGGCGTGTCACCGGCACCAAAGCACGGGCCGCAGAACGCCGTGCGCACGATCGCGCCGGCCTCCATAAGGTCGTAGATATAGCCGCGGCGTGTAAGCTCGAGCGCCACGGGCTGGCTTGTGGGATAGACCGACAGCGAGAACTCGCCGCAGCCGGTGTTAGCGCCCTTGAGCACGCGGGCAGCCTGGACCACGGAGTCGTAGTTGCCGCCCGAGCAGCCGGCAATAACGCCCTGCTGCACGTGCAGCTTGCCGTCGACGATCTTGTCGAGCAGGCTAAAGTGCGTCTTGCCTTCGCCGATCTTGGCAGCCTCGAGCTCCACCTCGTGCAGGATGTCCTCGAGATTCTCGTTGAGCTCGTCAATCTCGAAGCCGTTGGAAGGATGGAACGGCAGCGCGATCATGGGCTTGACGCTCGACAGATCGACCTCGACGCAGCCGTCGTAGTAGGCAACATCGGCGGGCTTGAGCTCGCGGTAGTCGTCGCCGCGGCCGTGCATGGTCAAAAACGCGTGTGTGTCCTCGTCGGTAGCCCAGATGCTCGACAGGCAGGTGGTCTCGGTGGTCATGACATCGACGCCGTTGCGGTAGTCAGTCGTCATACTCGCGATGCCGGGGCCCACAAACTCCATGACCTTGTTCTTAACGTAGCCCTTGGCAAAGACGGCGCGGATGATGGCGAGCGCCACATCGTGCGGGCCGACGCCGGGGCGCGGGGCGCCCGTGAGGTAGATGGCGACGACGCCGGGATAGGCAACGTCGTAGGTGTCGCGCAGCAGCTGCTTTGCCAGCTCGCCTCCGCCCTCGCCCACGGCCATGGTGCCCAGGGCGCCATAGCGGGTGTGCGAGTCGGAACCCAGGATCATCTTGCCGCAACCGGCGAAGTTCTCACGCATAAAGGAGTGGATGACGGCGATGTGCGGCGGAACGAAGATGCCGCCGTACTTCTTGGCCGCGGAAAGGCCAAAGACGTGGTCGTCCTCGTTGATGGTGCCGCCCACGGCGCACAGCGAGTTATGGCAGTTGGTGAGCACGTAAGGCAGCGGGAACTGCTCCATGCCCGAGGCACGCGCCGTCTGGATGATGCCGACAAAGGTGATGTCATGGCTCGCCATGGCATCGAAGCGAATCTTGAGCGCCTCGGGATCTCCGGACGTATTGTGTGCCTGGAGGATCGAATACGCGATAGTGCCACGCTTGGCATCCTCGGGCGTCTGCGTAATACCGCGCTCGGCGGCCTCGGCCGCAGGCACAACCTCGCTGCCGTCGCGCAGGTAGATGCCGTCCTCGTACAGCTTGACCATACTGTCTCCCACTCTGCCCAAAAGATTTGGGCGCATAGCATACATTCGTTCAATATCGTGCCATAGAACGGTTGCGAGTGGGTTACGAATCTGCACGTTCACTTTATCTCGGTAAAGTAAAGGACGAGCCCAGTGTGGGCCGGAAGATTTGGTGCAAGAGCGTCCCTTTCGACTAGTCATTTAAGAACGTCCCCAATGACTACCCATAACAACGCCGATGTTTTGGCGCGGACAGCGAAAGCCCACCAGAGCGAGCAAGGTGCCTTGAAACAAGGCGGCATTGATCTTCTGATCATGCCGCCGAAGTTGAAAGGCAGATTGCCGCTCTGGCGGGCTTGCAGCGTCGACCGGTCCGCCGTTCGTTAGAACGGCGGAACCAAAGGCGCAGCGTCGAGCCGTTACGCCGTTCGGCAGAACGGCGTAACCTACAGATCCCCGCCGGCGCCCAGCAGCTTGCGCATGACCTGTTCGGGGTTGACTGAGCCGTCGCGCGGGGCCAGGGCGGTAATCTTCTTCTGCATCTTGTACTCGTGCAGCTCGTCCTCGAGCTGGCGCACGCGGGCGCGGAGCTTCTCGTTTTCGCGCTCACGCTCCTCGGCACGCTCCTTCATATCGAGAATACGCACCACGCCGGCAAGGTTGATGCCCTCGTCGGTCAGCTGGTTAATGAGCTCCAGGCGCTCGATATCGGCACGCGAATACAGACGCGTGTTGCCGCCCGAGCGCTGGGGATTCACCAGGCCCTTGGACTCGTAGACGCGCAGAGTCTGCGGATGCATGCCGGTCAGCTCGGCCGCCACGCTGATCATGTACAGCGGTTTGTTCCTATTGTCCTCGGCCATGCTACCTGACCCCTTTCCGTCTCGTTATCGTCCATCATAAGCCCGCGGGCGTGGGCGTGTGCCACGACCGCCCTAGTACGTCGCCTTGTAACGGTTGACCTTCTCGCGGTAGTCGCGCGTGTCGGCCTCGCGCAGCTTGGTCATGGCATCGCGCTCGTCGTCGGACAGGTTCGTGGGGACCTGTACCTTGATCTCGACGAGCAGCGCGCCCGTACGGCCACGGTGCTTAACGTCGGGCGCGCCCATCTCCTTAAAGCGGAACTTCTTGCCTGTCTGGGTACCCGCGGGCACCTTCAGACGAACCGTCGCACCGCCGGGCGTCGGCACGTCCACCGTACAGCCGAGCGCCGCCTCGTAGACCGAGACCGGTACCTCCATGGTCACGTCGGCGCCCTTGCGCTTAAACAGCGGGTGCTCCTCCACGTGCGTGGTCACGACCAGGTCGCCGCGCTCGCCACCCGCAACGCCATACTCGCCGCGACGCTTGTAGCGCAGCTTGCCGCCGTCGACCGCGCCCGCAGGCACCGAGACCGTAATGGTCTGCTGCTCGCCTGTCGAGGGAATGCGATAGGTGACCTTGTGCGTCACGCCGCGGAACGCGTCCTCGGCCGAAACATCGACGGTCAGCGACAGGTCGCCGCCCTTGCGAGCACGGCTGCGGCCCGCGCCGGCACCGGCAGCGCCCGCAGCCCCGGCAAAGCCCGAGCCCCAATCGCTGCCCCAAGCGCCGTTGCCGCTAAAGATGCTGTCGAAGATATCGCCCCAGCCGCTGGCGCCCGCGCCGGCACCGTAGCCGCCGCCATACGCGCCGCCCGCGCCCGGCATGCCGCCAAACATGAGCATCTGGTCGTACTCTTTGCGCTTCTTCTCGTCCGAAAGCGTCTCGTAGGCCTCGCTGATCTCCTTAAACTTGGCCTCGTCGCCGCCGGCATCGGGGTGATATTTTTGCGCGAGCTTGCGAAACGCACTCTTAATCTCTTTGTCGGAGGCGCTCTTGGATACGCCCAGGATGTCATAGAAGGTTTTGCCTGCAGCCATCGTAGCTCCTCTCCTGTTATATCCGCCGCCCCTGCGGACGGCGGCTCATACTGTCATATGGCACTAGGCCAGAAAGGGCCCCGGGTGTTGCCCCGGGGCCCTTCTCAATTACTCCTCGGTGCTCTCGGCCGTATCGGCCGTAGCATCCTCGGGCGCCGCTTCGGGCTCCGGTGCGGGGCGCTTCTCGCCACCGTAGGTCACCGTCACCATCGCGGAGCGCAGGATACGATCCGCCATGCGGTAGCCCTTCTGGTACACATCGTTGACGGTCTCGTCATACTGCGATGCGTCCTCGACGCGACCCACAGCCTGGTGCTCGAGCGGATCGAACGCCTCGCCCTTGGGGTCGATGGGCTCAACGCCCTCGTGCGCAAACACGTCGAGCAGCTTGGCATGTACCGCGTCAACGCCATCGACGAACTGCTTAAAGTCGTCGGAAAGCTCCTGGCTGCGGGCATGGTCGATCGCGCGCTCGATATCGTCGATCACCGGCAACAGCGCGGTGACAAGCTTCTCGGTCGCGCGCTCGCGCTCGGCGATGCGCTCGTTGGCGGTGCGGCGACGGAAGTTCTCCCAGTCGGCCTGCAGACGAGCGGTTCGCTCGGTAGCGTCCTTCGCCTTGTCCTCGGCGGCCTTCTGGGCCTCTGCCGCAGCATCGAGCTCATTGCGCACGTCGGCAAGCTCCTTTTGGGCCTGCTCGAACTTGAGCTTAAAGTCGTTGTCGGCGGCTTCCTCACCGGCGCGGATAGCGGCTTCCACCATCTCGTCCTCGGTCATCGTCGCCTCCTTGTTGGAATCCTCTACCTGGTTCTCGGCAGCCTCGGCGGCCGGGGCCTCGTTGGCCTCGGTATCGTCTGCGGCCTCTACGGGAATCTTCACGTCCTTCTCCTCAGAGTCAACGGGGGCGGCGCCAGCGGCAGCCGCCTCCGTGCGAGCTTTACGGGCGGACATGATTACTTGTCCTCGTCGTCCACAACCTCGTAGTCGGCGTCGACAACGTCATCGTCGGCAGGCTGGGCACCGGCGGCACCGTCGGTCTGCTGCTGAGCGTCGGCGTAGACAACCTGGGCCAGCTCGTAGGCCACGGACTGCAGGGACTCGCCGGCGGCCTTGATGGCCTCGACGTCAGAGCCCTCGAGCGCCTTCTTGGCGTCGGCGATAGCGGCCTCGGCCTTGGACTTCACGTCAGCGGAAACCTTGTCGCCCAGCTCGTTGAGGGTCTGCTCGGTGGAGTAGCACAGGCTGTCGGTCTGGTTGCGGACCTCGACCTCTTCCTTCTGCTTCTTGTCCTCCTCGGCATGAGCCTCGGCGTCCTTGACCATACGATCGACTTCGTCGTCGGACAGAGCGGTGGAGCCGGAAATGGTAATCTGCTGCTCCTTGCCGGTGCCCTTGTCCTTAGCGGAGACCTTGACGATGCCGTTGGCGTCGATGTCGAAGGTGACCTCGATCTGCGGCACGCCGCGGCGGGCAGCCGGGATACCGGTCAGCTGGAACTTACCGAGCGACTTGTTGTCGCGGGCAAGCTCGCGCTCTCCCTGGAGCACGTTGATCTCGACGCTGGTCTGGTTGTCGGCAGCGGTGGAGTAGACCTCGGTCTTGGAGGTCGGGATCGTGGTGTTGCGGTCGATCATCTTGGTCATGATGCCGCCCATGGTCTCGACGCCCAGCGACAGCGGGGTAACGTCGAGCAGCAGGATGCCCTCGACGTCGCCGGTGAGCACGCCGCCCTGGACGGCAGCGCCGTCGGCAACGACCTCGTCGGGGTTCACGGACATGTTGGGCTGCTTGCCGGTCATGGTCTTGACGAGCTCCTGGACGGCGGGCATACGGGTGGAGCCGCCGACGAGGATGACCTCGGTCAGATCGGAGAGCTTAAGCTTGGCGTCGCGCAGGGCGTTGGTGACAGGCTGCTTGCAGCGCTCGAGCAGGTCACGGGTGATCTTCTCGAACTCGGCGCGGGTCAGCGTGTAGTTGAGGTGCAGCGGGCCGGACTGGTTCATGGTAATGAACGGCAGGTTGATGGTGGTCTGCTGGGCGGCGGAGAGCTCCTTCTTGGCGTTCTCGGCGGCCTCCTTCAGACGCTGCAGGGCCATGGGGTCCTGACGCAGGTCGACACCGTTCTCCTGCTGGAACTTATCGGCCATCCAGTCGATGACGCGCTGATCCCAGTCGTCGCCGCCCAGGTGGTTGTCGCCCGAGGTGGACAGAACCTCAAACACGCCGTCGGCGAGGTCGAGGATGGAGACATCGAAGGTACCGCCGCCCAGGTCGAAGACCAGGATGCGCTGGTCGGTGCCCTGCTTATCCAGGCCATAGGCCAAAGCAGCAGCGGTCGGCTCGTTCACGATACGCTTGACGTTGAGGCCGGCGATCTTACCGGCGTCCTTGGTGGCCTGACGCTGGGCGTCGTTGAAGTAGGCCGGGACGGTGATGACGGCGTCGGTGACGGTCTCGCCCAGATACTTCTCGGCGTCGGCCTTCATCTTTGCGAGCGTCATGGCGCTCACCTGCTCGGCGGTGTAGTCCTTGCCCTCGATGTCGACGACAGCACGGCCACCCTGGCCCTCCTTGACCTCATACGGCACGGTCTTGATCTCGGAGGTGCACTCGGAGTACTTGCGGCCCATGAAGCGCTTGATGGAGAACACGGTGTTCTTGGGGTTGGTGACAGCCTGGTTCTTAGCGGCCTTACCCACGACGCGGTCGCCGTCGGCACGGAAGCCCACGACGGACGGGGTGGTGCGGTCGCCCTCGGCGTTCACGATAATGGTCGGAGAACCGCCCTCGAGAACGGCCATTGCGGAGTTAGTAGTACCAAGGTCGATACCAAGAATCTTGCCCATTAGAAATTCCCTCTCTCTTGTGCGTTTGCACCGACTCGGCGGTCTGCCGCGCGGTGTTTCGGCTTGTCTTTCAGGATGTAGTGTATCCCCTTATGGGCCGGAATATACAAAATCTAAGTCAATTCATATAAGATTTCTTATTGCTGAGAGTTTAGGTTCACAAATGCGCAGGTAGACGCACTGATTGAGTTCTCGGCAAATCTATCGAGATCTATGTAGAGATGGCTGAGGTTTGGGCCCGAGGCCGCATGGGGTGGCTTGAGGCGACCCCGGGGGAAAGCGCGACCCGTTTCGAGCGTCGATTCCGGGACACGCTTTCCAAAAGCGCGCTCAATCGCTCAATATTTCAAGTCACCTTTAGCTAACATTTGCGCAGCTCAACGGCCCCACCTGCACGTTTTTTAGTAAACCTTGGCATACTCGGCGAACGGTATGAAGATGCCGGCCAGAGGGTATTGCAAACGGTCGCTCCCGTGGTATGTTTTTGCCCGAATCAAACCGGCGCGCATCGTCTGTAGCGTCGGTCAACAGAGAGGAAACTACCATGGCTCATCCCGTAATTGATGCCGACGAGTGCATCGCTTGTGGCGTTTGCGTCGACACCTGCCCCGCTGGCGTTCTGGAGCTCCAGGACGTCGCCACCGTCGCTGACGAGGACTCCTGCGTCGCCTGTGGCGCTTGCCAGGACGCTTGCCCCGCTGGCGCGATCACCGAGATCGTCGAGGAGTAACAACTCCCCCGCTTGCACACTCAAAAGTACACCGTGCACAAAAAGGAGGCCTCCGCATCGCCGCGGAGGCCTCCTTTTGTTTGTGAGGATAACTAATTTGGCACCGCCGCAGATTGCCGCTTAGGAGCGTTTGCAGCGTCGGCTAAGAGAGATCGTCCTCGTAGGGCATTAGATCTGCCAAGTAGCCTTTCTCTTTGAGCATGGCCTCGATCTCGTCGAGGGTTTGCTCGTCATCTGCCGCAATGCGATGGAAGTGATAGCCACTCGTCACCGTTAATAGCGGAAAGCTCTTGCCGCTCTCGATATCGTGCAGGTAGCGCTCAACATCGCGACGATTGCGAATGTCCAAGTCGGCCGTGATCTTACCGTACACGCGGTGATTGACGATCACGTTGAGCACGGCGCCACCGGCGTCGACGATGCTCGTGAGCTCATCGCCTGCCTGCTCCACGCTGTGGCGAACCTTGACCAAGCGCGTGGGCACGGCGGGGCTGCTGGGGGCCTCCTGCAGCACATAACCACGGTTGGTCGCCACGATATCGTGCCCATCGGCACGCAGCAGGGCAATATCCTGCACCACGACCTGACGGCTCACGCCCACCTCGCGGGCAAGCGCACTGCCCGAAACGGGCCCCGTGGCTCCCTCGAGCACGCCCATGATGGCACGGCGACGCTCGCGGGCGTCCATTATTTACCGTCCAGCAGACGCAGGTGCTTAAGCGAAAGGTCGAGAATCGGCGCAGAGTGCGTCAACGCCCCCGAGCTAATAAAGTCAACGCCCAGGTCGGCGAGCGCGCGGATATTGCTGGCGTCCACGTTGCCCGAGCACTCGGTCTTGGCGCGGCCGTCGATAAGCTCAATCGCGGCAGCCATGTCGTCGTGGGTCATGTTGTCGAACATGATGATGTCGGCGCCGGCTTCCACGGCCTCGCGCACCATATCCAGGTTCTCGCACTCAATCTCGACCGTCGTGGTAAACGACGCATGGGCGCGCGCCATCTCAATCGCGCGCGCCACGCCACCGGCGGCGTCGATGTGGTTGTCCTTGAGCATGACAGCCGTCGACAGGTTGTAGCGGTGGTTGCTGCCGCCGCCGATCTCGACCGCAGCCTTCTCGAAGACACGCATGCCCGGCGTGGTCTTGCGTGTGTCGACAAGCACGGTCTTAGCACCCTCGAGCGCCGCCGCCATGTTGTGTGTGTAGGTGGCGATACCGCTCATACGCTGCAGATAGTTGAGCGCCACGCGCTCGCCCGAAAGCAGCACGCGCGCGTCGCCGCGCACCTGGCCCACGTGGTCGCCGGCGTGCACCTCGCCACCGTCGGCAACATCAAACAGCACCGAGCTCTGCGAATCCAGCAGCTCAAAGGTGCGGGCGAACACATCCAGGCCGGCAATGATGCCGTCGGCCTTGGCGATGAGCTCCACCGTGGCGGGGCGCGCCGTGGGGCACACGCTCGCCGTGCTCACGTCCTCAAACGTAATGTCCTCGCGCAGAGCCTGCAGAATCAGATCATCGACGACGAGTTTCATAGTAATGGGATTCATGGTCTACTCCTCCACGGCCTGCGTACCGGCGGCACGGGCCAAATCATCGATTGCCAGGGCGTCGGCGCTCAGGGCGCGATGACGGCCATCGAGCGCGGGCTCGCCCGCCTGCTCCACGGCAAGCGACTCGCCGGTGCGCATACGCCACGCGGCGCGGCGACCCCAGACTAGGGATTCGAGCAAGCTGTTGGAAGCTAGGCGATTCTTGCCGTGCACGCCATTGCAGGCCGTCTCGCCGGCGGCGTAGAGCTCGGGCATCGAGGTGCGGCCGTCCTTGTCGACCCACACGCCGCCCATAAAGTAGTGCTGCGTGGGCGTGACGGGGATGGGCTCATCCAGGATGTCGCGACCGTCCTCAAGGCAGCGCGCGCGGATGTTGGCGAAGTGCCCGGTCACCACGTCGCGCTCGACGGGGGCAAAGCTCAGCCACTCGTGCTCGGTACCGTCCTGCTTCATCTGCTCGCGAATGGCCGCGGCGACCACATCGCGCGGCTGAAGCTCATCGGTAAAGCGCTCGCCGGCGGCGTTGAGCAAAATCGCGCCCTCGCCGCGGCAGCTCTCGCTGATCAGGAAGGTGCGGCCCGGCTGCGGCGAGAACAGCCCCGTGGGGTGAATCTGCACGTAGTCCAGGTGCTCCATCTTAATGCCATGCTCCTGAGCAATGTAGCAGGCATCGCCCGTGAGCTGCGGGTAGTTAGTCGAATGGTCGTATACGCCGCCGATACCGCCCGTAGCCCACAGCGTGTGGCGGGCATGGATCTTAAACGGCTCGCCGGCATGCACGCCCTCGGCGGCGTTTGCCAGCTCGTCGGCGGGACGAACCGAGTTGTCCTCGTCCACGGAAACGGCAACGACGCCGGTGCACACCGTGGCGCCATCACGCTCGCCCGTCAGGATGTCGGTCATGGCCACGTGCTCCAAAATCTGCACGTTATCCAGCTTGCGAACGGCCTGGAGCAGCTTGGTCGTGATCTCCTTGCCCGTAATGTCGGCATGGAAGGCAATACGCGGACGGCTGTGCGCGCCCTCGCGGGTAAAGTCGAGGCTGCCGTCGGCCTTGCGCTCAAAGTCCACGCCCATCGCTAGCAAGTCGTTGATGACCGAGCGGCTCGAGCGAATCATGATGTCGACGCTCTCGCGGCGGTTCTCGTAGTGGCCGGCGTGCATGGTGTCCTCAAAGAAGGCATCGTAATCCGAGCCTTCGGGCAGCACGCAGATACCGCCCTGCGCAAGCATCGAGTCGCACTCGTCGACAGCGCCCTTGGAGAGCATGATCACGCGCGTGCTCGTCGGCAGATTGAGGGCCGCGTACAGGCCCGCCACGCCGCAACCGGCAATGACAACGTCGCACTCCATATCGGGGTATTGTTTGGTTTCCACAGGAATCCTCTCCCTTGTAATGTGACATAAGGGACTGCCCCTCATGTCACATCGTTCTAGCGCGCCGCGTACTCGAGCATGCGGTCGAGCGTGAGCTTGGCCTGGTCGGCGGCCTCGTCCGACACGCCGATCTGCACCTCGCCCTCGCCCGTCTCCAGACAGCGTGCGAGCTTTTCGAGCGTGATGAGATCCATGTTGACGCAGGTGGGCTGCACCGCGGGAAAATAGAACTTTTTGCCGGTGCCCTCGCAGCGGCGCTCGAGCTCGTAGAGCACGCCGCGGACCGTCACGATGATGAACTCACTCGCGTCCGACTCCTCGGCGTACTTGATGATGCCGGCGGTGGAGCCGATGTAGTCGGCCTCGGCAAGGACGTCGGCCTTGCATTCGGGGTGCGCCAGCACGAGCGCGTCGGGATGCGCCTCCTGCGCATCGACGATCTGCTCGACGGTGATGATGTGATGGCGCGGGCAATAGCCATTGTTGAGGATGACGTGCTTTTGCGGCACCTGCTCGGCTACGAAGCGGCCCAGGTTTTGATCGGGGATGAACAGGACGTGCTGCTGCGGCAGCTCGGACACGATCTTGACGGCGTTGGAGCTGGTGACGCACACGTCACTCCAGCTCTTGATCTCGACCGTCGAGTTGACGTAGCAGACCACGGCAAGGTCGTCGCCGTACTCGGCGCGCACCGCATCGACCGTCTCGCGCTTGACCATGTGCGCCATGGGGCAGTCCGCGCCCGGCTCGGGCAGCAGCACGGTCTTGGTGGGGTTGAGCAGCTTGGCGCTCTCGCCCATAAACTCCACGCCGCACAGCACGATGGTCTGCTGCGGCAGGCTCTTGGCGAGCTTTGCCAGGTAGAAGCTGTCGCCGACGTAATCGGCAACGGCTTGGACCTCGGGCGCCACATAGTAGTGCGCCAAGATCACCGCGTCACGTTGGGTTTTTAGTTGCTGAATGGCCTCGACGAGCTCTGCGGGCACCAGTGCCGCGCGCTCCGTTACCGTCGTTGCCGATGCTAGGCCGGCCGCGATATCGCGCGCAAGCTCCGACGCATCCATGTTCGCGCTCTGTGCCATCAAGGCCCCTCTCTTTTGGCGAATCTTGGGGCTTTAGTATGACACCTAGGTTTACAGCTGACAAGACAGCTGTAAACCTAGGTGTAAAGTTGAAATAAAGATTCAATCATGCGGCAGGCCTGACAAGTTAAGGACAGTCGAGCTCTCGATAGCGCAGGAGGCATCTTTCTCCACCGCAATACCACTTGGCGCGAGTTGCACGCCGTGGGGCGCAAACGGCGCGCACCCCCGCGGGCGGTACGCACCCAATGTGGCAAAATCGAACTACTAAGGGGGCCGAATGCTCAAGATTATTGCCTGCGACGACGACGTCGCTTTTCTAGATAGACTGCACCGGATGATCGACCGTTGGTCGACCGAAACGGGCACGGCGGTCGATGTTGCGCTCGTCACGCGCGGCGAGGACCTGCTAGCCGCCATGCCGCATCGCGCGCCGACATCATCCTGCTCGACATGATCATGCCGCTCGTCAACGGCATGGACACCGCGCGCGAATTGCGCCAGGCCGATACCGCCGTGCGCCTGGTGTTTCTCACCTCATCGCCCGAGTTTGCACTGGAGTCCTACGAGGTCCGCGCCTTCGACTATCTGCTCAAGCCCGTGACTTACGAACGCCTGGCGCAGCTACTCGACGAGCTTTCGAGCATGCGCCCGGCGGCAACCGACGAGCTCGTGATCAAAACGTCCTTTGGCTACCACGCCCTGCGCTTATCCGATATCGAATATGCCGAGGCGCGCAACAAGCACGTGGTCTTCCACCTGCGCGATGGCCGCGATATCGAGGCACTCGAGTCGTTCCGCAGCGTTGAGGACCGTTTGGCACAAAATGCCACCTTCTTTAAATGCCACCGTAGTTACCAGGTCAACTTGCGCAACATCGACCACTTCGATCGCACGGACATCGTCATGCGCTCGGGCGCGTGCATTCCGCTGTCGCGCAGCAGCAAGCAGGGATTCCAAGACGCCTACTTTGCGATGCGCTTCGAGGGCGGGAGGCGCTAATGCCCGCAACGGTCGAAATGGTCCTTTGGGCAATCCACCACGCCACGACGTTGCTCTTTGGCGTCTTTGCCTCGGCGGCGCTGTGCGGTGTCGAAATCAACCGACGCCACGCGCTTGAGCTGCTGGGGGTCGGCGTCGTGACCGGCGCCGCCTTCTCGATCGCCAATGTCGTTGGCGGAGAGCTTTTTGCCCGCCAGGCTTATCCGCTTGTCGTGCACCTGCCGCTTATCGTCTACCTGTGCGCGCGCTACCGCCTGAGTCCACTGCTTGCCGCGCTCGGCATTACGAGCGCCTATCTGAGCTGCCAGTTCAGCAACTGGATGGGTATCGCCGCATTTGCCGCGACCGATTCGCAGATCACGTACTATCTGGCGCGCATCGCGACCACGCTCGCCGTCTTTGCCGTCCTGTTGCATTGGGCCGGCGACATCGGTCCGCGCCTGGCGATTAAAAGCACCACCGAGCTGAGCATCCTTTTAATCCTGCCGCTCGTCTATTACGTCTTTGACTATGCCACCAACGTCTACACCACGCTGTTCCACTCGGGCTCGGTGGTGACGGTTGAGTTTTTAGCCTTTGCGCTCTGTGCCTTCTATCTTATGTTTCTTGCCGTTTACCTGCGCGAATACGAAGAAAAGGAAGCCGCCGAGCGAGAGCGATGGATGCTCGAAACCCGCGACAGCGCCGCCATCAAAGAGCTCGAGGCCTGGCGTCAATCTGGGCGCGAGCTGTCGATTCTTCGCCACGATATGCGCCACTTCCTACGCGGTCTGGCCGCTTTGATTGAGGAGGGCCACACCGACGAGGCGCTCAAACGCATCGACGAACTCTGCGAAGCCGGCGACCGCACCGCCGTACGCCGCTTCTGCGCCAACGAGACCGTAAACATTGCGCTTTCGTCATTTAACTCGGAAATTAATAGAAACGGCATTACCGCCAACCTGCGCGCCGCCGTACCCGAAACCATCCATGTAGGTGACGCCGACCTGTTTAGTGTGCTCTCAAATGCCTTGGAAAACGCTATCACCGCCGCAAGCGCCGCGCCCCAAGGAAAGCGATTCGTCGACTTTGACCTGCGACTTGAGGACGGTCAGCTGCTGCTGTTAGTTTCCAACACGTTTGACCGCGCGCCGCGCATGGTCGACGGCATGCCTATAACCCAGCATGCGGGCCACGGCTTTGGCACCAAGAGCATCAAACTTGCCGTAGAGCGCATGAACGGCAACTGCCAGTTCCGCATTAACGGCGATCGGTTTGAGCTGCGCGCTGTGGTGTAGAAGTGCGGCGCCGATCTTGCGGCGTGGTTTGCCCGCCAGGCAATCGCTCGCCGGCGCCAATCCGCTACAGTGGAGCAGCCGCCGGGGTCAGCTGCTTGATATAGGCCCACATGCGCTGCTTGGCCGCTTTGTCGGTCAGCGCCGCCTCAAAGCCATCGAGTGCGAGCACGCGGCGGCCCTGCACATGGGCGATCAGACCGGGCTTGAGCATGGCGGTGTCGAAGTCATCAATCGCCACGAGCATGTCGGCGTAGGTTTCGCGCATGACATCGGCCGCGCTGTTATCGAGCAGCAGCACCGCCTCGGGGTCCAAGGCCTCAAGCGCCTCGCGGAACAGGTCGCACGGCAGGGCGTGGCCCACCGCCACAGCTCCGTCGCCTGCGCCGGCAACACTCGCCAGCACACAAAAATCTTCGGGCGCGTAACCGATTGCCCCGAGCGCCTTGCGCAGCGCGGCACCGTCCGGACCGGCAGCCAGCTCGCCGCCCGCACGCTCGGCATCGTCTAAATCACCTTTTACCAGCACAATCGGCGAGCACGCGTTGCCTGCGATACGCACGCCGCGACCCGCGAGCGATGCGAGCTCCTGCTCGGTCGCCTGGGCGATGGCTTCTTTTTTCTGGCTTTGTGACGTGGACATGCGCTCTCCAATCGTTTACGTGCCCACCATTATATAAAAGAGCCGACCGCGAGTGGTTGCATTGCGGGCCGTTGGGTATAAGCACGGTCGTACTGAGTTTTACGCGGCCGAGCCGCGTCGCACTATGGAGGTCACCATGGCTGACATTAAGCAGATTACCCCCGAGAACTTCGATTCCGTCGTTAACGGCAGCCTTCCCGTGCTGGTTGATTTTTGGGCACCGTGGTGCGGTCCCTGCCGTTCGCTCTCGCCCATCGTTGACGAAGTGGCCGACGAGCTGGCCGGCAAGCTTGCCGTCGCCAAATGCAACGTTGACGACAATCAGGACCTGGCCATGAAGTTTGGCGTTATGAGCATCCCCACGCTGGTTGTCTTTAAGAACGGCGAGGAGGTCGACCGCTCGGTCGGCGCGCTGCCCAAGGCAAGACTGCAGGCACTGCTGGAGAAGCACCTGTAATACGCTGGTTACATTTTGACGTCCTGCCGCCGTCCATGAGCGCTTTTGCACCGCTCGCCGGACTTCTGGGTGCACCGCATGCGACCACGGATAGTATGGTAGTCACAAACAGCCCCCAGTGAACGGGTGCGGGTCACACAGACTCGCACCCGTTTTCTTATGCGGTAGTGCCCCGCGCGGGCGTAGTAGAATCTGAACCACTGGATTGCCCCGAACATAAGGAGATCTCACATGCATGACGTCGGAATGAACATGAGCCAGCTTGCCATGAGCGTCAAGCAGGTCGACGACACCATCGAGCTCGCCCACGAGTGGAGCCATCAGCTGCTGCATTCGACCGAGAATTTTGACATGGAGCGCATTGGCGCCAAGCTCGAAGCTGCCATGACCGCACTGCACGAGGCGCATGACGCGCTCGAGGGCTACGAGGAAGCCATCGAGGCTGACCACAACTCCGTCGGCTCCGTAAAGCTGGTGTAGGGTGTCCGAACACGAACACGAGCACGGCTGCGGGCACGACCACCGCAACGGCACGGGCGACGAGGCGAGCTGCCGTTGCGGCGGCGGCTCCGAGCTGGTCCGTTTTTCGGTCACCGCGCCCGATGACCTACTGCGCCGCTTTGACGAGCAGATCGCACGCCGCGGCGACGTGGCCAACCGCTCCGAGGCAGTGCGCGATTTGATTCGCGCCTCAATCGCCAAAGAGCAAATGCGCACGCCCGATGAGCACGTTATCGGGTCGCTCACCATGATCTACGACCATCACACCGGCGACCTGACGCGCCGCCTGGACGAGGTGCAGCACGACTACACCGACGAGATCGTATCGACGATGCACGTGCATCTGGATCACCACAACTGTCTGGAGATTCTGGCGCTCAAGGGTCGCGGCGAGCGCGTCTACGAACTGGCCGACCGCCTGCTGGGCCTGCGCGGCGTTAAGCACGGCGAGCTCACCTGCGCCGCCACCAGGCAAAGTCTGGGGCTATAGCGGGATTTCCCGCAGCGCACCTGCCAAAAAGGGACAGGTTTGTTTTGGCAGGTTTAGAAGTTTTACCTACCAAAATAGACCTGTCCCTTTTTGGTCGGTTTTGATGAGGGGTGTCGCATGCGGCATGTGCATATTCATGTGGCGGGCATTGTGCAGGGCGTTGGCATGCGACCGTTTGTGTATCGCGAGGCCATGGCGCATGGCATTTGCGGCTGGGTGCTCAATGCAGGCGACGGCGTGCACATCGAGGCGCACGCTCCGGCCGATGCGCTCGATACTTTTGTTGCCGCGCTTTCTGAGCATGCGCCTGCGGCAGCCCGCGTAGAGCATGTCGAGGTTGTGGACTTGGCAGTCAACGGTTGGGATGCCGCCAATGAACAGGGTTTTCGCATCGTAGCATCGCAGGACCAGACCGCGCACACGACGCTCGTCTCGCCCGATATCGCCACCTGCGACGATTGTCTGCGCGAGTTGTTCGATCCCGCCGACCGACGCTATCACTACCCCTTTATCAACTGCACTAACTGCGGCCCACGCTTTACCATCATCCGGTCGCTGCCTTATGACCGAGCGGCCACGTCGATGGATTGCTTTCCCATGTGTCCCAAGTGCGCCGCGGAGTATGCCGACCCACTCGACCGGCGTTTTCACGCGCAGCCCGATGCCTGCTTTGACTGCGGGCCGCATATTACCTGGCGCGAGGCAGAGGGCGACATGGAGCTCGAAGGCTCGGGGGCGACGCCAGCCGTCGGCAGCACGCGCGAAACCAGCGATGCCATTATTGACCGCTGTGTCGAGTTGCTGGCCAGCGGCGGTATTGTCGCCATCAAGGGCCTGGGCGGATTCCATCTGGCTTGCAACGCCGCCAACGAGCAGGCAGTGGTCGAGCTGCGCCGTCGCAAGCGCCGCAGCAACAAGCCGCTTGCCGTTATGGTGCGCAGCCTTGCCGATACTGAACGCCTGTGCCATGTCGATGATGCCGAGCGCGGCTTGCTAACCGGTAGCATCCGCCCCATCGTGCTATTGCGCCGGCGTGCTGTTGGCGAGGGAGATTCCCCCGACGCCCTTACACTCGCGCCATCCGTCGCGCACGTCCTTCCCGAGCTCGGCGTCATGCTCCCCTACACCCCGCTTCAGCATCTGTTGCTTGCCGCGGCAGAAGCCCGCGGTATGTACGCGCTCGTCATGACCAGCGGAAACCTGAGCGAAGAACCCATCGAGACCGACGATGACCTTGCCTGGGAACACCTCGTTGCCGCCGGCATTGCCGACGCGCTGCTCGGCAACGACCGCGCAATCCTCTCGCGCTACGATGATTCCGTGGTGCGCACGGTCGGTGGGGTCGTTATGCCCGTGCGCCGCGCTCGCGGATATGCGCCTCGGCCGTTGCCGCTGCCGGCACTCGACGCTGTCGCGCCCTGCGTACTCGCCTGCGGCCCACAGCAAAAGGCAACGATTGCGCTCACGCGTGAAGGGACGAACGGCGAGGCAACCTGTTTTGTGTCGCAGCATATCGGCGATGTTGAAAACGGCGGGACCTTCGATGCCTGGAACGCCGCGCGCACGCGCTTGGAAGATCTCTTTGACTTGGCGCCCGCCGCCTTGGCCTGCGATCTACACCCCAGCTATCTATCGAGCCAGTGGGCGCGCGAGCAGGCGCGAAAATGCAATCTGCCGCTCGTTGAGGTGCAGCACCATCATGCGCATATCGCGAGCGTAATGGCCGAGGCTATCGTCGCGGACCAGCTTACAACCGACGCGCGCGTCCTTGGCATCGCCTTTGACGGCACCGGCGCCGGCACCGATGGGACCATTTGGGGCGGCGAGTTTCTTGTTGCAAGCCTTGGCGGCTTTGAGCGCGCCGCGTATTTGCGCACCTGGGCGCTCCCCGGCGGGGCGGCCTCCGTGCGCGACGCCCGCCGCAACGCCTTTGCCCTGCTCAGCGAGCTCGGCCTGCTTGAACACCCGGGGGCTGAGCGGCTCTTGGGCGGCCTAGACGAGCAAACACGCAGCGTGACGGCAACAATGATCGAACGTGGCATCAACAGCCCGCGCACCAGCAGTATGGGTCGCTTGTTTGATGTCGCAGCCGCGATCCTGGGCATTTGCGGCCAAGCGACCTACGAGGGTGAACCCGCCATCGAGCTTGAGGCCGCCGCCTGGCGCGCGCTCGGCGGTAAGACCGTTCGTCTCGACGGCAATCATGCAGGCGTATTCACGTCTGCCGACGACTCCCCCATCTTGGACCCCCAACCGCTCATCGAAGCTCTTCTGAATGGAATCGAGGCAGGCGCGCCGGCCGACAGGCTCGCCCTCGGGTTTCACATCGCCATTACGCACGCTACGACCCACATCGCAAGCGAGATCTGCGCCCGTGAAGGCCTCGACACCGTCGCGCTCTCGGGCGGCGTGTTCATGAACCGACTTTTGCTTCAGCTCCTCACCCGCGAGCTCAAAAGCGCAGGCCTTACCGTACTTGTCCCCCACACCGTACCCGTCAATGACGGCTGCATCGCCTACGGTCAGGCGGCGGTCGCAAGCGCTCGTCTTGCGCAGATTGCATCGCAGTAGCTCGCCCTCACACGCCGCTGTGCCCAGCCGTCTCACAGGCGTAACGCGTTTGCCCGCAAACCCCGCGAGCGCTACCATCAACTGATGGATTATTGAGCGCCTATCCAGCGCAAAGCGTCTAAAAGGGGAACAATATGTGCCTTGCCGTTCCCGGTAAAGTAGTCAAACGCGACGACGACCTCAAGGCCACCGTCGACATGATGGGCATCGAGCGCCCCGTGTCGCTACGACTCGTGCCGACGGCGCAGGTTGGCGACTATATTCTCGTACACGCCGGCTTTGGCATCCAGATCGTCGACGAGCAGGAAGCGCAGGAGACGCTCGACCTGGTCAACACCATGACCGAACTGGCCGAAGAAGACCAACTGGCCAGCAACCCGGCCGAGGCATACTAGTGGCGGCCGGACAGCCGGCTCGCTCCGGTATCGACTTTTCGGCATTTCGCGATTCCAAGCTGGCCCGCGAGCTCATCGAACGCATCCATGAACTCGTCGGCGACCGCACCATCAACCTTATGGAAGTCTGCGGCACGCACACCGTGAGCATCGGCCGCTATGGCTTTCGCTCCATTATGCCGGCCGGGCTCAAGCTGCTGAGTGGCCCGGGCTGCCCCGTCTGCGTAACCGCCAACTGCGACATCGACCACGCGATCGCGCTCGCCAACATAGACGGCGCCATCATCACCACCTTTGGCGACATGATGCGCGTGCCCGGATCGTCCACCTCGCTCGCTGCGCAAAAGGCGGCAGGGCGCGACATCCGCATCGTCTATTCCCCGCTCGACGCGCTCGACATCGCCGAGCAAAGCCCCGATCGTCCGGTCATTTTTATGGGCGTGGGCTTTGAGACTACGACGCCCACCATCGCCGCCGCCATCTTGGAGGCCGAGGCACGCGGGCTTTTGAACTTTTCGGTCTATTGCGCCCACAAGACCACGCCGCCGGCGTTGCGCGCCATCGCCAACGACCCCGAGACCGCCATCGACGGCTTTATCCTGCCGGGCCATGTCGCCACCATCACGGGCTTGGCGCCCTTTAGCTTTTTGGTCGACGAGTTCAATACCCCGGGCGTGGTCACGGGATTTGAACCGGTCGATATCCTGCAGGGCATCTGCATGCTGGTCCAGATGGTTGTCGAGGGCAGGCCCGCGATCGACAACGCCTACCGCCGTGGCGTCAACGCAGACGGCAACCCCGTGGCGCGCCAGTTGGTCGAGCAGGTGTTTGAGCCATGCGGCACCACGTGGCGCGGGCTGGGGCCGATTGCCAACTCGGGCCTTTCTATCCGCCCCGAGTTCTCGCGCTTTGATGCCCGCGCTCGCTTTGACGTGCCCGTTGAGGCGACGGTCGAGCCGCGTGGATGCCGCTGCGGCGACGTGCTGCGCGGGACCATTACGCCGAACAGCTGCCCGCTCTTTGGCCGCACCTGCACGCCCGAGCACCCCGTCGGCCCGTGCATGGTGAGCTCCGAGGGCAGCTGCGCGGCGTACTACCGTTATCGCGACTAGCCCGGACGCACCCGCACGCCGGCACCACCCACGATTGGAGTTTTGGATATGTCCCATAGCACCACCGATAGCACCGTCCTGTTGGGCCACGGCTCTGGCGGTCAGATGATGAAACGCATCATCGATGAGGTCTTTTTGGATGCCTTTGGGTCGCCCGAGCTGCTCGAGGGCAACGACGCCGGCGTCGCCGCGCTGCCCGCGAGCGGGCGCATCGCCATGTCGACCGACAGCTTTGTAGTCTCGCCGCAGTTCTTCCCCGGTGGCAACATCGGCCGCCTTGCCGTGTGCGGAACCGTCAACGACGTCGCGACCTCGGGCGCCAACGTGCGCTACCTGTCGTGCGGCTTTATCCTCGAAGAGGGCTATCCCATGGATAAGCTCCGCCAGATTGTGCAGACGATGGCCGAGACGGCGCGCGAGGCGGGCGTGTCCATAATCACGGGCGACACCAAGGTGGTCGAGCGCGGCGGGGCCGACGGCGTCTACATCAATACCGCCGGCGTGGGCGAGGTTCCCACGGGCGTGGCGCTCAGCGGCGCCAACTGCCAGCCCGGCGATGTCATTCTGGTGTCGGGCACGTTGGGCGACCACGGCATCGCCATCATGAGCCAGCGCGAGGGCCTGGCGTTTTCGAGCACGATCGAAAGCGACGCCGCGCCGCTCAACCACCTGATTGCCGACGTTTTGGCCGCAGCGCCCGGCACGCGTTGCTTTCGCGACCCCACGCGCGGTGGCCTGGCGTCCACACTCAACGAGTTTGCCCAGGCCAGCGGTGTTGCCATGGAGGTCGACGAAGATGCCGTGCCCGTGCGTCCCGACGTGCAGGCCGCCTGCGAAATGCTCGGCTACGATGTGCTGCAGGTGGCAAACGAGGGCAAGATGGTTGCCGTCGTGCCGGCCGAGCAAGCCGATGCGGCGCTGAGCGCCATGCGCGCCGCCCGCTACGGCGAGAACGCCGCCATCATCGGTCGCGTGTTGCCACTTGCCGAGGGCTCCCGTCCCGCCGTGCGCGTGCGCACCGGCTGGGGCTCGACCCGCATCCTCGACATGCTCGTGGGAGAGCAGCTGCCGAGAATTTGCTAGCGGCTGCTCTGCAAGCTGCCCAGCATCCGGCCACAATCGGCCCGCCCATTTTCACTGGGACGTTGGCCCACTCAAACTGCGGGGAGATGGAAGGGCCCTCCTGCCGAGCTGATCGGCAGGAGGGCCCTTCGCTTTGCAAAACCATACTCCTTGCAGTATTTACCTGTCAGGCAGACGCTCGCTACGCCGCGCGACGCTTGGTGTAGAAAAACCAGCCGCCGACGGCCGCGATACCGACGATGCCCACGGCAACACCGGCGATGGCAAAGCCGTTCGAGCCCGCGTCCGCAGCCTTGTTGGCGGCGCCGGCGCTCAACGCGGCGGTCTTGCCGGACGTGCCCGACTTTTTGCCGCTCTTGTCTGTCTTGCCGGCGACGGAAGACTCCGTCGAATCCTTCTTGCCGAATTCGGCCTCGGCCTTGGAATCGCCAGCTGCCTTGGCGCCCTCGCTCGAGGAAGCACCGGCCATCTTGGCGGCCACAGGAGCCATTACGCCCGCAAAACCGGCGGTCCCGTTGCCGGCACCGCCGTCCGACCCGGCACCCGGCGTCAGGACGCCCGGCGCCACCGTGGGCTTCTGCGGGTCCTTGCTGCTCGAGCCCTTGCCCGCCGTCACGGCCGTCTTCCAGGCAATCGTCTCTCCCGAGGAGACACGATACGTCGTGAGCGCGCGGAGCGCCTGCTCGGTCGCCATGGCGTTGGCCGCGCCGCCCTTGCTGTGCGCATAGCCGTTGCCGCCGTCCACGCGGTACAGGTCCAGCGCGCAGACCACGTTGGTCACGGCATTTGCAAACCCGTTAACGGGGTTGGCCGGGTCACGGTCGAGCGAAAGCAGCGCGAGGATCACCTGGGCATTGGCCTCGGCAGAACCGAAATCACAGGTGCCCGCGCTCATCTTGCCCTTGAGGTAGGAGAGGCCGTTCTCGATGGCAGCATCGACCTTGGTGTCGCCCTCATAGGGCGCCACGGCCTGGATCGCCATGGCCGTCAGGTCCACGTCGCCCAGACGCGTACCCTCCACGGCGTCGTCGCTGCCGAGAAGCTCGCAGACGGCGTCCGCGAGGCTCGCGCGCGTCCAGGCAGAACCGGCGGGTACATCCGAGCCGCTCGCATTAAGCGCCATCAGCGCAAAGATCTTCTCGTTAGCGCGCGTCATATCGGTGCGGCTGCAGATGAGCTCGACCAGGTTGACGCCGTCATAGTCGGTGATGTCCTCGCCGATGGCGGAGAGAGCCAGCGCCACACGCTCGGTCTCGGTCAGAGCGCAGGTCGCGCTTCCCCACTCGGCCTTGTGCTCGGCCAGCGAGGCGTGGTAGTTGTCGAGCAGCCCGGAATCGATCGTGCGGCCCGCCTTGGCAAAGTCATAAATCTCCCACTCGTCGCCGTACCGGAAGGCGTCGGAGCTGCGGCGCGCGTCGATGAACGCAGCAGCGGCATCGATGCCCGCCGAGGCGGACTCACTCGTAGCGGAGCTCGCGGCCACGCCGGCCACGGTGATGGTAAGCGTCACGGGCTCGGCACCGGCGGTCGCGTCCACCGGCGTACCCGTCGCGACCACCGTGCCGGCCGAAAGCGCCGTCACCGTGTAGTCGCTCGAGGCCACGTACAGGCCGTCGTCGGGAGCGCCGTCGACGTGCTTCCAGGCGCCCTTCTCGTTGCGGTCGATGCCCACGATACCCGAGGCGTCCTTGCCGTCGAGCGTCTTGAACGTCCAGATGAGGCCGGGCTCGGTCACGCTCCAGCCGTCCGCGTCGTTCTTACCGGTAAAGGTCAGGTCGAGCTTTTGCGCCGAACCGGCCTTGAGGTAGAGGCTGTCCGTGCCGGCCGTCACGCTCGCAAGCGGATTTTGGTAAGCATAAGTCACGTCGCACGACGCGCTGATGACCTTGCCATCGGCGTCCGTGTCGGGCAGCGTCGCAGTAAACGTGGTGGTGCCAGCCTTGTACGCCGTGTAGCCGATCTCGCCCGCGGTGGTGTAGGCCGCCACGGCAGGATCGCTGCTCGTCACGGTAAAGTTGTCGCGGTTGGTGGCGTTGTCGGGCGCCACCACCGGGCGTGCGTGATCGGTCAAAAACGCGCCGCGCTCGGAGAGTGGGTTGCGGCCCTGCAGGTAGACGGTGGCGCCGTCCTCGTTATAGCCCATCGAGATGGACGTAGCGGTCACGGCTTCGGACGTCAGCGTCACGCTCTTGGAGCCGGCGCCCGCAGATGCGGCGTCGCGCGGGGTAACGGTGATCGTGGCACTGCCGGCATGCTTGAAGTAAAAGCAGGCCGAGTAGTCGTTGCTGTAGATGGTCGTAGGATCGCTCGAGGCAAAGTGGAAGCGGCTGAACGAAACGGGCACGTACTCGCCCTTATCGGCGTCGACGTAATGCACGCGAATCTCGAGGTTGCGCACCTCGGAGCCCTGGACGGTAGCCGCACCATCGGTCACGTTGCTCACGGTGCCGTCGGAGGCACGATACCACAGCTCAAAGTCGTCGAACTGCTTGGCCTTGGCCTTGATCTTGATGGTAGCCACGGTCTGCTCGGAGCCATCGCCCTTGTGCTCGGTGGCGGTCACCGTGCCAGTAGCGTTGTCGTAGACGTAGAGCTCACCCGTGGACTCGTTGATACCGATGTTGCCGCGGTTGGCGTCATCGGTGCCCCAGGTGATGGTGCTCGTGGCCGGGACGCCCTTAAGTGCAAAGACGCCAAGTTTGCGGTAGGCGTCCACAGCATCAGGCGAAACCTCGAGCATATGGCCGGCAACTGTCTGGCTGGTGCCGTCGTTGGCCGTGAAGCTCACGGTGTAGGCGTCGTCGGGCGTGGTGTCCTCGGGCGCCTGGTAGCTGTTGCCCGAGCCAAAGACCGGCGTGCCATTTTTATCGATACCCCAGCTGCTGCCGTTGGCGCCGCAGTTGGCGTTGATGAGATCGGCGAAGGCATCGGTGGCCATGTCGGCGGGGTCGACGGCATAGGAGTTGACGAGCGCCGAGGCGGGAGCGTCCATCTTGTTGGTGAGGAATGCGCCCCAGTAGGTGTTGACGAGCTGGCCCGCGCTATAGGTCGCGAACAGCGCGCCCGCTGTGCCCTCGGAGGTCGACACGCAGTTGGACACGATGCCGCCGTCGAGCGTACGCGCAAAGCCCGCGACGCCCTTGCCGGTCACACTCGTGGAGCAGTTGAGCACGGCACCCTGAACCTTGTTGCCCAGGGGGCCGAACGCCTTGCCGTCCGTCGCCTGCTTCAGTTTGCCGGCAAACGAGATGTTCTGCACCACGCCCGTGGAGGCAACGCCGTCCATGAGCGACTTCACGCCGCCGCCGTTGGCGAAGGTGATGGTGTGGCCCTGTCCATCAAGCGTGCCCGCGAGCATGCCCGTGGGGGCAAAGAACCAGCTGTCATCGATGGTGACGTCGTTGTCGAGAACGTAGTAGGCGTCGGCGTCGGCGGGTTTGAACCTGTTTTTGAGGTCGCTCTGCGAGCTCAGGTGCACTACGTTCTGCGGCTGAGCCACGGGCTCGGTGGGCTTGGGCTTCTCGAGCGCGGCAATGGCATCGGTGAGCGTCTTGGTTGCGGCGTTGACCTCGGCCTGCTTGGCGTCATCGTTGGCGTAGACATCTTGAGCACTCACAAGGGCCTCAGCGAACTTGGACCAGCTCTCGGCCGTGTAGCCGCCCTCGACCTTGGCGCTGGCATCGTCAATCGCAGCCTTGAGGGCATCCTTGTTCACAACAGCCGCAGCGCCGCCCGAAATCAGCACGGGCAAACCGCCCTGCGCAGACCAGGTAAAGCCGGTGGCAGGGACATCGGTGTTGAGCTTATCGACCGAGACCTGGGTCTTGAGCTCGTCGACAGAAATTTTGCTGCCGAAGGAAGAATCGACCTTGTAGCCGCACGCCTGATCGCCCGCAGTGAACAGATTGTTGGCCACGGTGCCAGACTTGTAATATCCAACAAGACCGTGGGCGCAAAAACCCGACATCGATCCGGAAACGTAGGAGTTGATTACAGATCCACCGTTGAGCGTTCCCACCAGGCCACCGTAATCGGCCCAGGAGCCGTCATCGCTCAAAGCCGCCGTCGACCAGCACATCTGCACGGTTCCCGAGCAATTGATCGCAAGGGCGCCCTCATAATCGCCCATGGTTGCCCGGCCCGTCACGCCCAGATTCTGCACCGTACCAGCCACGCTCTTCGCCAGCGTCTTGCCGTTGAGCACGATGCTGTGGCCCTGGCCATCGAGCGTACCGGCCACGGTCTCGATCTGTTGGTCAGCCTCAAGGCTGATATTCGCCGCGAGCTTCACGACAGCCCCGGCCTCGATGGTGGTGGGCAGCTCATCGGCAAAAGAGACCATCACGGTCTCGCCGGCCTTGGCGACGCGCGCGCCGCGTGCCTGCTGAGCATCGGCATCCTCGTCGTCGATGTCCGCCGCGGCAGCAAGGCTCTCATCGGCAGACGGAGCGGCCTCGGAGCTCGCCTCGTCCGCCGATGCCTCGGCGCCTTCAGCACCCGTCTGCTCGTCCGCAGTGAAACTCGACTCGTCGGCATTCTCGGCAGTATCCGCCTGCTGCGAGGCCTGGGCCTGCGCCTGCACAGCGATCTCTGCCACGCCCTCGGCAAATGCCGACGTACCCGGCATCGACCAGACGAGCAGCGCCGAGAAAGCAGCGGCTCCCAGGCGCTTGAGCATAATGTTGTTTCGCGTCACCCGTTCTCCTTCTTTCGCGAACCTGCAATAGAGCCATGGCGAAGAAGGCGGGGCAGGCGATACCCCGGCAGCACAAAGGCGCACGTCAGCCACCCTATCGGCAGCAAAACGCACGCTCAGCAGCACCCCTTGTAGACCGGAATCCAGCGGCAAACAGAGCGGCCCTCGGTTTCGAGAAGAGCGCGGGCAGGTAATCTGACTCGCGGGCGCGCCCGCATACAGTAACCGCCTTGCTCGGGATTCTCACCCGATTCCCCTTTATGCGCTCGCGCGCACCCGTGCTCCGGCTTCTATTTTTAATCGGAGGAAGTGTACGTTACCGCAGGTAAATCGGTCAATGCGCTACACAAAAACCGCCATACCCGAGCCATATGGCTCCCGGATGACCACCTATAGGCAACCCATATCGCCACTAGGCCGCCAACGAACCAAGCCCGCCCGCAAGATTGAGCAGGCCGAATGTCCCCCGTGGGGCTGAGGGGGCCAAATGTACCTGCTAGAAGCCATTTAAGCGTTTTAACAGGGACTTTTGGCCCCCTCAGTCCCACGGGGGCTTTTTGGCCCGCTCATTTTGCTTTAGCTCAAGCAAACGGTCCCGCACGATTACTCGTACGGGACCGTTTTTAGTTAGGGCTGTCGTCTATGACCCGCTCCGGTTAATTCGCACGCTTGCGGATAAGCACGGCCCCCATAACGGCCAGAACTCCAGCCACCGTCAGAAGCGCCACGGTCACCACAGACGAATCACCGGTCTTGGCAAGCCCTCCCTTGGTCGCCTTCTTGGCGGTATCGGTCTTGACGTCCGTCTTCACATCCGTCTTCTGACCGGGCTTCTGCCCAGGCTCCTCCTGCGCAGCCTGCGTCACGGTCACCGTCGCTTCATCGGACGTGGAAACCAGCCCGGCAGCACTCGTCACCTCAACGCGATACACCTTTGAACCGACCTCGGTCGTCGCGGCGACGTACTCAGCCGCCGTCGCGCCGTCGATGGCAGAGAAGTTACCGTCCTCGCCCTTGACGAACCACTGGTAGGTAAGCTGGGCATCCGAGCCATCCACGCTGTCATCAACCGTCGCGGCAACGCTCAGCTTGGCCTCAGCGCCCTGAGCACACGTTACCGACTGCGGCTGAGCCGTGATGCTGGGAGCAACAAAAGCGGACGCGTACATAATCGGGGTCCGGGAGGTTCCATTCTCGGCGTCATAGTCGCTCGGCATAAACGCACTCGAGGTATCTCCCGCATTCACATAGGCGCGCATCTCATCGAGAAGCTTGGCCGCCTTGTTGTAGACCTGTTCGCTCACTGCGGCAAACGCCTTGTTGGCAAGGTCCGTGCGCTGATCGGCAGGGGTCGCCTGCATCAACCCGTCAACAACGTCCTGCTGGGCGATAACCTGCTTCTGAAGGACATCGAGGTAGGCGCGCACGTTCTCACCCATCGAGGCACGGTTGTTGTAGGCGAGCGTGTTGATGTCCATGAAGACGTAGTCGAGGTTCTTGCCGTCCTTTTCGACCAAAGCCTGCGCAACGTCGTCCTTGCGTCCTGTATAAGTGCCGTCCACCGTGTTCCACGCCGGGAAGTAGTCAGCCGGAACTTCCGTCAACAGCGCAGAGTAGCTGGGCAGGTACACGCTGAACTCGCAACGCGAAAGCGCTTCCCACTGAATCGTGGCGATATCACTGGAAAGGCCGGACCGAATCTGGAAGATATTGCCCTCGGTCGTCCTGTTGTTGCCGATGGCATACAGGGCACTGTTGAGATTGGCGTTGAGGCTGTCATCCTGCTCACCGCGGGCAGCGAGGGAACGCAACGCCGTGAACGTATCGGATTTGATGCCCGGCGTAAACGTCAGCTGCGGGTCGATGAGCGAGGTGACGCGACCCTGTTCATCAACGGTATAGTCCGTCTGAGGCGCAAGGGCAGCACCGAAGTAAGCACGTCCCTGGGCCAGGCGCGTATTCTGCGACGAACCCGAATTCTCCTTGCCATACGTCTTGAAGATGTTCGGCGTGCCGTCGTCATAGGTTACGAGAACGCCGTTGGACTCGGGCAGCGTCACGACATCGGCCGAGTGCAGGCACTGACTCGCATCGTCAAGATCGACCTTATACTGCAGGCCGCCGATGTTGGGATTAACGGACGCCACGTCGTCGCTCATCTTGACGGCAATCCACTGATGGCCCGAAAGCTGAGCGAAAATCCAGGTCTCGGTATTGTCGGCAATGACGATCTGGTTGCAGTCCTGAGAGCCATACTGATCGATGATGGCACCGAGCTTCTCCACGCCGTCGCGCGCCGTGGACGAAACGCTCAACAGGTAGTCGGCCAGGTTATACTCGCCGATGCCCGTGTCGACACGAGGGTCGAGAGCATCGATTCCGTCGTTGTAATCCGTTGTGAGCGTCGCGGAAACGGAGACGCCGCGCTCGTTGGTGCCGGCCTCGGAATACACGCGGGACGCTGCCTCGTCGTCCTGGGCATCCCACTCATCGGGATTGTCACGAACATAGGTGTAACGATACGAGCGACCCTGATAGGTGTACTCAAAGCCGGTCCCCGGCACAGAATCGTTCTCGAAAGAACGGAAGACAGGGTTGTCGATCGGCTGCTGCACGCCAAAGGTCTTGCAGTAGCGAGGTGAAAAGTCCTCGGCGCGGCCGACATAGGTATCGCCCGTCGTTGTCTGGTTCTTACCGATGTAAACCTGCGTGCAGGCGAGCGCGGGCGCGGGCATGGCAAGCACAAGCGCCGCGACTATGCCCCCCCTAAACGCCTTCTTAGCAAAAGCCGGTAACCTCATACGTTCTCCCCTCCACACGGAGCCCGAACTACCCACCAACAATATGCGTAATGAGAACACTTTAGCTGGGTAAATCGGATTGAATATGCAGTTATCAGCTTATCTTATGTGTTAAGGAAGTATGGACACGGCACTCGTAACAACCCGTGACTGGTCGTTTGCATCTGGCAGGCGGCATTCCCCGCAGGGTTGAACAGGCCGATAAGCCCCGTGCGCAAGATTGAGCGGGCCGAGTGTCCCCCGTGGGGCTGAGGGGACCAAATGTACCTGTTAGAGGCCATTTAAGCGTTTTAACGGGGACTTTTGGCCCCCTCAGTCCCACGAGGGACATTTGGCCCGCTCATGCCCGACTGGAACGGCACGCGCTATCATGGGTGCCGTTTTGATGAGTCATCTTGATGGGAGCGTACCTATGGCAGCTTTTTCCACCGTGATCTTTGACCTTGACGGCACCATCCTCAACACGCTCGAGGACCTGGCGGCCGCCGGCAACCATACCTGCGAGATGCACGGCTGGCCCACGTTTGCTGTTGACGAATACCGCTATAAGGTGGGAAACGGCATGCTCAAGCTGGTCGAGCGCTTTATGCCTGCCGAGTACGCGGGCGACGGCCGTATGTTTGAGCAGACGCTTGCCGAGTTTAGGGCCTATTACGGCGAGCACAAGGAGGACCACACCTCACCCTACGCCGGCACGATTGAGATGCTCGACCGTCTGCGCGCAGCGGGCGTTCAGCTTGCCGTGCTCACCAACAAGGATCATATTTCGGCAGCCCCGCTTATCGAGAAATACTTTGGCCGCGATCGCTTTGCGCTGGTACAGGGTCGTGTGGACGCATTTCCGCCTAAGCCCGAGGCACCCGTCACGCTACACGTGATGAAAGAGCTGGGTGCCGATCCGGCAACCACGCTCTATGTGGGCGATTCGAATGTCGATGTTCTGACCGGTCACAACGCCGGCCTTAAGAGCACGGGCGTCAGCTGGGGCTTCCGCGGCCGCGCAGAGCTGGAGGCCGCCGGCGCCGACTACGTGGTAGATACGCAGGACGAACTCGCCGAGCTAATCTTGGGCGAGTAGCGAGCGACACCGCTTAACGCAGCTGCGACAATTCTTCCACGCGGAAAGTGCATCCCGTTTTGGAGCTCCGAAATGGGATGCACTTTCCGTTTGAGGCGCGTCGGGGAAACCGCATCCCGTTTCAGAGCAATATTCCGGGTCGCGGTTTCCGCAACCCACCCCATCCGGAAACCGCGACCCGGAATTCGGCCAAAAACCGGGTCGCATTTTCCCGACCACTCGATGCAACGTCGGCACAAGGAGTGTCCCCAACTGCCGGCAGAAAAGGAACGTCCCCAAGTGCCGCACCATGGCAACGCCGATGTTTCGGCAACGACAGCGAGCGGGCACCAGAGCGAACAAATTGGCATGAAAAGAGGACGGCATAGACCTTCTGGTCATGCCGTCCTCTTTGAATGACAAGTTGTCGCTCTGGTGCCCGCGCAGCGTCGGGCAGTTACGGCGTTTGGTAAAACGCCGTAACGAACTACCGCGCAACGAACTAGCTCATCATGGCATTCATCATCTCGTTGGTTGCGGAATCGTCGGCAGACCACTCGCCGTCGTCATTGCAGGAATACTTGAAGGTGACTGTGGTGTCCTTGGTCTTAGCAGCCTTGGTCACATCGACCATAACCTGACCGGCCATCTTGTACAGCTCGTCATCGGAAGGCATCGAATCGAGCGCGGTGACCTTCTCCTGGTACTGGGTGGCAAAATCCTCAACGATCTGGTTCATGGACTTGCAGGTAATGGTGACCTCGGCAGTCGCGGTACCCTTGTCCTCGTCGACCGTCACGTCGCCGATCTTGTAGTCAAAGCCCTCGAGATAGCTCTTGGCGTACTCCTTGGGATCGATGCCCAGCTGCTCAAACTCGTCGCCCGAGGCCTCTTCCAGACCGGCGAGGAAGTCGTCGCCACCGTTCTTGACCTCGTCAAACTGCGTCGTAAGATCCTCGGTAATGAGCTCCTCAACCGAAGGACCTCCGCAGCCGGAAAGCACAACCACGCACGCGACCAGAACAGCCATCAGGGGCGCAAGCAGCAGCTTCTTCTTCATGACATTCCTCCCAACAAGCGGCACCGCGTTTCCCAACACGGTGCACGTCGTAACAATAAGGCCATACTAGCCGATAACGAACACCCCCGGCAAAGCAAAGGCGCAATCGGCTCGATTTAACGTCCGAACGGTTTACCGGTCCGCCCAACGCGCAATAAAACGTTCCGCCGCATTGTAATAAAAAAGGGCGGCCGGATAACCCGACCACCCTTGCACATCCTTATGTTGCCGCAGTTTACTTGCGGACGACCTTGACGATGGCATCGCCGGCGGCGACAGCAGAGTCAGCCTCGACGGCGAGCTCGACGTCGGCGAACTCGGCGGTGTTGGACACAGCCACGACGACGCAGTCCTTGTAGCCGGCAGCGGCGATCTTGGCGCGGTCGATCTTGAGCATGGGCTGGCCAGCCTTCACGACATCGTCGGCCTTGACGAAGCCCTCGAAGCCGTCGCCGTTCATGTTGACGGTATCGACGCCAACGTGCACCAGGACCTCGATTCCGCTATCGGACTGCAGGCCCACGGCGTGACCCATGGTGACGGTCACCTTGCCGTCGCAGGGAGCGTAGACCAGATCGTCCTCGGGCCACACAGCGCAGCCCTTGCCCAGAACCTCGCCACCAAAGACGGGATCGGGCACGTCGGCCATCTTGATGACCTTGCCCTTGACGGGCGAGCACAGCACGTCGGCGCCGGCAGAAGCAGAGATGGAGGCCGGAGCAGCGGCAGCCGCGGGCTCAGCCTTCTTCTTGAACATGTCAAACAGACCCATACATTTTCTCCTCTTGATTAAGCGCAACGTTATGCGCATGCCTATGGTGATTATAGTGCCAAATGATCAAATTGCTAAGGTGAGGGCTCGAATCGAGAGCCCGTCCCAAGGCTTTCCCCGGTGGCACTCATCTTGTCAATTAAGCCAGGCCCTCGGTACCGTTGGACTTGATGATCTTCTGGTAGGCGAAGAAGCTGTCCTTGCGGCGGCGCTCGTAGGTGCCGGTGCCGTCATCGTACTTATCGACGTGGATAAAGCCGTAGCGCTTGCGCATCTCGCCAGTGCCGGCGGAAACCAGGTCGATGGGACCCCACCAGGTGTAGGCAATCAGGTCAACGCCGTCGGCGATGGCCTCGCCCATGGCCTTGATGTGGCTCTGCAGATAGGCGATGCGGTACGGGTCGTGGATGGAGCCGTCCTCCTCGACCTCATCGTAAGCGCCCATGCCGTTCTCGACCACCATCAGCGGAATCTCGTAGCGGGCGTAAATCTCGTTGAGGGCGATGCGCAGACCCAGCGGATCGATCTGCCAGCCCCAGTCGGTGGACTCCAGATAGGGATTCTTGCCGCCAAAGGTCATGTTGCCCTCGGTCATCTCGTGATCCTTGTGGGTGCCCACGGTGCCGGACATGTAGTAGCTAAAGGTGTAGAAATCGACCTTGCCGTCGGCGATATCCTGCAGGTCGCCGTCCTCCATCACGAGCTCAACGTCATTCTCGGTCCAAAAGCGCTTGGCGTAGAACGGATACTTGCCGCGCACCTGCACGTCGGAGCAGTACCAGTTCATGGTATTCATCTCCTGCTGCGTTGCGAACACGTCGGCCGGATCGCACGTGGCGGCATAGGAAAGGATGAAGCAATCCATGTTGCCCATCTTAAACTGCGGGTAGTGCTCGTGGGCATAGCGCACGACACGGCCGCTGGCGACAAACTGGTGATGCAGGGCCTGCATACGGGCCTGCGGCGTGGTGTGGACCGCCGAAGCCGGGCCCTCAAAGCCCTGGATCATGCTGGTCCCAAAGAGATTGCCCATGTCCTGGGTGCCGCAGTTGATCTCGTTGAAGGTGAGCCAGAACTTGACCTTGTCCTGATAGCGGTCGAAGACGGTCTGGCAGTACTTCTCAAAGAAGCCGATGAGCTCGCGGCTCGCCCAGCCGTTGTACTTCTCGACCAGGTGATAGGGCATCTCGTAGTGCGACAGGGTCACGAGCGGCTCGATATTGTGGGCGCGCAGGCAGTCGAAGACGCGGTCGTAGAAGGCGAGGCCGGCCTCGTTGGGCTCGGCGTCGTCGCCGTTGGGGAAGATGCGGCTCCAAGAGATGGACATGCGGAACATGTTGAAGCCCATCTCGGCGAACAGCGCGATATCCTCCTCGTAGTGATGGTAGAAGTCGATACCGTCATGATTGGGGTAGAAGCGGTCGGGGTCGATGTCGATCGTAATCTGACGCGGCTCCTTGTAGCTGCCGCCCAGGAAGTGGTCGTCGACGGAAGGGCCGCGGCCGTCCACGTTCCAAGCACCCTCAAACTGGTTGGCGGCGGTGGCGCCACCCCAATAGAAGCCCTCGGGGAACTTGATGTTTGCCATGAGTATCTCCTTTGCATCGCGGTTCGATAAGCCGAGTATCGCCCACGCACGCGACAGGCAGGGGCAGGGGTGCCAAACCCGACACTTCTTTTCGCAGCGGCACCCCGCCGCCACCCCGCCCTTGACACTTCCTGATACCTGCCAAAAAGGGACAGGTTTATTTTGGCAGGTTTTATCTGGGCAAACGCCGGCGGTAGGCGGCCGGCGTGCAGCCATAGCGCTCGGCAAACTTTTTGTAGAAGAAGCTCATGTTGGCGTAGCCGGCCTCGCGCGCCGCGGCTTCCGCAGTGGAGCCGGCGTCGAGCAGCGTTGCCGCGCGTGCCAGGCGGCTCTCCTGCACGAGCTGCATAAACGTGTGGCCCGTCTGCCGTTTGAGCAGCGCACTTGCGTAGTTGGAACTCAGATGGAGGTGGCGAGCTACGTCCTCGAGCGTACAATCGCAAGCATGGCGCTCGATGTAGCCCACGGCGGCCGCAACCTGCGCCGAGGGAAGTGCAGGTGTGCCCGCTTGCAACAGTGCGGCCTCATAGCTTTGCATCAGCTCAACCAGCAGCAACTCAAACAGCCTCGACACGATCTGGGGACTCGCCGCCGTCGGCTCCAGAAGCTCGCACAGCATCTCCTGCATATATCGGCGCACGCGGCGGCTGTTGCCCGTGCGGAAATGTACATGACCGCGGTGGTCGGTTTCGTCATTGAGGGCATTAATGAGGAACTGCGAGACAGTGCTTGACGGCGAGAGGCTCTGCTCTAGGCTGCGGTGCAACATCGGCCGCGAGATGACGATGCTCAGCATAATGTCATGCTCGCCGAGCTCGCCCACGGCATGTGGACAGGCCGCGTCGAGCAAGAGCACCTCGTGTTGAGCAAGCGTAAGCTGTTCCCCGTTGACGACCTGCGGCGCGTGCCCGCGATAGACATAGCTGATTTCGACATAATCGTGCACATGCTCCGGTACAGGGTTGAAGCGCGAGTTGCGCACGATTGATAGGCCCTCGGGCATGCCTTCTTGGTGCAAGGCTTGCGTCGGGTCACCGATTTTATGGATATGTTTTTCACCGATACCCTGCTGATGACCCCAGCTGAACGCATCATTCCAGTCATAGCGGGCGCCCGCGTGGTAAGCACGCTCGCTGTCGGTCAGCTCGAGCAGAAGGCTGTCTAAATGCGTAAGATCCATGGCATCACAATCGTTGATTCGGTCATATTCTGCTGTGGTTTTGATATTAGCAGGACGGCGCGCTCGGCGTACTCTGACTTCAATCGATTTAAAAGGTTGGTTTTAGAGGAGTGGATATGGCGGCATACGACAACCATGTGCTTCCGTTCTTGTGGCTCAAGGGCGAGGCGCACGAGACGATTACCGAATACTTGGAGCAGATTGCCGGTGCGGACATCCGCGAGGTCTGCCTCGAATCGCGCACGCATCCCGAGTTTTGTCGCGACGGCTGGTGGGCTGACCTGCGTTTTATCATTGGCGAGTGCAAGCGCTTGGGGTTGAAGATCTGGCTGCTCGACGACGCCCATTTCCCCACGGGCTACGCCAACGGCGCGCTTGCGGGCGAGGATGTTGACCCCGCGCTTAAGAAGACCGTGCTCAAACATCGCACGGTTATGGTCGTTGGTCCCCAGCCGTCCACGGTCATCAAGCTCGGCGATCTTATGGATCCCACGGAGCGCTTTGTGGGTGCGGCGACTTTCGACGCCGACGGCGCACCGCTCAATCTTGAGATCACTCTTGAGCAGACCGACGGCGGCACCCCCGCTCGCCTGCGTTTTGACGCGCCCGACGGCATCGCCACCGTCGAGCTCTACGTCACCATCCAAAAAACCGGCTTTCGCGATGAGTACATCAACATGGTCGACGCCGCCTCGTGCCGCATGCTCATCGACGCCGTCTACGAGCCCACGTTTGCGCATCTGGGCGACGAGTTCGGCCGCACCATCCTGGGCTTCTTTACCGATGAGCCGGGCTTTATGAACGAGAAGGGCAGGGCTCTCGACGATGCTTCTACCAGCAGCTTTATTGGACGCGGCGATATGGCACTACCCTGGTCGGACGAGCTTGCCAGCCGCCTGCGCAATGCACTTGGCGAGGACTGGCTCACCAAGCTACACGGCCTTTGGACACGCAAGGCAGATGGCGCCCGAGTCCGTCACACCTACATGGACATTGCCACGCAACTCTACCGCACCTGCTTTGACGAGCAGATCGGCAACTGGTGCCGTGAGCACGGCGTCATGCACATCGGGCATGTGATTGAGGACAAAAGCTGCCACACGCGCCTGGGCCAGGGCGCCGGGCACTACTTCCGCGCGGTCGCGGGACAAGATATGGCGGGCATCGACGTTGTCATCAACCAGCTTGCCCCCGGCGTCGACCACGGGCGCTACAGCTACTTCCACGGCGCGTGGAACATGGAGTTCTTTACCTACGCACTTGCCAAGCTGGGCTCTTCGGCCGCGCGCCTCGACCCAAAAAAGCAGGGGCGCTGCATGGCCGAGGTCTTCGGCGCCTTCGGTTGGCACGAGGGCCTGCGCGAGATGAAATGGATCGCCGACCACATGCTCGTCCGCGGTATTAACTGGTTTACGCCGCACGCGTTTAGCATGGCGCCCTTCCCCGATTGGGACTGCCCGCCGCACTTTTACGCGCACGGCAACAATCCGCAATGGCCGCACTTTGGCCAGCTCATGAGCTATATGAACCGCACTGCCACGCTGCTTTCGGGAGGCAGCGCCACGCGCCCCGTCGCCATCCTGTACCACACCGATGCCGAGTGGGCCGGCGGCGCCATGCCTATCGAACGCGTGGCTGCCGAGCTCACACGTGCGCAGATCGACTTTGATTTTGTGCCCGCCGAGGCTTTTGAGGATGAGGACCGTTACGAGGTTTCAATTGCCGATGGAATGCTTACCGTAAACGGCTGCCGCTACCAGGCGTTTGTTATGCCAGGAGCTTCATTTATTGGCTCGGCGACGGCGCAGGCCGTAAAGCGCATGATGGCGGCGGGCGTTATGGTCCTCGCTGTCGACGAGGTGTCGAGCGCGCTTTACGACGCCGATGGCGTGGTTGAACTGGGTGAACTTGCAGCGACTCCGCTTGCCGATATGGCGGGCGTGCTGGCGAGCGTTGGGCTGCAGACGGTTGTCACCGACACGCCCCAGCCCTGGCTGCGCGCGCTTCGCTACGAGCACGCCGACGAGACCTACGTCATGCTGGTCAACGAGCACCCGCGCGAGTGCGTCGACTGCACAGTTAAACTCGCGCAAGGCGAGCGACTTTGCGGCACGCGCCTCGACCTGTTGAATGGCACCGATCCCGTTGCGTTTGACGGAACGCTTGAGCTCGCACCCTTCGAGAGCTGCTTCGTTGCCTTGGAGACGGACGGCGAGCTGGAGTCCGGGGACGGCGCGGACATGGGCTCGAGCGATGCGCTCGCCCTCGACATCAACGGACCTTGGACCGTCGCCCTCTCCCCTGCCGACAGCGGAACCTTTGGCGCCCCGCAGGAACTCGAGCACTTATGCGATCTCACTGCCGAGCGATTCCCCGATGCATGCGGGACGTTCCGCTATCGCACATTGTTCGAGCTGGCGAACGACCTTGCCGATGCCGCAATCGACCTGGGAGATGTCTACGAAGTCGCGACACTTACGCTCGATGGACACCCACTCGGCACACGCATCTGTCCGCCCTATCGCTTTGCCATCGACCCGCTTGCCGCCGGCACGCACGAACTCACCGTCGACGTCATCAACACGCTCGATCATGCGATTCCCGACATCTTCGCCCTCACCGAACCCATCGCCCCGAGCGGCATCCTCGGTCCCGTTACCCTTTGCGGGCAAAACCTGCCAAAATAAACCTGTCCCTTTTTGGCAGGTTTGTTGAGCGTGGGAGTTCGCATGGATATCAAACGCAAGATTTCCGAGGCACAGGGCCTTACCCCTACCGAGCAACAGCTCGGCATCTCGGCCCTTGCCATGGGCGAAGACGTCCGCGGGCTCTCCATCAAGGAATTTGCCGCCCGCACCAATGTTTCGGTCGCGAGCGTACACCGCTTTTGCAAAAAGCTCGGCCTCGAGGGATTCAAAGACCTCAAGGTCGAGCTCATCCGTCAGGCGACCGAGGCGGGTAACCGGCGCGACGTGGACATCAACTTTCCCTTCGATGCCACCTCCACCCCTGCGCAGGTGATGGAGCGCATGGAGGGGCTCTACCAGACCACGCTGGCCGAAACGCAGGAGCTGCTCGACCCCGCACAGCTCGACTACGCCGCCAAGCTCGTCGCAAACGCCCGACAGGTCGACATCTACACGGGCTCGCACAACCTCTATCCAGCGGGAATGTTCCGCGACCGCCTGCTCTCCGCCGGTAAAAGCGCGACGTGCCACGACGGTGTCGAGGCCCAGGTGCGAACGGCGCTCGCCTCAGGCCCCGACCATGTGGCAATCGTCATTTCCTACAGCGGCCTTGCCCCCAACTTCAAGGAAATCTTGCCGATCCTCAGTAGTCGGCATGTCCCGGTCATCGTCATCGGCACACCATACTGCGCCCGCATTCACCCCGGCTTTGCCGCCTATCTCATGGTGAGCGACCACGAGAGCATGACGCACCGCATCACGCAGTTTGCCAGCCACATCGCCGTGCAGTACGTGCTCGATTCGCTCTATAGCAGCTACTTTGCCAAAGATTACGCCCGCTGCTCCGAGTTCCTCGAGCGATTGTTTCCCTACACCCGCCTGCCCGGGCTTAAGTAGCGACGAGCGTGGATTTTTGGACACTCGAATAACGAGCGTGGATAATCTCCCACTTTGAGCCCACACACAGACCAAAAACGGGAGATTATCCACGCTCATTTCTGACTAGTCATTGGGGATGTTTTGACAACGACAGTGCGCGGGGCGCATCCGGAGCAAGACAACGCCGCAGGTAGAGGACGGACAGCGAGCGGGCCGCATTTGAGACAAGGTGACGTGAAACGAAAGGGCGCTGACCTTCTGGTCGCGCCCTTGAAGTTGAACGTCAGATTGTCCAAATGCGGCCCGCGCAGCGTCGAGCAGTTACGCGGTTCGTAGAACGCCGTAACTAACGAGCTCCGTACTGCTCGTAGTAGGCGTCGATGGCGGTCTTGAGCTCGTCGTCGATGACAACCTTGCCGTCGATCTCGTGGTTGTAGAGCGTCTCGACGACCTCGGCCATGGAGACGATGCTCGCGACGGGGAAACCGTACTTGGCCTCGATTTCCTTCTGCGCGGTGGTCACGCCGCCCTTGCCGACCTCCATGCGGTTGAGGGACACGATGAGGCCCTTGATTTCGACGTCGGCAGCAGCCTTGACCTTGGGATAGGTCTCGTCGATGGACTTGCCGCTGGTGGTGACGTCCTCGACCATGATCACACGGTCGCCGTCCTGGGGCTCATAGCCCAGCAGGTTGCCCTTATCGGCACCGTGGTCCTTGGCCTCCTTGCGGTCGCAGCAGTACTTGACCTCCTTGCCGTACAGCTCGTGGTAGGCAATTGCGGTCACGACGGCCAGCGGAATACCCTTGTAGGCCGGTCCAAACAGCACGTCAAAGTCGTCGCCAAAGTTATCGTGGATGGCCTGGGCGTAATACTCGCCCAGCTTCTTGAGCTGATAGCCCGTCACGTAAGCGCCGGCGTTCATAAAGAACGGGGACTGACGGCCGCTCTTGAGCGTAAAGCTGCCGAACTTAAGGACGTCGGACTCGACCATAAACTTGATGAACTCTTGCTTGTAAGCCTCCATGCGGGCTCCTCTCGTAATCGCGTACGTGCCTTCCAGTTTAGCGCAGGCAGGGCGTCGATGCGGGCGGTTCACGCCGGCCTTTATCTTTTTCGGCAGCCTCGTTTGGCTTACGTTACAGCAGGCGCATGGCTTCCTGGACAGCACCGTAAAGGTTGGCGTCGTTGCCGAGCTCGGCCACCTTTATCTGCGGCACAGGAATGCCGGCAAGGGTCCCTTCGTAACCCGCGAGGGCCAGCGGCATCTGCGCGCGCAGGGCATCGATGAGCTCGGGATGGCACGAGATGCCACCTGCGATCACAAAGACCTCGGGGTCGAGCACGGCCTGCAGGTTGATGAGCTGTCCGTCAAAGGCGCGAGCGTAACGGTCGAGCGCGCGCTGCGCCGCCTTGTCGCCGCCCGCGATCCACTCAAAGACGCGGCGGCCGTCTACCGGAGAACCCGCAGGCAGGCCCTTCTCGGCAACGACAGCATCGCGGAGCGCACGCCAACCGCCCGAATCGGCAAAGGAGTTTCCCATGTTCGCGGCAGTCGTGACATCGTTGCGCAAGAAGCTGAACTCGCCTGCAAAGCAGTGCGCACCGCGCAGGACCTTGCCGTCGATGACGATACCGCCGCCGATGCCCGTGCCAATAGCGAGCACCACGCCAAAACGCGTCCCGCGCAGGGCGCCAGCCGCATACTCACCGAGTGCACAGCACTTACCGTCGTTATTGACGGCAACCGGCACCCCCAGCGCCTCGCGCATGAGCTATCCCAGTGGGCAGCCGTCCATAAACGTGAGCGCACCGCCGCGATGGATCGTTCCCGTGACATCTCCCTCGTAGATACCGCCGGGTGCGCTCACGCCTACGGCGCTCACGCGCTCACGGTACGGCTCGACGAGCCCGATCAGCGCCGAAACCGTCTCCTCAGCCGTGGTAAAGCCCGTCAGCAGGCTCCCGCGCTCGCGGATGGAAAAATCCTCGCCCAGCACAGCCCATTTAACGGCCGTACCGCCCACATCGATTCCAAAGAACTCCTGCATATTCGCCCCTCACGCGCCATAGTCCCGGACACGCATCGCCGCGACCACCGCAGGGGCTGCCCCTTATGATGGTCATACAGCAAATCGCGCCCGGAGCCGATTTTCTCTCTATTTTACGCCCCTACTTTAGTCAGACGAAGCAGCATATATTGTTTGCTAGGGAGGTCGATGCGGAACTTGCCCTCAAAGGTTCCGGGAAGCTCCTCCTCCGTCATGTCCCATGTGTCCACGACATTCACCTTGTAACGAGCGCCCGCCTCACCCTCAAACTCACGAGACCACTCATTTAAGTACGTCCCCAATGAGTGCGACGGAATGACTCCCCTTGGCAGTTTAAAGCTGTCATGCAGGAACCATCCCGTCGCACTCTAATGAAAGGGACTGGGTTGTAAATGTTGGAGAAGAGCCGTTAGTGCCCAGGGGTCAGGATCACCAGCGCGTCGTGCTCAAAGGGATGCTGAGCCACGCGCACGGTGCCGTCGCCGTTGTCGCGGACGGGCAGCTTGGCGATGCGCTTGTCCTCCATGTCGAGGACCGTTGCCGTCCAGCCGCGCGCGCCGTCGAGCTTAAACTTGAGCGCCGTGGTGCGCGGCAGGTACGTAACGACACGATCGCCAACGCGCGCCACACGAATGGCCTCCCGCGCGTCGTCGATCAGCTCCTGCGCCGGAACCACGGCAAGCGCGTCATCGCCAGCCGTAGCGCCCAGGCCGGCAAGCACGTGCTCGATCAGGCCAAAGTCCCACACGCCCGCAAACTGCAGGCACTCTTGCCAGCGGAACGGCATGTCAAAACCCTCGCCCAGGACGGAGCCCTTACTGCGCGACGTCTGCCAGTTCCACACGCCGTGCGCACCGTAGGTAATGCCGGCACTGGCACCGGCCAGAATGCTCGACCAAACACTCGCGCGACAATCCTGCGCGGTAAAACGCCAGTACACGTTGCGGCTCGCGCCCATTTGCTCGTAGCAGGGCTCGGAATTGACCATCGGCTTTTTGGGATACTGCGCGCGAAAATCCTCGGGCAGCTTCCAAGCTTCCTCCTGACCGCTATAGTTGTGGCCGGGCTGGAACATGTAGAAGTCCAAGCGATCGGCAAACTGCTCGGGCAGGGCGCGGTTGCCACGGTTGATATGCATGGTGTGCAAGGACTCGGGAGCCAGCTTGGTGACCTCGTCGAGTGCATCCCCGTAATAGGCGATAGCCTCGTCGGTCTTAAAGTCGGTGTCGCCTGTCACCACATAGACGGGGTCGAACTCGCCCAGGTTCTCGACGACGCGGGCAACGTGGGCGCGAACCTCCTCGCGCGGCATGACCTCGGCACCCAGGCGCTCGGCGATCACGGAGCCCCAGGTACCGGGCACGTAGTTGCACCACATAAGCACGAGCGCCGGACGAATGCCGTGCTCGACGGCAGCGCGACACATGGCGGCGGCGCGATCCCAGTACGCTTGGTTGGGACGGGACCAATCAAAATGCACGCCGTCCTCGCTGGCATAGGGCCAAATGCCCAGATCGGGGCAGCAGCGATCCCACTGCGGCAGCGTGTTGATCTGCAGCACGTTCATGCCCTGTTCGGCACGGCGGGTCAGATAGTAGTCCCAATCGGCCTCGGTAATGCTCGTAAACGCGCTCCAGCACGTATCGGCAAACCAAAAGAACGGTTTGCCCTCGCACAAAAAGCCGTCCTGACGACCGTTAACGGTCAGCTTTCCCAAACTCATCTGCATGTCCTTTCGTTTGATAAAGGAGTTGCGAACCGGCAGATTCTTTCGCGGTAACCCCGCGCGAAAGCACCTGGCGCTTAGCATGCCCCGGCGAGTAGGCGCCACGCGCCCCCAATCAGTCTACCTTGTAAGAAGGGCCCCGCCGGGCTTGCGCCTGACGGGGCCCTGTCGTGTAGGTAAGGTCGTATGCGTCCGAATGGTTTGGCCTTAGGCCTCCATCTCGGCGAGCTCCTCCTTGGAGAAGCCAGTGGCAAAGACGACGGCAGCTGCGATGACAAAGGAGATTGCCATACCGACGATAGCCCAGACGGTGTTCATCTGGCCACCCTGCAGGTAGTTGGTGAAGACCAGGAAGTTGGAGGCACCACCGGCCAGGTAGTAGGTAACACCCATGAGGCCGGAGAACACGGCGCCGATGGCACCGCCGATGAACATGCCGAGCATGGTGCGACGGAAGCGCATGAGGATACCGAAGAGCGCGGGCTCGGTGACGCCACCGGCGATAGCAGAGATGACGTAACCGATGGCGAGAGACTTCTCGTCGGGGTTCTTCATCTTGAGGAAGGCACCGAAGGCGCAGCCCCAGACGGCGGCCATAGCGCAGTTGGTGGAAACGAAGACGAAGGGATCGTAACCGGCAGCGATGATCTGAACCTGGGCGAGCAGGATGACGGGCATGTGCATGCCGCAGACCACGAAGAGCTGCCAGAAGGCGCCGAGGACGGCCATGACGATCAGAATACCGATGCCGCCAAGGTCAGCAAGGCCGAAGAGCGCGTTAGCGATCAGCGTACCGATCTCGTTGCCGATGGGGGCGAGGACGATGAAGGCGATGGGGATGGTAACGATCATGGTGCAAAACGGCGTGAAGACCGTGGAGAGCACGTCGGGCATGACCTTCTTAAAGAACTTCTCGACGAAGTAGAGGACAGGCACCGAAAGGATGATCGGCAGGACGGACTGCTGATAGTTGGCAGCAGCGATCTGGATGCCGTAGACGGAGATGATGCCGCCACCCTCCTGCGTGGCAGCCGTCACAACGGACGGAGCCATGAGGGCGCCACCGAGCAGCATGCCGAGCACGGGGCTGGCGCCGAGCTTCTTAGCCGCGGCATAACCCAGGTAGATGGGGATAAAGGTGAACGTGGCCTCGTACAGCGTGGTGTAGAGGAACGTATAGGTCGGGTCGTCGGCCGAGAGCACACCGAGCATGGTGGGGCCGAGGACGGCCGCGATGGTACGGAACAGACCGCCGGCCATGAGCAGCGGGATGAGCTGGGTCATGGAGCCCGACAGATAGTCGAGGATGATATTGGGGAGGTTCTTGAGCTCGAACTTCTCCTTGGGAGCGTCGAGGTTCTCGTTGACGGCCTCACCCTGCTTGACGCCGGAGATGGCGACGAACTCGGCGAGCACCTTGGGCACGTTCTGGCCAATGATGACCTGGAGCTGGCTGCCGGCGAACTGGCAACCCAGAACGCCCTTGACCTTCTTGATCTTCTCCACGTCGGCCTTGCTGTTATCCTTGAGCGTCAGACGCAGGCGCGTCATGCAGTTGGTGGCAACGGAAACATTCTCCGCGCCGCCCACGAGCTCGAGGACATCGGTGGCAATCTGCTTGTTATCTACTGCCATGGGACCCCTCCCCATATCTTCGTGTGCCAGCCCCCTTGGGCTTAGGCACGCCTTTGGCCCGGCGACTATAACCCCTTACGGTTGCCGGACCCTTGGATACGCTTTTGTAAACAAGGTGTTTACTGAACGTTTACAGGCTTTAGTTTACACGGAGCGCCTCATTTGTGGCAATTTTGCCGTCTGAAGTCCGGTGAACGGTAGGAAATCGGGGGTGAGCGTATTTAAATGGCAGAAGATGGTCTCTTTGGCCATCTATTCATATATAGCTCTTTACGTGGGCTTTTATTTTGATAAACACCTCGCTGACCTGTTACCTCATCAGCAGAAGCCCTGCTAGAAGTTAGTAAACATATGTTTAGTGGTTCATTGCGTGTTCAGTTTTGCCGTTTACCGAATTTATCTGCTTGTTCTGCAATTCTGGATTAAACTAAACATGTTTAGATTGTATTGCCGCTTATGTTTCGTGTTGGCGGCGCAAGGGAGGCAGCTCATGGAACTCAGATCGTGCACCTACGCAACCGTCACCACCTTGGGCGACTTTGGCCCCTGGATCAGCAAGGTCGTACTCGACCTGCCCTGCACCGTGCGCGCCAACGACATCGACACGAACACCTTCCATATATATGTAGAGCGTCACGAGCGCTCGGGCGAGGTTCTGATGCGCAAGGAGCGCGGCGCCGACCATGCCGTTCCCTCCGCGGGTTACATCGACATTCTCGCCGCATATCCGTGCGACGAGAACGGACGTAAGCTCGCCGTGGGCACCCATGTGGCGCTCGAGGTCGCCGAGCAGCGCCTGACCAAGACCATCGAAGGCGGCGTCATGGGCTCGCGCATGCTCGATGACCAGCTGCGCATCACGCAGCTCACAGCTCTTCCCGGCAACGACGGCGACGATCCCACCTGCGGCCTGGTCTTCGACACCTGCCGTGGCGATATCTGCCCCGCGCTCAAAGGCTGGAGCAACACCACACAAAAGACCGCCGTCGACGGCATCGCGCTCGAATACGGCTTCTTTGAGCCCAGCTTTAAGGCCGAGGACTCAGCATGCTTCAACCCCTTTGCGCCCGAGGCAACGGTTGTGCCCCAAAAGGCCCCGCTCGTGGTGTATCTGCACGGCGCCGGCGAGGGCAAGGGCACCACGCAAGGCGAAGGCGCCACGCGTGCCTATATCGGCAACCGCGTCACAGCCATTAGCCAGGCGCAGATCCAGCGCTACTTTGGCGGCTTCGCCTGGGTGCTCGTGCCGCAGTCGCCCACGTTTTGGATGGACAACGGCGTCGAGCAGCTCGGTCACTCCAACCAGAGCATCTACTCCCCCGTGCTCAAGGCGCTTATCGACGAGTTTGTCGCCGAGTATGCCGACCGCATCGACACCGACCGCATCGTGGTCGCCGGCCTTTCCAACGGCGGCTTTATGACCCTGCGCCTGTGCGCCGACTACCCCGATTTTTTCGCCGCGGGCCTTCCCTGCTGCGCCCCGTGGTACAACGCCACGGACGAGGACGTAGCCGCGCTCGCCAAGACGCCGCTGTGGTTTACGCACTCCAAGGGCGACGAGCTCGTGCCGCCGCAACAGACCGTGCTGCCGCTCACGGCGCGTCTGCGCGATGCCGGCGCCAACGTGCACCTCACCTACTTTAGCCATGTCGAAGACCTGACCGGCGTGTATCGCGAAGCCGACGGCTCGGCCAAAAAGACGTTCAACCATGGCGTGTGGATCCACCAATTCAACGACCTGTGTTATCAAGACTTCGACGGGGGCAACGTACTCATCGACGGCGAGCCGGTGGGCTGCTGGGAGTGGTCGGCCAGGGTCGACCGCTAAGCCCTCCCATCGCGGGGACCGGGGTTTAGTCTCGCAAACGTCCTCGGGCATGCATGGGCTGGCGCTTTGCGCTTCGCGCTGCGCCTGCCCATGCCCCCTGCGGAATGTTTGCAAGACTAAGCCCCGGTCCCCGCTGCGTTGCCATTGTCGTTGGCCCTGGCCGGGCGCTTCCGGCAGCACGCCGGGTCGGTGGCGATGAGGGGTGTGGGCCCGTCTTGCCTTGCGCGTAACTGGCTGAATTTTTTTGGTTGGAGCTGTTCCTATGTCTCAAAATTTGACTCGGGTGATTGTTACTACCGATATGGAAGTCGATGATATGAACTCTCTTGTTCATTTGGCTCTGTATCTTAACTTGCTTGATGTTCAGGCTGTGGTGTACACGGCTTCGCAGTATCACTTTCTTGGCGATGGCATCCATACGCTGGGTGAGGTGAATCCGCATTGGCGGACTAAGGGGCGTCGCTCTTATGAGTGGGCCGTTGTGCCGCATGAGCCCGACCCGCTGGCCGGCGAGCTTCGTGAGTATCGGCCGTTTCCCGAGCATTGGATCGAAAATCTTTGGAGCAATGAGTACGCCCAGGCTTGGCCGCAGCTACAGGCCAATGCCATCGCCGCCGATGAGCCGCCGTTTCCTACGCCGGCTCAGATGATTGAGCGCACGTTTGTGGGAAACGTTGCTTTTGAGGGTGACGTGACTGAGGAGACTGAAGGGTCGCGCGTCATCGCCGATGCCATCATGGATGACGACCCCCGCACGCTGTGGCTGCTCAGCTGGGGTGGTATGAATACGATCGTTCGTGCCCTCATGAGTATTGCCGAGCGTCATCGTGCCACGCCCGAGTGGCCCGCCGTGCAGCAGCGGGTCTATCAGAAGGTGCGCGTGATGGGCGTTGCCGGTGGCGTGGGACAGGACAACTCGTGGCTCGACCATGGGCGTGAGCTCTTTCCCGAGCTCATCTTTTGGCGGGTGCCCTATATGTATGGAAACTATTTCGACGCCAAGATGGCTCAGCCCGATACGCTGCCGCTGTTTAAGGCTCCCTGGCCTGCGCAGAACCTCACTCAGGGCAACGGCCCCCTCATGGCACGCTATATGCTCTATGGCGATGGTAAGGTCTACGAAAACGAACCCGAGCGCTTTCAGTTTGGCGAGCATGCCCGCCTGGATTGGGGCCTGGACGGTATGCCCGCGGTGCAGTTTGAGCGCGGCGACTTTATGGCCGAAGGCGACAGCATGACCTATATTCCGCTGCTGCCGTTTGGCCTGCGCGGCATCGACGACCGCGACTTCGATACGCTGCTGGGCCGCATGTTTCTTGATGGACACCCCGATGCGAGCGCGCCCGCCGGTTTTGCCGCCCTCGGCACGCCCGCAGACGACAATCTCAATCCCTACCTGCGCGCCTATCAGGAAGACTTTGCCGTCCGCGCGCAATGGTGCGCCCATGATCCGGCCATCTGCTCGCATCCGGCACATGTTGTCGAGGTCACGGCCGACCGCAGCGCCGCAGCCGGCGAGCGCGTCGCCCTTGCAGCGACCATCGTCGACCCCGATGGCAAGGGCTTCGATGCGCATTGGGATGTGGCCGTAGACCCATCGAGCTATGCAGGCGTCCAGGATCTGTCGATGTGGCAAGAATGCACGGTAGACACCGCTTTCATCGTGCCCGCCGACGCGCAGCCCGGTGACCGCTTCGTGCTCACCCTTACCGTGCAGACGCGCGCCGAGCGCCCCTGCACCCGCTACGCCCAGGTTGCCGTGACCGTGGCGTAGCAAGGGCAACGCCCACATTCGACAAAGAGTGTCCCCCAGGCGCCAAACGAGCGAGCGGGCACTCATTGGGGACGTACTTAAATGAGTAGTTTCACTCATTTAAGTACGTCCCCAATGAGTAAAGTGCGTCCCCAATGAGTAGGAAAAATGGGCCATGTGTCCCAGTTGTGGAGACTCGTTGAGCCGTCTGGGTATCGTGAAAGATCGCGCGCTCGCCCATCATCAAAAGTGACACACGCTACCTGTTGATGGGAGGCAGCCATGGGCTTCTTTGACAAAATGTTCGAGAAGAAAGAGTGCGCGATTTGCGGTACCGAGCTGGGACTTCTCGGCAAGACCAAAATCAACGAAGGTTACCTGTGCAAAGAGTGCGCCGGCAAACTCTCCCCCTACTTTCACGGCTATCGCTCCAGCACCGCGGACGATATACGCGAGCAACTCGCCTACCGCGAGGCCAACGCCGAGCGCCTGGCCTCGTTCAACCCCACGCGCACGCTTTCTGCCGGGCGAACCAACATCATGCTCGACGAAGACGCGGGCCTGCTGATTATCACTTCGCAGAGCCGCTGGCGCGACGCCAATCCCGACATCATCGAGTTCTCACAGGTACTCGGCTGCGATATGGACATCGACGAGCATCGCACCGAGATCTATCGCGAGACCAAGGACGGCGAGCGCGAGAGCTACAACCCGCCGCGCTACGACCTGGATTACGACTTTAATCTAACCATCCACGTCAACACGCCGTACTTTACCGAGATCAACCTGCGCGTGAACGACTCCACCATCGATCAGCGCGGGTCCATCGAGTACCGCGAGGCCAAGCGCCAGGCAACCGAAGTCCGCGATGCGTTGGTACAGCTGCGCCAGGAAACGCGCGACAGCGTCGTGGCCGCCAAGGCCCCCAAGACCGCGGTCACCTGCCCCTTCTGCGGAGCCACCACCATTCCCGATGCCAGTGGGCGCTGCGAATACTGCGGCGGCGCAATCGGCGCATAGCCCCCGGCACGGAAAGGACCGATCATGGCCTTCGAGAGCGTCAACTATCAGTGCCCCGCGTGTGGCGGCCCCCTTCACTTTGCCAGTGCCGAGCAAAAGCTCGTCTGTGACTACTGCGATTCTCGTTTTGAAGTCGAAGAAGTCGAGGCCCTCTATCGCGAGCGCCAGGACAAGGCAGATGCCAAAGCCGATGCCGCAGCCGCGGCCCCCAAGCCTGCTGTCGACGATGCCGTGCAGGAGCTGGCTCAAAACGCCGGCTACATCTGCTCGTCGTGCGGTGCCGAGCTGGTCTCGGACGGCACCGTCGCCGTTACCACCTGTCCATACTGCGGCAACTCTGCCGTGGCACCCGGCCAGCTCTCGGGCGACTTCTCACCCGACCTGGTGATTCCGTTTAAGCTCGGGCGCGACGATGTCATGGCCGCGCTCAAGGAACACTACAAGGGCAAGATCTTGCTGCCCAAGAGCTTTGTCACCGGCAACCATATCGACGAAGTCCAAGGTGTCTACGTGCCGTTTTGGCTCTACGGCGCCCGCGTTGACGGCGAACTGTACTTTGACGCGACCAACGAGACCGTAACCGAGGAATCCGACCGCACCGTCACGATCACCGACCACTACGACGCCTACCGTAAAGGCAATATCTCGTTTGAGCGCGTGCCCGTCGACGGATCGTCCAAGATGCCCGACGGCCACATGGACGCCATCGAGCCGTTTGACTACGGCGCGCTGCGCCCGTTTTCGGTCGCGTATATGCCCGGCTACATCGCCAACCGCTACGACGAGGACTGCGAAACCTGCAAGGCGCGCGCCGAGCGCCGCATGGAGGAGAGCACGATCTCGGCCCTGCGCGAGACCGTCGTCGACGAATATGACGACGCCACGGTCGAAAGCAAGCAGCTCGACTACACCTGGGAAGAAAGCGATTATGCCCTGTTCCCCGTGTGGATGCTCTCTACCTCGTGGAACGGCAAGGGTTATCTGTTTGCCATGAACGGCCAGACCGGTCGCATGGTCGGCGAGCTCCCCTGTTCCAAGCCCAAGCTCGCCATTGCCTCGGTGCTGTTCTTTGTGATCGGATTTGCCCTCTCCCAGATCCTCTTCATGGGTGAGAACGCCTTCAATCCGGATTACCTCACCTTTGATGTCGAGGGCATCCTCATCAACATCATCGCGCCACTGATCATCGTGATTATCGGAGACGTGCTGCTGGTAGGCCAGCTCAAGACAGCCAACGAGGCCACCCACGCCGATTGCTACTGCGGAGACCTCGACCTGACCGAGAAGCACGACACCTTCAGCCATACCGAGACCTCGGTCGTCATGAAGGACAACAAAGACGATTAACCATTCTGACCAATACCACCCGGCCTTTGACGAGAAAGGAAGATCACCATGGGACTCTTGAAAGCTGGATTGGGAGCTGCCGGCGGCGTCATGGCCGACCAGTGGAAGGAATTTATCTATTGCGAATCGATGCCCGCTGACGTCTTGGCGTGCAAGGGCAGCAAGCGCACCGGCGGCCGCAGCTCCAACACGCGCGGCGAGGACAACGTCATCTCCAACGGCTCCGTCATCGCCGTCAACGACGGCCAGGGCATACTCGTGGTGCAAAACGGCAAGATCATCGAAGTCGCGCTGGAGCCCGGCGAGTTTGTCTTTGACACTGGCAGCGAGCCGAGCGTCTTTAGCGGCAACCTAGGCGATTCCATCAAGGAGACCTTCGCCAATATCGGCAGCCGCTTTACCTTTGGCGGCGACGCGGGCAAAGACCAGCGCGTGTACTTCATCAACACCAAGGAGATCATCGGCAACAAGTACGGCACCGCCTCGCCTGTGCCCTTCCGCGTGGTCGACAACAACATTGGTCTGGACGTCGACATCTCCGTGCGATGCAACGGCGAGTATTCGTACCGCATCACCAACCCGCTGCTGTTCTACACCAACGTATGCGGCAACGTGACCGATAGCTACACGCGCGACAAGATCGACAGCCAGCTTAAGTCCGAGCTGCTCACCGCCCTGCAGCCCGCCTTCGCCAAGATCTCGGAGATGGGCATCCGCTACAGCGCCATCCCCGGCCACACCACCGAGCTCGCCCGCGCGCTCAACGAGGTTCTCTCTGCCGACTGGCGTGACCTGCGCGGTGTCGAGATCGTGAGCTTTGGCGTCAACTCCATCGCCGCCTCGCAAGAGGACGAGCAGATGATCAAGGACCTGCAGAAAGCCGCAGTCATGCGCGATCCCACCATGGCGGCAGCCAACATTGCCAGCGCCCAGAGCGACGCAATGCGCGCGGCAGCCGCCAATCCCAACGGCGCGATGGCAGGCTTTATGGGCATGGGCATGGCAGGTGGCATGGGCGGCATGAACGCCAGCCAGCTGTTCGCCGCCGGCCAGGCACAGCAGCAGGCCGCCCCGCAACCGGCTCCGGCACCCGCTCCCGCACCGGCTCCTGCCGCTGCCCCCGCGGCCGGCACATGGACCTGCAGCTGCGGCGCCACCAACACCGGCAAGTTCTGCTCCGAGTGCGGCAGTCCCGCACCCGCCCCGGCACCGGCCAAGTGGTTCTGCCCCAACTGCGGCAGCGAAAACGGCGGCAAGTTCTGCAGCAACTGCGGAACGCCCAGGCCCTAGCCCCTCTATCTGGTAATTGGCGGGGGATCCGCCACCCCCGCATTTGCTTCTATGGGTTTCGTTCGATAAAGGAGGACACCATGAAGACAACGTTCAAAAAGCCCGTACTCGCATTTCTGACATGCGTCCTTGCGCTCGCCTTTGCCCTGACGGGCTGCAGCGGCGGCGGCAAAGACCCCAAGGCCAACTTCGTCGGCAGCTGGCAGTACTCGGGTGGAACCTTGGACGGCGAAGAGCTCACCGATGAGTACATGGATATGCTCAAGGAGTGGGGCCTCAACTGTATCCTGATCCTCGACGAAGACGGCACGGGCGTCCTCGACATGTTCCTTGAGGTCGCCGACCTGAAATGGGAGGCCAAGGACGCCACCACCGTAACGATTACCGCCGAAGATGAGTCGCACGACCTGAAGCTCAAGGACGACAAGCTCGTCCTGGAGGTGGACGGCGACAAGCTTATCTTTACGAAGTCCGACAAGGATCTGTCCGGTACGGTGAAGAAGGATCGCGAGAACGCCGAGAAGGAAGAAGAGATCGATGAGGCCGTCGAAGACGACGACGTCCAGAGCATCGAAATCTCCCCCGCCGTCACCGTCGCCGATGACGACCTGTGCACCATCACCATCACCGAGAAGTTCAAGGACGACTGGGGCGACATCGGCTTTGTCGTCAACATCACCAACAAGAGCGACAAGGACCTGACCTTCTACGCTCCTTCCGGCAAGACCAACGTCAACGGCACCATGAAGGAACCCTGGTTCTCGGCTCACCTGATGCCCGGCACCAACGCCACCGAGGAATTCACGTTCTCGAACGGCACGCTCGATAGCCTTGACGACCTCGTCAATACGACCATCGGCATCGACGCCTACCTGACCGATTCCTACGAGGACGTCGCCTCCTACAGCGCAACCATCGCGTAACGGCACGTAACATCAGCCGCGGATTGGCGGACACATCCGCGCACACCAGACGGGGCCGCAGGAGTTGATCCTGCGGCCCCGCCGTCTTGCGCCGACAGCACCGTTCGCACAAGCAGGTCGCCCGCCGTTTTCTGATGCAAAACGGCGGGCGGCCTATCTTTACGGCGCCAGAACACGGATGAGCGCACCGACTACGGGCGCTCCATATTGGGAACGATGCTGCCCTCGGTCACCGCATGTACGGCCAGGCGCATGATGTTGTCGTAACCGGTCTTGTTGAGGATCTCCGAGATGCGGCGCTTGATGGTGCCCTCGCTCATAAACAACTCGGCCGCGATCTCGCGACGACTTTTGCCCTCGCAGGCAAGGCGCAAAATCGACAGCTCGACATCGTCAAGGGCCGCCGTGCCCGAGAAAATGCTCTCGGGCGGCTTGGGAAACGTACAGTAGCCCGCCAGCGTGGAACGCATCACGGCGAACAGTTCGTCGATGCCGACGTTCTTGTACACAAAGCTATCGACGCCCGCCTCGCGAGCCTGATCGACAAAGGTGATCTCGGGCATGCCGGTCATGATGATGACGCGACACTCGGGCAGCTCCTCTTTAATACGCGCCGCCGCCACGATGCCGTTTGAATCGTGTTCGGTGCACACGTCCATCAGTATCATGTCCGGGCGCTCCTTGAGCGCGACACCCAAGGCCTCGGAGGCATCGGCGATCGCGGCGACGACGGTCATATCGGGCTGGTCGCCAACGGAGCGCGCGAGGCTCTCGCGCAGAATGGCCTGGTCTTCGACTATAAGGACGCGGATCATGAGCTTCTCCTTTGGGACGTGTCGTTGGCGTTAAGCGGAATGGATACCGCAAGCGTAAAGGGCGGGGCGGCGTGGACCTCTAGGCTGCCACCCAGATCTTGCGCGACATGCCTCATACCTGGGATACCCGTTCCCTCGCGATACGATACGGGGGCAGGCGCGCCATCGTTAGAAACGGTCATCCGCGCAACAGCGCCGTCTTCCGACGTCTCCTGCCACAGGCGCACATGGACCTGATGGGCCTGTGCATGCTTGGTGGCATTGGTTGAGGCTTCGCGGATAATCTGCAAAAATGCGGCGGCGACACGCGCGTCGCTTGGCAGCTCTCCCTCCACATCGATCTGCACGCTCACCAGGCCAAAGGCATGGACGATATCGCCCAGTTGCTCTGCCGGTTCGGTGTCACCCCTGCTATGCAAGTCGGCGGCAATCGAGCGCAGCAGCGGATCGATCTGCTCGAGCGACTCGTCATCCAGGCGCCCCTCCTCAAGATAACGATGGAGGATGGACAGGCGCTGACCGATCACATCGTGCACACGGGCGCGCATACGCAGATAGGCCGCATTGTCAGCAACTTTTTTGACTTCTTCGATCTGGGCTTGGAGCTCTTGGCCCGCAAGCTCAAGCAGGTGGTTGGCTTGCGCCAGGCGATCATGAGCATGCGCATACTCTGTTACATCCAGGCCGATAATGCGCTCGAAGAGGCGGCCCGAAACCATAACGTCATCGTGCACAAACAAGCGAATCTCGGCGGGAGAAACCTCGACCACAACGCGCGCCTCACCAAAGCGGTCCAGATTAATGCGCACGCGGTTCTTGCTGCTTTCGGGCATTTGCATGCTGAGTTTGCGCAGGTCGTTCCACGTACCGCTCATATCGCCTAGGTCGGTGGGCATATGAAGCTCCACCAGGTTTTTTCGCATGCAGCGGTTCATGAGCAGCGGACGGCCCCTCGGGTCCAGATACAGGATGCCCACGGGAATCACGTTGATGGTTTCGATCGTCGAGAACGTAGTGATATCTTCCTGGCGGTTACGGACGTCCATCAAGAGCGCCGCGATGGAGCGGAACAGGAAGAACGCTCCCTCCGCGATAAGGACAAGGGCCCACGCCGAGCCCACGGCAAAAACCACCGGCGGTGTAACGGCGACAACAAGCAGCAGCTCGGCCAGCATGACGGGGCGACGATAGTGCACCATAAGCAACACGCCATAGGCAAAGATCGCGGCATTGAGCCACAGCACTCCGCCCATTGCCCTGGCGCAAACGTCAAGCGGCGCCACCAGATACGAGCCAGACGACGCGAATAAGATGAGCACCGAAATCATCAGGTGAAGCACAAGGCTCGCCTCGTAGGCGCAAATCACCTTACGGTTATAGGACGAGCGGCGCGATGCGATGAGCGGGACGTGGATCATCTGCAGACACGCAGCCAGGGCAAAGACAACATCGAGCGCAACGATTTGGGGAAGGATGAGCGAAATCTGCATCGTCACTCACCCGCCCTCGGCATCAAAACGATCATGCGCAGCTGGCCGGGCTCGCCCTCAAGGCGGTATGCCACGTTGCGCCCCTGCAGCGCACTTTCGAGTTCATGGGCGGCCGGTGTCTGAGACAAGTCTTCCTCATCGTTGGAGAAAAGCGTAGCGCGCAGCTCGACACTGCACGAGTCATGGTCGCCCAAGTGATACATGAGCGCCGGATGGTCGGTGGTGTAGGCAAAAAACGCAAAGTCATACACGCAGTCGTACAGGGCGCTTACCGTACTGGCGTGCATGGGGCGTCGTATGGCGATAATCGAGGCGCAATCGACATCGACGGTGCGCAGGTCGCTTGCGAGCTCGTTGGCAATGAGCTGGATGCGGTCGCGGTCAAAGCCGCTCTCCCCGTGCTGCGCCAGCGTGAGCGACCCCTTGCGCTTGCAATAGGCGACGAGCATCTTGGCGCGCTGTAGCATGCGGTAACGCTCGTGAGAAGACGCTTCGTCGGTCAACGGCGGCAGCGAGCTCAGCAGGTCGTACATCCCTTCGAGCGCGCGGGCAAGCGCCTGGTCCACGTCTTGGACCAGCAAGGTCTCGGCCTCTTGATCTGCCAGGTGCGTCTTAAGGTCGTAGTCGGCGGCGAGCAGCTCGTTTTGACGCTGCAGCTCCATGCGACGATGCGCCAGCTCACGGTTAAGCTCGTTGAGCTCCGACACGTCTTGGGCAAGCAGGGCCGATCCGCCCAGCAGTGGAAAGGCACGATACATCACATCGGAATCGGACACCACAGCAAAGGCATGGGCGCGGCCGTGCTCCTGGGCCCACAACTCCTCGCGCACGCCTACCGGCATTGGCTTTGACACCGGCGTGGCATAGACCTCCTGCAGGTCGCGCGTTAGAACTTTGAGGTCGAGCGGCAAGGTGTCGAAGATGCCGGCGATGTCGTGATACGACGGAATGACACCGCAATCGAGACAGATTTCCATCGCCACCACGCACAGGACGCAATAGACGAGCGAAAAGTTGAGCCTCCATGCCCAGGGCACGCGCAGAGCATACGAGATGGCAAAGAATGCGCCACCCAGTAGTACGAGCGCCGCCGTGCCCGAGAAACGCTGGATGCGAAAGGACGAGGACCGACCAACCAGGATAAAAAAGGCCACAAAGTTAAAGGCCGTCCACACGAGGACGGCGAAATAACCCCAGCCGTATGTGTAATCTTTGCTCCAGGTGTCGCTTGTACGGTCAAAGCGGAAGACCTGCTGGTGAAAATCGTTGGTGAGCACAAATCCGATAAGCAGGATGGCCACAATCCACAGCGCAGCGCAGTAGCGGCGACCCAGGCGGTGCTGTTCCACGCCCGCGAGGCGCAGGCCGCACAGCTGGTAGAGCAGCGGAATGATCGTCATGGGCACGTAGTACAGGTACCACAGCACGGTGGCATAGAACGGCGTGAACGACTTGTATTTGAGGATTACCTCGATCATCCAGAGGGCGCAGATAGTGGCAACGGCAACAAGGCGGCGGCGCAAGACGTAGTCCAGGCAGCGCAGGTACGCCAACACACCCCAGATTGAAAAGGCGATTGCGGCAACAAGCAACGGAAGAGAGCTCGAGTGGACGAGCGCATCCACGACCTCTTCGGACACCTCGCTATAGGCGGGCACGACGTTAGAAAGTTTGGGGTCGAAGGCGAACAGCGCCGGCAAAACTGCCAAAAGCATGAGGAACAGCGCGGTGATGGCGCCGGCGATAGCAAAGACGCGGTGACGGTACACCTGATGTGTTATGCCAACAAGGAATCGCGGCATGGCGAAGAGCCTGCCGCCCCTAGGATCCGCTACGGGCGCGGATCGGGCGGCCGCGTGGCCAATATGTCGCTCGCGGGTACCCATAGTGCTTTTAGTGTACCGACAGGCAGGCCCAAAAAGCGGGCCACATGTCCCAAAATCCGCAGACGGCAGGGAGTGTCCCCAGCGACTAATCATTTAAGTACGTCCCCAATGACTACCAATGACGAGAGTGGATAATCTCCCACTTTGAGCCCGCAGACAGGCAAAAAACGGGAGATTATCCACTCTCATTCTGCGGGCACTCATTTAAGTACGTCCCCAATGAGTGCTTTTTTGACAAAGCGCCCGGCGAGCACAAGCTGCTCGCCGGGCGCTTTAGTTAGGAAGCTGTGGTTGTTGGGAAAACCTTAGGCCAGGTCCTCGCCGTTCGTCTCGATGACGTGTTTATACCAATCGAAGCTCTTCTTTTTGGAACGCTTGAGGGTGCCGTTGCCTGCGTCGTCGCGGTCCACGTAGATAAAGCCATAGCGCTTGGACATCTCGCCCGTGCCGGCAGACACCAGGTCGATCGGGCCCCAGGTGGTGTAGCCCAGCAGGTCAACGCCGTCCTCGGTCACCGCATCGCGCATCGCGGCGATGTGCTGGCGCAGGTAGTCGATACGGTAGTCGTCGTTGATGGAGCCATCCTCCTCGACAACATCCTTGGCGCCCAGACCGTTCTCGACCACAAACAGCGGCTTCTGATAGCGGTCGTACAGGTCGTTGAGGGTAATGCGGAAGCCTAGCGGATCGATGGCCCAGCCCCACTGGCTCTCCTGCAGGTAGGGGTTCTTGGCGCCGGCGAAGGCGTTGCCCTGGGTGCGCTCGACATCGGGGTTATCGGCACCGGCGGAGCAACGGGTGCTGTAATAGCTAAAGCTGATGAAGTCGACGGTGTTGGCGGCCAGAATCTCGCGGTCCTCGTCCGTCATGCCCACATCGATGCCCAGACGCTCGAGCTTCTTGACGGCATAGGCCGGGTAGTAACCGCGGCTCTGAACGTCGACGAAGAAATAGTTGCTCTGGTTGTCAATCTGCGCCTGGCGCACATCGCCCGGACGGCAGCTGTAGGGGTAGTAGCTACCTGCGGCAAGCATGCAACCGATCTTGACCTCAGGGTCGATCTCGTGAGCGATCTTGGTTGCCCAGGCGCTGGCGACGAGCTCGTTGTGGGCGGCCAGGTACTCGACGGCCTCCTTGTTCTCGCCCTCCTCAAAGACCAGACCGGCACCCATAAACGGCAGGTGCAAGATCATATTGATCTCGTTGAAGGTAAGCCAGTACTTCACCAGGCCCTTGTAGCGGGTGAAGATCGTGGTCGCGAGGTTCTTGTAGAAGTCGATGAGCTTGCGGTTACGCCAGCCGCCGTACTCCTTGATAAGGTGGATCGGGCAGTCGAAGTGCGTGATGGTCACGAGCGGCTCGATGCCGTGCGCCTGACACTCGCGGAAAACGTCCTCGTAGAAGGCCAGGCCGGCCTCGTTGGGCTCGGTCTCGTCACCGTTGGGGAAAATGCGGGTCCACGCCAGGCTCATGCGGAAGGTCTTAAAGCCCATCTCGGCAAAGAGGGCGATGTCCTCCTTGTAGTGGTGGTAGAAATCGATGCCGGTCTGCGCGGGATAGTAATAGCCATCCTCGAAGTCGAGCATCTTGCGCTGGCCGGAGACCACCGCGTAGCGCTCGGGGCCGTGCGGGGCCACGTCCACGTTGGCCAGGCCGCGGCCATCCACGTCGTAAGCGCCCTCGCACTGGTTGGCAGCCGTCGCGCCGCCCCACAGGAAGTCATTACGGAAAGCCATGCATCGATCCTTTCACACGTTGTTTGTCGTGGTTTCAGTATCCTTGCAAACAGCGCGTCGCTCAACGGCAACGGCGCAGGTCGACACTTCTTTTCGCACACGGCGGCCCGGCAGCCGCCCCCGTCTGACACTTTTTGATACCCGCCCGCCCAAACCACCACAAAGGGGACAGGCACCTTTGTGGTGGTTTGGGCAGTTGCGGTGAAATAGTTCCTGTTTTCCGGTCCGCGGCGCCTAAACAGGAACTATTCCACCGCAAGTTAATGAGGCCAGTCGCAGGTGATGTAGAGGTTTTTGCCGATGAGGCCTATGCAACCGTCCTCGACCTGCGGACTATTTGACTGAATAGGAAAAAAAGGAAAAAATAGGAAAAAAAGGAAAGGAGACTTATGACTGAAACCATCTTCTCCCCCTCATTTGGAAATCGCCCGTCCTATCTGGTGGGGCGCGGGAACGTGATTTCGACATTCATATCCGGCCTTGAGCAGGAGCCGGGCAATCGCGACCGAGCCATGCTCATGCTTGGACAGCGAGGCAGCGGCAAGACGGTTCTTCTGTGGGAACTTGCCGACCGCGCACGCAAGCTCGGCTATGTTGTCGCCACGCCTACCGTAGCCTCCGAGGATATGCTCGAGCGCATTGTTGAGAAAATCCAAGAAGCAGGCGAGCCTTACGTCAATACGCGCTACCTTCCCAAACTCACGGGCGGCAGCCTAAGTGTTTTCGGTTTCTCGGCAGGCCTCGAGTTCACACGAGACGTGCAGGAGACCAAGAGCTTTCAGTTTAAACTCACGCAGCTTGCGCGCAAACTGACCGAGCAGGGCCACGGCATCCTCATCCTCATCGATGAGCTCCAGGCAAATTCACCCGAGATTAGGCAGCTCGTCACCGCCTATCAAGAGCTGGTCGGCGAACGACTCAACGTCGCGCTCGTCATGGCGGGCCTCCCGGGAGCAGTCTCCGCGACACTCAACGACCGCGTACTGACATTTCTCAACCGCGCACGCAAAGTCACGCTCGAACCGCTTTCAGTCGGAGATGTCGATGCATATTATCAGCGGGCTTTCGAAGAGCTCGACCTTGATATTCCAAGCGACCTTCGCCTCCGCGCCGCTCACGCGACCCAAGGTTCGCCCTATATGCTGCAACTTATTGGCTATAACATCGCCAATCGTTGCAAGGCCGGAGAACGCATAGCGCAAGCGCATGTCGACGGAGCTATCGAAGCATCGAAAGTCGATTTCGAAAATGATGTTTGTGAAACGACGCTCGCCGCGCTATCGGACCAAGACGTCGCGTTTCTCGACGCAATGACTGATGACGAAGACGCCGTTTCGCGCATTTCCGATGTAGCGAAACGCATGTCGGTCACACCCGACTACGCGCAAAAGTATCGCCGGCGCCTCATCAACGCCGGCGTTATCGAACAGGCGCGCCGCGGTTACGTGCGCTTCGCCGTACCATATATGGCTGACTACCTGCGCAGCCAGCTCTAGCCAACCACCACAAAGGGGACAGGCACCTTTGTGGTGATTTGGGGCGGTTTGTCTTGATCTGTAACAGCTAGGCCGTCAAAATCGGGTTTGGTGTTACAGATCGAGATTTTCGGGCGGCCTTCTACGATATGTCTCAATCTGTAACAGGTAGTAACGATTTAGCCCGCTAGATGTTACAGATCGAGACAGAAGACTCTAGTCGCAGGTGATGTCGAGGTTCTTGCCGATGAGGCCTACGTAGCCGCCCTCGGCTGCCTTGGGGCTGTCAGCATGGCAGAGGACCCACTTGTCGGCCTTCCAGTAGCAGTAGCTGTCACCGGCGGCAGGCATGTCGGCTGCAGCCTCGGGGCGCGGGCCGTTGGTGCCCGCCGGCAGCGCCACCATCACCTGGAAGCCGCCGTCGTCGACCATGCAGGGCGTGTAGTGGAGCGTGGTGTTAAAGACTTCGACGACCGTACCCGCCGGCACGCGGAACGCCTTGACCTGAGCGGTGTCGAGCTTGCCGTCCTCGATCTCCCAGCGATGCGCCACGAGCAGGATAAAATCGCGGGCGCCCAGGTTAAACTCGCTGGCGCGGTGATACTCCAGGCAGTTGAGCTGCGTGTTGTGGCCGTTGCACCAGCCCAGCTGGAAGGGACGACCGCCAAACATGAGAAAGCCCAGCTTATCGGCATCCTTGACGCCCTCGAGCTCCGGCGCACTCGCTACGTACTTGCTGCCCTCAGGAATGGGCGTGGCAGAGAGCGCCTCGAACACGGGCGACGTGAGCTCGGACGGAACGTCATCCCAAACGTTGCCATAGGATTTGAACTCGGGATCGTTAACAGAGTAGATATGCATGTTCGCTCCTGTTCGTAAATGTGACTATACGAACATTCTAGAACAAACATGAGCGATTTTGAACGCTCGTCCCGACCACTCAACAAAAAGGTGCCCCGCATAAGCGAAGGCGCCCAATGCGCGCGTTTTGGGCGATAAAGCCCTTACGCCTGCTGATAGTGCAGGTGCTTCTCGTCGATATCGGCCAGGTCGCGGTCGAGATAACGGCGCGCAAGCCAGTTGGCCATGGGGAGGTTCTGGTCCAGGTAGTTGCCGCACTCCTCGGGAGCAGCGCCGGGGATATCGCCCTCAAAGCCAGCAACAAACTCGAACAGCTCACGCACGAGCGGCAAGATTTCCTCGCTCGTCAGCTCACCAAAAACGACGAGGTAAAAGCCCGTGCGGCAGCCCATGGGCCCAAAGTAGACGATACGGCTCGACCACTCGGCATGATTGCGGAGGAACGTGGCACCCAGATGCTCGATGGTGTGGCATTCGGCCGTGTTCATGACCGGCTCCTTGTTGGGCGTGGTCAGGCGCAGATCAAAGGTAGTGACGGCAGCGCCGGTCGCCGGATCGCGGTCGATGCGGCTCACATACACGCCGGGCTCAAGCAGCAGATGGTCAACGGAAAAACTTGCGATGCGCTCCATGGCAGTTCCTCTCGGTAGTCAATTTGGGACGGGGCTCTTTTAGCTGGTTCGAATGGTCGCACCAATCATACCAGTCAAAAAAGCCCCGTCCCAAATGAGCTGCCTGGGACGGGGATCAATGAGTTTTTAATCCCCGTCCCAGAAGAATCATTCTAGGCCGTGTACGCGATGGTCGCATCGACGGCATGCCGCCAGCCGGCGATCTTTTTGGCTCGCTCGTCTGCGGGCATGGCAGGCTCCACGATGCCGCGGGCGCCATAGACGTCGACGACATCGCGCGCGTACATGCCCAGCGCAATGCCGCAGGCCCAAGCCGCGCCCAGACCGCTCATCTCGTCATTGCTCGCAATGCGGATGGACGAGCCGACCAAGTCGCTCTCAAACTGCATCAGGTACGCGTCACGCGTGGGGCCGCCGTCAACACGAAGCTCGGCCAGTGCGGCGCCCGAATCCTCGACCATCGCATCAATGACGTCGAAGATCTGATAGGCGATCGACTCATCGGCGGCCTTTACGAACTCCGCGCGACCCGTGGTGCGCGTCATGCCAAAGACGCAGCCCTCGGCATCACTTGCCCAGTGCGGCGCGCCCAGGCCGGTAAACGCCGGCACAAAGTAGACGCGGCTCGCCGGATTGGCGGCATAGCACAGGTCGGTGACCTCCTCGGGATTGTTGATGAGCTCCAGATCGTCGCGCAGCCAGGTCTTGACGGCGCCGGCGTAGCTCACGTTGCCCTCGAGCACATACTCGGTCACGCCGTTCATACGCCACGCAAGCGAGCTCGAAAGCCCGTGCGAGCTGGCGACAAACTCGTTGCCGACATTCATCATGATCGAGCTGCCGGTGCCATAGGTCGCTTTGGCCATGCCGCGGCTATGGCAGCCCTGGGCAAACAAGGCCGCGTGGCTGTCGCCGAGCACGCCGTGAATGGGCACGGGCGCCGGCAAAAAGCCGCCCAGGTCCGTCGTGCCAAAGAGACCGTCGGAATCGGTCACCTGCGGCAGGCAGGCCGGGTCAATGCCAAAGGCCTCGCACACCGGCTCGCTCCAACAGCCACGGCGCAGGTCGAAGAGCTGCGTGCGGCTGGCATTGGACCAGTCGCAGCGAAACTCCGCACCGCCCGTGAGCGTCCAGACCACCCAGGCATCGATGGTGCCCAGGCACAGCTCGCCCGCCGCCGCGGCCTTGGCAGCCGCCGGAACGTTCGCGAGGATCCAAGCCATCTTGCCCGCCGGATAGTAGGGCGAAAGCACCAGGCCCGTCGTGTCACGCACCAGCTCGGCCACGCCTTCGCGCGCGGCAAGCTCGTCGCACAGCTCGCGGGCGCGGGCACACTGCCACACCACGGCATCGCATAGCGGCTCGCCCGTCGTGCGGTTCCAGGCAACGGTGGTCTCGCGCTGGTTGGAGATGCCAATGCCGGCGATATCGGCCGGATCGACCCCGGTCTCCTCCACCACGGCACGCGCCACGACCAGCACGTTGGCGGCAATCTCGGCCGGATCATGGCTCACCCAGCCGGCGTCGTTGACAATCTGGCGATGCGAGCGGTCGGCACGATGAATCAGGTGGCCGCCCTCGTCCACCAGCAGCGCCTTCGTGCCCTGCGTGGACTGATCGATTCCGATGATGTATTTGCTCATGTACTCTCCTGTCTCCCCCGTCGATTAAAAACTAAAGCCCGACGGACAAGGAGCGAGTGGCCGACCGGCTCATGAGAGCGCAGCCGGCCTGCTCAGAATTCAACCTAAAAGGATTGGTGCAAACCTGCCCCCTTTGCACCAAGTTGATGCAAAGTGACCTGTCCCCGATGCACCAATTACTCTGCGGGCAGGAACTCAGCGACCGTCTTGGCGATTCCCTCGCCCGTCAGGCCGTAGTGCGCAAAGACCTCGGGGCTCGTGCCGGTGATGACCGGCGCGTCGGGCAGGCTCAGGCACTTAACCGGACGCGGGCAATGCTCGCCCACGACCTGCGCGACCATGGAGCCCAGGCCGCCAAAGGGGCTGTGCTCCTCGACGGTCACGACGGCGCGCGTGGCACCGGCGGCCTCAATCACGGCCTCGGCGTCGAGCGGCTTGACGCAGTACATGTCGAGCACGGTAGCGGAGATACCCTGCTCAGCCAGCAGGTCGGCGGCGTCCACGGCATGGCGGACCATCTCGCCGGTGGCGACAATCGTCACATCGGTGCCACGACGTACCCAGGTGGCGCGGTCCATCTGGAACGGGCACTCGTCCTCGGTATACACGTCCTCGACCGGGTTGCGGCCCACGCGGATGTAGGCCGGCTTGTTGTCGGCAACCAGGGCGCGCACGAGCTCGGCGGTCTGGAAGCGATCGCTCGGCAGATATACGCGCATGTTGGGAATCGCACTCATGGCAGCGATGTCCTGTGCGGAGTGATGGCTCATGCCCAAGGCGCCGTAGGAGACGCCGCCCGAGATGCCGATGAGCTTGACGTTGGTGTTGGAGTACGAGACATCGACCTTGCACTGCTCATACGAGCGCGTGGTCACAAAGGACGCCGGCGAGGCGGCCCAGGCCTTCTTGCCGCACGAAGCCATGCCGGCGGCGATGCTCACCAGGTCCTGCTCGGCGATGCCGACCTCAATGGACTGCTGGGGATACTGATCGAAGAACGGCGTGAGCGATGCGGAGCCGCGGGAGTCGGAGCACAGGACGACGATGTCCTTATCGGTCTCGGCGGCCTCGAGCAGCGTGTCGCAGATAACCTTGCGGTTGGCGATCTTGTTAGCCATTGATAGCCTCCTTGTGGGCAGCGAAATCGGCGATGATCTGGGCATATTCCTCGTCGTTGGGCAAGTGATGATGCCAGGCGGCCTTGTCCTCCATAACCGGCGAGCCATAGCCCTTCACCGTGTTGAGGATGATGACCGTGGGCTTGCCCTTGGTCTCGGCGGCCAACGTCAGCGCGGCGTCAATGGCCTGGATGTCGTTGCCCGGAATGGAGAGCACGTTCCAGCCGAAGGCAGCCCAGCGCTCCTCCTGCGAATCCTGCTTCATGACGTCCTCGGTGCTGCCGCTGATCTGCAGGCGGTTGCGGTCCACGAGCGCGCACAGGTTATCGAGCTGGTAGTTGCCACCGCTCATGGCGCCTTCCCAGACCGAGCCCTCGGCAAGCTCGCCGTCGCCCATGATGGTGTAGACGCGGTAGTCGCGGCCGTCCATCTTGCCGGCAAGCGCCATGCCCACGGCCACGGGCAGACCGTGACCCAGCGAACCGGAGTTCATCTCGATGCCCTTGAGCTTGTTGTTGGGGTGGCCGATGTAGGGGCTGCCGAACTTGGAGAAGCGGGCCTTGACGTCGTCGAGGTCCAGATAGCCCTCGTGGCACAGCACCGCGTAGTAGGCCTCCATGGCGTGGCCCTTAGAGAGCACAAAGCGGTCGCGGTTGGGGTCGTCGACGGTCTCGGGCGAAATGTTGAGGTGGTTGGCATAGAGGGTCATGAGGGCGTCGATCACCGACATGTCGCCGCCGATGTGGCCGCCGGCGCCAGCCATGATGATATCGACGCAATCGCGGCGAAGATCCCAACGCAGGGACTCAAGCTCTTCGATAGTTGCCATTTCTACTCTCCTCGCAGGTAGGCTTTGACGTCTTCTTCAATCGGGTCGTACAAGTCGGGCTGGATGCCAATGTACTTGCACGCCTCGTAGAGCACCGGCACCACGTTGGCGTGAATGGCGACGCAGTGGTGGATGTAGGGGCCCTCGACGATCTTGGCCTCGAGGCGCTTGAGGTTTTCGACCTCAACCCACAGGTAGGTGCCCATGCCGGCCGGCCCGTCGATGCCGCGGGCATTGCCCAGCAGCAGCGAATACTCGCCGTTGTCGCCATCAAAGCGGGCAAGGGTGAGGTCGCCGTGCTTGGCCTCGGCCGTCAGCGCGCCGGGGTGATCGAAAGCCAGCGGATAGGTGAGCTTGGGCTTGACGGCCGCGCAGCTGCAGGGCCAGGGGCCGCAGTGCTGCAGCAGCTCGCCGTTCTCGTTATCGGGATGGCGCACGGTCCAGTCGGCGAACATGCCGCGGTGACGGCCCAGGTCGGCGGCCTCGGCCATCAGCGCGGTAATGGCGCCGTGGATATCGGTCTCGCACACGACGGGGATACCCATCTCATTGAGGATGGCGTTGGCGGCGCAGGGCATAATGCCCAGCTCGTCCTGCAGAGCGTTCCAGCACTGGATGGCGCCGGCGTTGCAGCCGTACTTATCGACCAGGCGCTTCATGGCGATAGCGAGCCCTGCAACCGCGGGAACCTTGTCCTCGGGGATGCAGATCTCAAAGCTGTCGCGAATGTGGTCGAGCATGGCGGCCATGGCCTGCTCGTCGGCCTGGGCGTCGCGCACGGCCTGGACGAGCTCGGTCATGGGGATAGGCGAAAGCTGAATATTGAACTTCTCGAGCAGCTCACCCTCGTTGCACATGGTGGACCAGAAGTCGAACGGGCGGGTGGCCATCTGCAGAATGCGAGTGTGCTTGAAGGTCTTGACCACGTTGCACACGGCCAAAAAGTCCCAGACGCCGCGCTCGAACTCGGGATCGGTCAGGCGGCAGTTGGTCATATAGGTAAAGGGAACCTGGAAGCGGCGCAGGACCTTGCCGGTGGCGAACAGGCCACACTGGCTATCGCGCAGGCGGGTGCCGTCGGGCTCGGGGCGCTCGTCGCGCGGGCCCCACAGCAGCACGGGCAGGCCGAGCTCACGGGCAAGGCGGGCGCAAACGTACTCGGTGCCAAAGTTGGCGTGGCACAGCATGATGCCGTCGACGCCCTCGGCGCGGAACTTCTTGACGATAGGCTCGATATGGCTGTCGTCAAACAGCAGGCCCTCGTCGTTGATGTCGTCAATGTCCACAATGTCGACGCCGATCTCGCGCAGGCGATCAGCCGTCAGGCCGCGATACTTGATCGCGTCCGGCGCGCTAAAGATGCTGCGGCGCGTGGGCACAAAGCCGAGCTTGATCTTATCCATGTACGTCCTCCCCTAGTCACATGTTCAGTAAACAGACGCGTGTTTCGTTTTGTTCTGTTTACTAAATGTTTTACTATTCTGTTTAGAAGTTTAGCGCGAAATACTCGCAAGCGGTAGAGAATTCAGCCTAAACGGTATGTAAACAAACTGAACATACAAGGAGAACAAAAAGGGGTCCCGAAGGACCCCCTCTTGGTAGCGTTATGTATGGTTGCCTTTAGCGGACTTTTCCGCTCTGAAATCTGGCGCCGTTCCGCCTAAATCTCGCGCACGCTCTGGCGCTCGACAAAATACGTCGATACGGCCGTCTTGCAGGTATAGCTCTTGGGATTGCGGATGTTGCCCACCAGGCGGCGCACCGCGATCTCGCCCACCTCGTGCTTGGGAACGTGCACCGTGGTGAGCGGCGGGTTTGAGAAGGCGCCCAGAGACAGGTCGTCAAAGCCGATGATCGAGACATCCTCGGGCACGCGTACGCCGTGTTCGCTCAGCGCGCGCATGGCGCCCACGGCAAGCACGTCGTTCTCGGCAAAGAAAGCCGTCGGCAGGTCGTCGCGCGAAACGCCGTCGAGCCACGCGCCCATGTCGCGATAAGCGCCCTCGAGCGTGGTGTTCAGCGTGACGCGCCATGCCGGATTGGCCTCGAGGCCCGCATCCTCAAGCGCTTGGCGATAGCCGCGCTCGCGGTCCTTAAAGTTGCGGATGCGAAGGTCACCTGCTAGGTAGCCAATTTGCTTGTGACCCTTCTCGATAAGGTAATCCACGGCACGCAACACCGAATCGGTGTTGGCAATGACTACAGCATCAAAGTACTGGCGGTCGCTCCAGCCGTCGAGCACGATCAGGTGGGCGGCAGCGTTGGCGAACAAGGCGTAATCTTCCTCACCCAGCTCGGTGCCCATCAGCACGATGGCGGCAGCCGGGTCGGCGATAAGGCCCTCGACCTGCGGGCGCACGGCGTTTAAGTCGCTAAAGTCGAGCGAGACAAAGCTCGTGCTCATGCCGTGGCGACGCGCCTGGCGCTCCACGCCCTCGATGACCGCGGGGTGAAAGGTGCTCTCGTCCAGGATGGCGCCCGTCTTGCGCGCGAGCACGAACTGGATGCTCTCGAGCTGCGTCGATTGCTGGTAGCCGAGCGATTGCGCGCACTCCAGGATGACCTTGGCGGTCTCCTCGCTCACGCTGCGCTTGCGGTTGAGCGCGTTGGACACAGTCGCAGGCGAAAAACCGGTGATGCGGCTGATCTCGCGAACACTTGCTTTAGCCATTGTTCCCCCTAGTAACGGTCGCGGTCGAGCATCATGGCCTGACCGCCCCGTGACTCGACAACTAAACGACCGCAAATTCAATCTAAACAGAATAGTAAATGTTTAATAGCTAGTTTAGCCTGTTGTCAAGCGAAGTGGTGCGACTATTCCCCCAACGGGCACATTTACTCGGTAGCCAATTTGGGACGGGGCGTGAAAAACATTTAGCCAAGGACGCGGGCCATACGGGCCTTGAACTCGGACAGGAAGCGCGGGGCGTCGACGGTCAGCGCCACGAGCGTGCTCTTGTCGGGATCTGCCACGCGGCGCTCATCGCAGATGGTGCGGCCGCGGTACTCGCCCAGCAGGTCGACACGCAAATTGCAGCCGAGCGCACCCACAAGTGTGGGGTCGATCGCCACGGCAACAGCCAGGGGATCATGCAGTGCGCAGCCGCCCAGGTAGGGTGCGTTCATCTCGTACGAGCCAATGTAGTGCTCCACCATGCTCGCAAACGCGCAACCGGCCATGGTGCCCGAGCCCGTCCAGCCGGCAATGTCGCGACGCGTGAGCACCGCGCGATGCGTCACATCCAGACCCACCATAGTGAGCTTGCGGCCCGAGCGCAGCACGGCGTCGGCGGCCTCGGGGTCGCTTGCCATGTTGGCCTCGGCACCCGCGCTCACGTTGCCGGGCACGGTCAGGGCGCCGCCCATCACCACCACGCGGCCGATAGACATCATCGCCGCCGCATCGCGCTCCAGGGCAAGTGCCAAGTTGGAGAGCGGACCGGTCGCCACGTAGACCAAATCGGGGCCATAGGTACGCGCGGCATCGATCAGATAATCGACCGCAGCGTTGCCATCGGCCGACGTCGCCCCCACCGGCTCGTAGGGCGACGCAGGCACGCTCGCCCCGCCAATGCCGTTCTTGCCGTGGATGAGCGTGGTGGACGCCGGCGGTGTATAGGGCTCGGTCGCCTGCAGAGGACGGTCGGCACCCAGGTACACCGGCACCTCGGGACGACCCAACAGGTCGAGCACCGCCAGGCAGTTGTGCGCCGACTGCTCGACGCGCACGTTGCCAAAGCATGTGGTGATGCCCACGAGCTCCACCTCGGGGCTCGCGATGGCATAGGCAAGCGCCATCGCATCGTCCACACCCATATCCAGATCAAGGATCAGCTTCTTAATCGCCATAGTTCTACTCCGCTTCTCCGTCTTGTACTAATCGTCTAAACCAAACATGCGCTCAACTTCGGCACGCGTGGGAATCGACTGCTGCGCGCCCAAACGTGACACCGTCACCGCCGAGGCACGGGCGCCGGCGGCCATGCACTCAAAGAGCGGCAGGCCCTCCAGGCGAGCTGCCGCAAGCGCACCAATAAACGTATCGCCCGCGGCCGTCGTATCGATCACCGCGCTCGAAAGTGCCAGCATGCGCAGCAGCTCACCGTCATCGCCAAGTGCAACTGAGCCGGCACCGCCTAGCGTGATGACCGCAGCCCCGGCGCCCTTGTCGAGCAGCGCATTGAGCGCGGCGACGCAACTCGCATCATCCGAGGGCAGAATGCCCGTCAGCACCTGGCACTCGGTCTCGTTGGGGCAGACCAGGTCGACCGCAGGCCACGCTCCTGCCGGCAGGTCGCAGGCGGGTGCCGGGTTAAAGATCGTATAGAATCCCAGCTCGTGAGCGCAAGAGAGCGCCGCGGCCGTTGCCATCAGATCACATTCGCCCTGGGCGATAAAGACGCTTCCGGCAGCCGGGGCAATCTCGCTGGCGTCGCCGTCGAGCTCGTCGGCCACCAGGCGCCTCAGTGCGCGGGCAACGTCCTCGCCCGCAAGTGCATGGTTGGCGCCCGGCGACAGCACGATGCGGTTGTCGCTCTCGCAGCGAATGATAGTCGCGGTACCGGTCTCCACGCCATCGAGACGTGTCACAAACTCAACGCCCACGCCGGCATCCTGAAGCCCCGCCACGAGCACATCGCCAAAGGTATCGCGCCCAACAGCGCCAATCATGCACGTGTGCGCACCCATGCGCGCGGCGGCGACGGCCTGGTTGGCGCCCTTACCGCCGGCGTTGGTGATAAAACCGCTGCCACCGACTGTCTCGCCCGCGCGCGGCATGCGCTCGCACGCCACCGAAAGGTCCATGTTCATGCTGCCGAACACCGCAACGATGCTGTGATCCGCCATGGAAACCTCCTCGTCCGTGGGCTCTGCGCCCGCTGTCGGCCGTCAATCGTGTGCTCTCGCACCTCTATAACTTTAGTTCACTTTGATGTGGACGCGCGCTTGAGCTTGCGCCAGCAGCAAGCATTCACAGGAGCAGGCAGCTACAATGAATACATGCTGATTATTCTCGTCATTGGATGATGTTTTATGGAACAATTCTCGCAATCGGGCTCGCGCGGCCGACGCCGCACGGGCAACGAGCCGGCGCCGCACGAACGCGTGAAGGGCCAACGCCGTGCCAACGAGCCGCGACGCACCGCGAGCCCCCATCGCGCTTCCGCCAACAACGAGGGCCGCGCCAATACTCCCGCCGCGGAGCAGACGCCCGCTCGTCCCAAGTCCCGCTATATCCCTGCGCTCGACGGTCTGCGCACGCTTGCCGTCGTCGCGGTGGTGCTCTACCACCTCAACCTCACGTGGGCTCAGGGCGGCCTGCTCGGCGTCACGATCTTCTTTGTGCTTTCGGGCTATCTGATCACGCGCTTGCTGCTCAACGAAGTCGCTAAGACCGGCCGCATCGACCTTAAGAGCTTCTGGATTCGCCGCATCCGTCGCCTGGTCCCCGCCGTGGTAACGGTAGTGTTCGTGACCTGCGCGCTGTGCACCATCTTTAACCACGTGATGCTCACCAAGATGCGCCCCGACATCCTGCCATCGCTGCTGTTCTTCAACAACTGGTGGCAGATTGCCCAAAACGTCTCGTACTTCAATGCTCTGGGCGACCCCTCGCCGCTCACGCACTTTTGGTCGCTTGCCATCGAGGAACAGTTCTACCTGATTTGGCCGCCACTGCTGTTTGCCATGGTATCCATGCATGTGAGCAAGCCCAACACGCGCCGCGTGGTTCTGGGCCTTGCCGCGGTGTCTGCCCTCGCCATGATGGTGCTTTACAACCCTGCCGCCGACCCCAGCCGCGTGTACTACGGCACCGACACCCGCGTGTTCTCGTTGCTGCTGGGTGCCTGGATGGCCTTTATCCCCGATCGCGACCTGGCGCCGGTGCGTCTCGCTCATCGTTTGGGGCTCAATCGCCTGGCTGGCGCCGCCAAGCACGGCAAGAACGCCGAGGGCAAGCCTGGCGAGAAGGCCGACGAAGCAGCCGAGACCGCCCCGGCACAGCCGAGCGCCCTCGTGCGCTTTTGGTCCTCGCCCGCATCCATCGATGTGTTGGGCGTCGTGGGTCTGGTTGGCCTTGCCGCCATGGTCGCGCTCACCAACGGCTACACCGCGTTCCAGTATCGCGGCGGCACGCTGTTATGTTCCATCCTCACGCTCATGGTCATCGCGGCCTGCGTGCAGCCCCAGGGAATGGTTGCCCGCGCGCTGTCCGCCGAGCCACTCGTGTGGGTTGGCAAGCGCTCGTACAGCATCTACCTGTGGCACTATCCGCTGCTGCTGCTTATGAACCCGGTCGCCAACATCAACGATACGCCCTGGTGGCAGTACATCTTGCAGGTACTTGTGGTGGTCGCCGTGGCCGAATGTTCGTATCGCTTTATCGAGACGCCGTTTAGGAAGGGCGCCTTCGGCCGTACCGTCGCCGAATTCCGCGATGGCACCACCACGCCTGCCAACTGGGCACGCGCGCATATTCCTGTGTGCGCCACTTGCGGGATCGTGCTTGTCATCGCGCTGGGCGGCCTGATCTTTGTGCCCGAGACGTCTGCGCTGAGCGGCGAGGGCGCAGAAGTTCTGAACAAGGAAGCAAAAAACACCGCGCCCACCGACCAGCAGGCGGCCGACGACACCGACAAGGATAACGACGGCTTCCCCGATGGCTCCTACGACCTGTTGATGATCGGTGACTCCGTGTCGCTGCGCGCCGTTGATTCCTTTGACGGCGTGTTCCCGCACAGCCATATCGATGCCGAAAAGGGCCGCCAGTTTGATGCGGGCCGCGCGACATTTGAGGGCTATATCCAGCAGAACCTTGCCGGCAAGATCGTGGTCTTTGCCCTGGGCACCAACGGTTTGGTAACGGACGCCCAGGTCGACGCGATCATGGCCGACGCCGGCGAGCAGCGTATTGTCGTGTTTGTAAACACGCGTAGCCCGCAGCCGTGGGTCGGGTCCACAAACCAGGCCATCGCCAACGCCGCCACGCGCTACAAGAATGTACGCGTTATCGACTGGTACGGGTACAGCGCCAACCGCAATGATCTGTTCGATGGCGATGGCACGCACCTCTCGAACGCGGGTGTGACCGAGTACCTTAAGCTCATCCACGATGCCGTCAAGAAGGACCTGCCCGTGCATCCCGAGGATCACGTTAACGATCCGCAGCCGGCGGCTGTCAAATCCGCTGCCGATGCACTCGTCAGCGCCCTCGCCTACAAACCGCACAAGCTAGGCACCGACAAGTAACGCGCAGCCAAATCTGCTTACACCCGCAGGGGGCGTCGGCCACGGCCGACGCCCCCTGCGGCAGTTAGGGACGCTCCTTTTGTACCGGCACTTGGAGGCACTCCTGGCGCAGCCGATGAAGACCTCTACGGATGAATTCCAAGCCGCTCCGCCGCTCCAGACATCGTTTCCGCGCCTCGCGTCTGCCCCAAACAATCAAAACAAGCCTTTTTCGCCGCAGCCTCAAAGGTCTGTGGGCAAAAAGGGCAAATATGAGTACTGGTACCATTTTAGTAGCAGGCAAAACAACCCAAAATGACGTCCGAGCGGCCCCTAGAACCCCCTAAAGCAGCCAACCTGACTGGTTTAAGGCGTATTGGCGCCAATTTTAATGGACATACTATAAGTTATGTTCATTATCTTCTTCGATGTAAATGCTATTCACTTAGCAACAGTACTCATATTTGGCATTTTTTGCCCACTGCCATACAACTAACACCCTATAGCAGACGGAAAACAGGCCGCAGCCCATCGCTGCGACCTGTTCGGAAGCAAAAGTGGGCGTTAAGCGCTGTAACCCATCGCCTGCAGAACAAACATGACGACCGTCAGCACCGTAATCACACCGATAGTCGCCCACGTGAGCACATTCCACACGCGGCCGTTGCGGTTGGCGCCCATAATGTGTCGATCAGCGGCAATAAGCACCTGGAACACCAGGACCACAGGCAAAAGCACGCCGTTGATGACCTGCGAGGTCATCATAATCTGGAACAGGTCGACGCCGGGCATGAGCACCAGCACGGCAGAGATGCCAATGATAGCCGTAATAATGCCGCGATAGACCGGGGCCTCGTCCCAGCTGCGATCGGCACCGCGCTCCCAGCCAAATGCCTCGCAGATAGCGCTGGACGTAACGCCCGGAAGCACGCAGGCGGCCAAGAAGCTCGCCGCGACCAGGCCCGAGGCAAACAGCACCGTGGACCACTGGCCCGCGATGGGCTCCAACGCGCGGGCGGCGTCGGCAGCATCGCTGATCTGAATGCCCGCAGGGAACAACACCGTACCGGTCGTTATGATAATAAAGCCGGCAATGACATCGGCGGCAATCGAGCCGCTCACGGTGTCGATACGCTGCAGCACGATATCGTCCTCGCCCGCATTCTTATCGACCACGTTGTTCTGCGCCAAGAAGATCATCCACGGCGCGATGGTGGTGCCGATCGTTGCGACCACAAGCGACACGTAACTGGGGTCGTTTTGGATGTTGGGCACAACCAGGTCGACTGCCACCTCGCCCCAGCTGGGACCAGCCATAAATGCAGCGACGATGTAGGTCACAAACACGCAGCTCACCAGCAGCAGAATCTTCTCGATGCGCTGGAAGCTGCCCGACATGGTAAGCATCCAAACCAGCAGCGCCACCAGCGGCACCGAGATGCTCGCCGGCACGCCAAAGAGGGCAAGGCCGCTCGCGATACCCGCAAACTCCGAGATGGTCACGGCCGTGTTGGCGATCAGCAGCGCCGCCATGGCCAGCACGCTCCTGCGCACGCCAAAGCGCTCGCGAATGAGCGACGCCAGGCCCTTGCCTGTGACGCAGCCACAACGCGCCGCAGTCTCCTGCGTCACGATAAGCAGCACGGTCATGACGGGAAGCATCCACAGCATCTTGTAGCCATAGCTGGCACCGGCGCTGGAATACGTGGCGATGCCGCCGGCGTCATTGCCCGAAAGCGCCGCCAGAAGGCCAGGGCCCATGGCGCCAAAGATGGCCGCGATGGTCAGCTTTTGCTTGGTGCTCGCCTTTTGCTTCGTGTTTTGCACGCGACCACCTACCCCATGACCGACATGGTGAGCAACACCGCGGCGATGCAGTACGCCACGCATGAAATCATGACGGCAATGACGTTCATGGCGGTACCCGACGTATTGAGGTCGTGCTCGTCACGCCAGAACAGCACCATCAGGTAAATCACGGCGCTCATGTTGCCAATCAGGCAAACGATGGCCGCAATGTTAAAGCAGCCGGTAAAGAGCTGCTCTTCAAACATGGACGCGTCGGGGAATGCGGCGGTGCGCACCAGCTGGGCGCACAGGTAGGTCACGAGCGACAGAATCAGGCCCATGCCCGTGCTCTGGAAGAAGAACCCCAGATACGGCTTGGGCTCATCGTCATGGCCGTCGTACTCCAGGAAGTAGTTCTTGACGAACGACACCATACGCGAGGCAGCCAGCAGCACGAGCGGCATGGCGCACATGGGGAACACCACCAGATGCGCAGAGCCCAGCGCCGTTCCCAGCACTGTTGCCATGATGCACGAGGCAATACCCCACACGACAACCCAGTACTGGCGATGCACAAACCAGCTGAGCACATTCGTCGAGTCGTCGGACGCGCTATCGCCCGAACCGACGCCTGCGATCTGCAGGTCCTCCTGGTGCTCCTCGGCGATAACGTCCATGGCGTCGTCAAAGGTCACGATACCCAAGATGTGACGGTTCTCGTCGCAAACGGGGATGGCGACCAGGTCGTACTTGGTCATCTCGTCCGTTACGTCTTCCTGGTCATCGTCGGGCGACACATACACCAGGTCGCGATAGGCCAGCTGGCCCAGCGTGGCATCGCGGTCGGCCACGATGAGCGTGCGCAGCGAAAGGACGCCGGTGAGCATGCCGCTCGGGTCCTCGGTATAGACATAGTAGACGCTCTCGAAGTCCTCATCGAGCTTGCGGATCGCCTCGATGGCGTCACCGACCGTCGCCGTGGCGGGCAGGGAGACAAACTCCGAGGTCATGATGCGACCGGCAGTGTTGTCCTCATAGCCCAGCAGGTTACGAATCGCCTTCTCCTCCTGAACGCCCATCAGGCGCAACAGCTTCTCGGCCTTCTCGTAATCGAGCTCATCGATCAGGTCGGCGGCGTCGTCCGGGTCCATCATGGCCAGCATCGACGATGCGTCCGTATCGGACAGGCCCTCGAGCATCTCGGTCATAAGCTCGTCGTCGTCGAACTCCGAGATGGCCTCGGCGGCCTGGGCGGTGTCGAGCTGCGCGAACACCTGCGCACGCAGGCGCGGGTCGAGCTGCTCGATAATGTCGGCGATGTCAGCAGGGTGCAGCTCGCCAAGCGTCTTGTGCGACACCGAAAGCTGGATGTTTTTAGTCGAACGGTCGAGCAGGTCCATGTAGGACCAGGCGATGATGTCCTCGCCGAGCGGTTTGCCCAGGTGCTTCATAAAGCTCTCGACGACATGCTCGAGGGCGGGGCTGATCGCGCGCAGCAGACCACGGGCGCCAACTTCGGCACCCAGCAGACGCAGCTGATTTTCGCCCGACATGGAAAACTTGATGTCGTTGACGCGCACGACCTTCATGCCCTGCGTGTCGACAATCTGCTTGTTGAGCACGTCGCGCGCGAGCAAAAGTTCGGTCGGCTGCAGGTACGAAAAACGGATTTCGGTGGCCGGCGACTTAAGGTGTACGCCCGTCTCGTCGATACGGTCAACCCATTTGCGCCAGCTGATCATAAACGGCGTCTTGCCGGGTCCGCGGAACGCGAGCGATGTTACGTGCGGAAAAACTTCGCCGGTAGCAATGCCAAAATCGTTCACAACGCCGAGCTTTTCGCCATCGACGTCCAAGACCGGCAATTTGAGCATCTCACTCAGATAATTCACTGGTGCTCCCCATCATTATCCCTTCGAACTGCGGCCATGCCGGCACGCCGTCCGTGGACTTTTAGATATGTATACGCATGCGCGGGCGGCACGCCGCTCGGCGCTCACACCCCGTACATGCGCAAGAAGCACCTGCATGGGGTCATCGACTGTATGGTCGAGGTTTGGATTTCACCTGCAACCTTTCTCTTGACCCTTGTTATCCGCAGTAACTATAGCATCAGCATCGCGCCGTGGCGCCAAATTTATGCTCCAAACATCGCAGGCATACCAAACGCTGACGCATCCGTGACATAGTCATTGGGGACGTTCTTACATGACTAGTCTGTGGTGTCGTCATCTTCGGCGAGCTGGGGGAACACGGCGTTTTTGGGCATGGCGGCCTTCGTCAGCGAGGTGAGCTTTTTGCTCAGCGATGTATCCGTCTTGACCAGATCGCTCAATGTCACGATTTTGTAGCCGTCGGCAATAAGCCCGTCGATAATCTGCGGCAGCGCCTCGAGCGTCTGCTCGGCGCATTCATCGTTATCGGTCAGCAACACAATGTTGCCCGGCGTCACCGAATCGAGCACCGTCGAGACCTGCTCGTCGGCACCGTTGAGCAGCCAGTCGCCCGAATCGATATTCCACGAGACCACGGCAGACACCAGGTCCATCGCATCAATCCAGTTTTGCTCGTCAAAGGCTGCGTAGGGAGCACGCAAAAGCATCGTCGACGTTCCGGTCGCGGACTTGATCGCCTCGGTGCCCTTCGAAACCTGTTCGCGCACCGCATCGCGATCCTTGCCCTTGAGCGATTCGTCGCTGTAACTGTTGGAGCCGACCTCGCAGCCGGCATCGACAATCGCCTTGGCCGTGGCGGGCGAGGCCTCGGCCGCATCGCCCGACAGGAAGAACGTCGCGGTGACGCCCCTTTCCTTGAGCACCTGCAAGATCTGCTTGGTCGCTCCGCTCGGGCCCTCATCAAACGTCAGCGCCACGTACTTTTCGTTGCCCTTGGGCGCCACGCTCGCGCACTCGACCACGCAATCGGTGGCGGGCACGACCTCGCCGCGGTCCTGCGTCTTGCCCGACTGCTCGCCGACCCACACCTCGGAGCGACCCTGGATACCCCACGTCTTAACGTACTCGATGGCACCCGTGCCCTCGACCTTGAGCTTGGGCTCGATAACCGTCGCCTGGACCTCATGCTTCTCATACGTGTCGCGGCCGTCTTTGACCGTCACCTTCTCGCCGCCCGTAAGCTCGCGGCTTTTCCACTTGCCCTGTTTTATGCGCTTGCCGTCCACTTTTACCGACAGCTTTTCGCCGCCATGGCGAGTAAGCACGCTGTCGTCAACGGCCAGCAAGTCCCCGGCGTCGTAGGTATCGGTCAGCTCCTGGTCGTCGATGAGATTTTGCAGCGTAGAGCCGATGCGCACCGCAGTCTCCTGGCCGTTGAGGACGACATCCACGCTGCGGTTGACGTAGCCCACGACAGCAGCGATGAACAGCACGAGCGCGCAACCCACGGCGATGAGCGCATAGGGCAGGCGAGACGGACGGCGGGGCGTGCGGCCGTTGCCGATGCGAGCGCTGCGGTCGCTAAAGCCGCGGCTATGGTTGAGATACATCGCGCCAGGCTTACGGTGACGCTTGCGCTGACCGCTGGGCAGCTGCCCCAGATCGCGGCGCGCCGTCGGACGCGAGCCCGAGCGTCCGTGTGAATATGATCCGTTTTGGCGCATGTGCCCTCCCCCATAAACGCAGCAAGCCGGAGCAACAGGTCTCCGGCTTGCCTCCCATCATTTGGTACGTCGCTATTTGCTAGCTTTCGACGAGCCACCGCTCGCCTTTTGATATTCGTCCTTAAAGGCCTTGAACATACCGCGCGTCTTGCCGAGCTGCTTGCCCAGCGCGCGACTGCCCTTGTCCACGGCGACCGAACCCTTATCATCGAGCACCTTGGCGCCCTTCTTGACCTTATCGCCCACCACGACGCTTGCCTCGGCAGCCTTTGCGGCGGCGCCGCCCGAATACCCGAGCGACTTGACCTCGTCCGAGACAATCATCGCGCCGTCCGCATAGCCGCGCAGCATCGTCGGCGGCATCTGCGTGTCGCCCACCAGCACACTCGAGGCAGTGCCGGCGGTCACGTAGAACGTCTGCACGATGCCCGAACGCGGCTTGAACTCCACATCCGAGCAATAGCCCACGACATCGCCCGACTCCGTGCGCACGTCCATGCCAACCCAGATAATGCAATCGTCCAGGTTGATGTCGAGGCGCTTGGCCGCAGCGGCATCGTAGGTGCCCTTGACGTCGTCAACCGCGATGGCGCCCTCGTAGACGCCAATGGCATCGAGCGCCACAAATCGGTCGGGGCGCTCGATCATGCCCGCGATATCGGACTGGCGCACCATAAAGCCCACCACGCGCGTACCGCCCGGGGTAAAGACCGGAAAGTGAATCTTGCCGAGCTTTTTAGGGCTGCGCGGCGTGCCATCTTTTTTAGTGCGCTTATCCTCGGCAGGCTTGCGATAGATCTTGGCGCCGACAAAATCCCCGGCGCGCATTATGCCTCGGTCGAAGGCTCCGCGGCCTCGGCGTCGGCCTCGACGGCGTTTTCGACCACGACATCGGCGGCGGGCGTCACATTGCCGCCCGAGATGGCGTCGTTGAGCTGCTCGCGCAGCTGGTCCATGCGCTCGCGGGCAAGGTCAACCTTGGCACGCAGGTCATCGGTCTTGGCGTCGACCATCGGGCCAAAATCGTTGACCGCGGCGCGGGCCTCCTCGGCACCGTGCTCGTAGGTGTCGCGCATGTTATCCCAGGCGTCGTTGGCGATATCGGCAGCCATGGCGCGGGTCTCGGCGCCCGAGCGCGGAGCCAGGGCGACGCCGATGATAGCGCCGGCGGCAGCACCGAAGAGCGCACCCGAGATAAAGTTGAAAGTCTTACCCATGTTCATTCCTCTCCTGCGGGCACCTCGGCGCCCACCGTTTGAATGCTGTCCATTATACCCGCAGCACAGCGCTTGCCGTCTTGCTCATCTGCGTACGGTAAAGGCGCAGGTACATGATGGTGATAAGCGAGTGAGCCTACTCCTGCGGCACGGCCGGCATGGCCACCGTGGCGGCCGGGTCTTCGCCGGCGCCGTCAACGAGCGGCAGCGTTCCCTCGTGCGCGGGGGCAACCGGAGCCGTCGCCGCGCCACCGTAGACGGCAGCGGGGGCCTCGTGGCTTTCGGCGGTCGCGCCCTCGGTATCGATTGCCTCCTGCGGCTCGTCGTCAAAGCTCGGGACGCCCTGGGGCTCCGCGGACTCGGGCTCGACGGTCTCCTCGGCAGGGGCCTCGTCGACAAGCTCGGCAGCAGGCTCGGCAGGCGCCTCGCCCTCGGTCGCGTCCCCGGCCTCGCCCTCGCCGTTCGCAGCGGCGACGGCCTCGTGAGGATCCTTGCCCTCGGCCTCGGCGCGCATGCCCAGCACCAGGTTGCGCAGGCCCGCGACCGTGCCCTCCACGTCGGGGGCAGGCTGGTCGGCGTGCAGGTACGCCCAGTCCATCATAAAGGTGGCCGAAGACAGCGCACCGATGGCCAGCGCGTCGTCGGGGCACGAAAGCTCAACCTCAAAAACGCGCTCGTCGTGCTCGCTTACGCGCGTGCGGCCGCACGAGATGCTACCGGCAAGACCGGTCTCGTTCATGAGCTCGACCGTCACATGCTCAAGCAGATGGCAAAGCTCGGTCTGGCCCATACAGTCCTGGAACTCGCGACCGGAATCACCCAGGCACAGGTGCTTGGCAATCGCCGGCACCAGGTAATACACGCGCGCCGTGGCCTCGATATCCTCCGAGGTCATGAGCGGCATGCCGGGGTTCACCAGCACGTGCGCGCAAATCTTGTCCTCGCTGACGGTGACCTTAAGGATGTTGAACAGGCCTGCCATAACTCTCCCCTACTCTTCCTTGCCTACTCGTCGCCGTCGTGCGGGTCCGCAGGGCCCGCGCCCGACGCCGCCGGCTCATCTGCCGAGGGCTCGGAATCTTTCTTATCGGTTTCGGCCGGAGCGATCACGCGAATGAGCGAGATGCGCTGGCCACGCATCGACTGCACTTTAAACTTGTACCCCGCAACCTCAAACACCTCTCCGATGTCGGGCACCGAGTCGCAAAGCTCCAAAATCCAGCCGGCGATGGTCTCATAATCATCGCTTTCCTCAAGCGGCCAACCAAGCTCAATCGCGTCATCGCACGAAAAACGCCCATCAACGAGCCACTCGCGGCGCGAAAGGCGCGTGAGATACTTGTTGTCGGGGTCGAATTCATCCTCGATCTCGCCGACGATCTCCTCGACGATGTCCTCGATGGTGATGATGCCGGCCGTGCCGCCGTACTCGTCCACGACCACCACAATCTGGTCGTGCGAGGTCTGCATCTCGGACAGCAGCGGCAGGATGTCCTTGGTGTCGGGCACAAAGGTGGCGTCGCGCAAAAAGCCGGCGATGGGCTGGTCGCCCTTGCCGTCGAGCGCGGGCTGAATCAGGTCCTTGATGTGCGCGATGCCGGCAACGTTGTCGGGATCCTCGTGATAGACGGGGATGCGGCTAAAGCCGGTCTGGCGCATGGTGGACAGCACGTCGGCGACCGTCTCGTCGTCCTCGCACATGGTGGTGTCCACGCGCGGCACCATGACCTCGCGGGCAACGGTGTCGCCCAGGTCGAAGATCTCGTGGATCATGCGCTTTTCCTCGTCGAGCAGGTCGTCCTGCTCCGAGACCATGTACTTGATCTCTTCTTCCGAGACGTTCTGGCGGTCGTCGGCACTCTTGATGCGTAGGATACGGGCCAGGCCATCGGAGCAAGCACCAGTTAGCCACACGAGCGGGCGAGCAATCTTCTGGAACACGGAAAGCGGGCCCACGACCTGCTTGGACACGCCCTCGGCATTGGCCAGGCCGATGCGCTTGGGGACGAGCTCGCCGATCACGATGGAGACGAAGGCGACCGCGACGGTGATGATGACCGGCGCCAGGCCGCGCGCGATGGCGGAGAGCGGCGCGATGCCAAAGCTCATGAGCCACGTGGCGAGCGGGTCGGACAGACTCGTCGAGGCGACGGCGGACGAGGCGAAGCCCACGAGCGTGATGGCGACCTGGATGGTGGCGAGCAGCTGGTCGGAGTCGGCAGCCAGCTTAACGGCACGCTCGGCGCGCTTGTCGCCTTCCTCGGCCTCGTGCTCCAGCACGGCGCGCTTGGCCGTGGTGAGCGCCATCTCGGACATAGAGAAGTAGCCGTTGATGAGGGTCAATACGAGGGTGGTGATAAGGGAGATGGTTATGTCCATCGGGAGTTTCTCGAACCTCCAAGATTCGGGACGTCGGATTAAAACGTTGACGGCGGATACGGCAATTGCACCGGCGCCCAAACAAGGACACGGGCGCTGGCGTGGTCGCTAGATTACGAAGAGGATCACCGCCATGAACTGGAAGATGCTGCCGGCGAGCACCCACAGGTGAAACACGCTGTGCAGATAGCGCACGTTTTTGGCGATATAGAACGGAACGCCCGCGGTGTAGCACACGCCGCCGACGGCGAGCAGGGCAAGTGCCACGGGGTTGAGCAGCGCCACAAGTTCAGGCAGCTTAAAGACAACGAGCCAGCCCATCAGCAGGTAGACCAGGCCGCTTACCCAGTGCGGTTGACGCTCGCGCATAAAGCACTCGAGCGCGATGCCGATAATGGCGATGGCCCATACGGCAAAGAACAGCGCAGGGCCGCCGTCGTTTGCGAGCGTGATGAGGCAAAACGGCGTATAGCTGCCGGCTATGAGCAGGTAGATGCAGCTGTGATCGATGATGCGAAACACGCGCTTGGCGCGCGCGGGCTGAATCGCGTGGTAGAGCGTGGAGGCTAGGTATTCGAGGATAATGCTGACGCCATAGACAATCGCCGCGGCCATGTGGGCCGGGCCTCCGCCGCGCAGGGCGGCGAATACGATCAGGAGCACCAGGCCCGCGATACCCAGCAGGCAGCCGACACCATGGGTGACGGAGTTCATGATCTCCTCACCCATGGTGTAGTGTGGAACGGCCGCGGTCTTGGGTCGCGGCTTAGAACTGTCGCTCGAATCGGACATGCCGGTTACATCCTCCAACGTAAAGAGTTCTCAACACTATATCAAAGCGTCTGGGTACGTGCGAAATTTGCACCATACGTGACCCTTTGTTTACCCATTCTTTGCCTGTTGACGCATCAACGGCGAACGTCCATAATGCGCTTGCATTAAATGTTGATGTATTAACATCTTATAGGAAAGCTTCTTATGTCTCAAAACGCACGTTCCCATCGAAAGCTCAAGATAGCCGGCATTGTTACGTTGGTAGTCGTTGTCGCGCTACTGGGGTTTGCCGGCAACTTCTTGTTCGACTTTGCCCTGAATCCCCAAGCGCCCTACACCATGAAGATGATGCAGGATAGCAAAGACGACAAAAAGGATGAGCAGCCGGATGCCGAGGAAACCGAGGCGCAGGCGTGGTTTAAAGAGAACCGCGAGAGCAGCAGCCTCACCGCGAACGACGGGACCGAGCTTGCCGCCTGGTATTTTGCTGCCTCGGAGAACACCCACGATTACGCCGTCTGCCTGCATGGATATACCAACGAGCCCATTGGCATGGCCCGATACGCCAAGCGCTTCCACGACCGCGGCATGAACGTGCTCGCGCCTGCCGCACGCGCCCACGAGCGCTCCGGCGGCGACTATATCGGCATGGGCTGGCCCGAGCGCCTCGACATCGTCGCATGGATCGAGCAAATCGTTCAGGCTGACCCCGAGGCGCGCATCCTGGTCTTTGGCGAGTCGATGGGTGCGGCAACTGCCATGAACGTCGCGGGGGAATCTCTGCCCGCAAACGTGAAATGCATTATCGAGGACTGCGGTTATACAAGTGTTTGGGACGAGTTTTCTCTGCAGCTCAAGGACGTGTTTGGCCTGCCCAGCTTTCCCTTGCTCGATGTAGCAAACTTGGTGTGCAACGTGCGCGCGGGTTACGACTTTCATAAGGCGAGCAGTGTGGAGCAACTCAAACACGCGACGGTTCCCATGCTGTTTATCCACGGCGACCAGGACACCTTTGTGCCGTACGACATGCTCGACCAAAACTACGACGCATGCGCCAGCAAGGTCAAGCAAAAGCTCTCCATCCATGGCGCCACCCACGCCAAGAGCGCGCAGGTCGACCCCGAACTCTACTGGAACACGGTCGACGACTTCCTCGACAAGAATTTTTAGGCAAAAAGCAACGTCTGGGGTTTTGTTGCCAAAAATCGGTTTGTAGTCGGCGGTATTCGATTTTTCACCGCACTTCTGAAAAGCCGCCCGCAAGCGTTGTGCTCGTGGGCGGCTTTTGCTCAACTTACGCTACAAAGGCGCTTATTTTGTCCAATAGCTAGGCGCTACTTGACCTCGATGAGCTCATAATCGCTCGTGCCCAGGCCAATCTTCTCGGCGTGCGCGATGCACACGCGCCAGTCGGTGTCGGGATGCGTGATGCAGAAGGGATCCTTGGCCTGCTCGCCCTCCAGATGCTCGTGATTGTGCTCCATCTTGGCCGCGCTGTCGGTAAGCTCGGTGTTGGGCAGCGGCTCGGATGCCATGACGGCATCGGCGCAGGCCTGGTCGATGGCGACCGGGTCGAAGCTCGCGAACATGCCGATATCGTTGACGATAGGTGTGTCGTTTTCGGGATGGCAATCGCAGTTGGGGCTGATATCCATAGCCAGCGAAATGTGGAAGCTGGGACGATCCTGGACAACGGCCTTGGTGTACTCGGCGATCTTGCAGTTGAGCACGTCGGCCGCGGCCTCATAGCCGGGCTTGATGCAGTCCTGGTTGCATGCCGCAATGCAGCGTCCGCAGCCCACGCAGCGATCGTGGTCGATGGCAGCCACGTGCACCGTGCGAGTGTTGCCGCTGGCAAGCTCGCGCTCGCGGGTGCCGTCGAACGAGATAGCGTTGTGCGCGCAGATCTTTTCGCAGGCATGGCAGCCAACGCAGTGCTCGGTCGCGACGTTCGGCTTGCCGGCGGCATGCTGCTCCATCTTGCCGGCACGGCTGCCGCCTCCCATGCCCAGGTTCTTCATGGCGCCGCCAAAACCGGCCTGCTCATGACCCTTAAAGTGGGTGAGGCTGATCACGATGTCGGCATCCATGAGCGCCTGGCCGATCTTGGCCTCGTGCACGTACTCGCCGCCCTCGACCGGAACGAGCACCTCGTCGGTGCCCTTGAGTCCGTCGGCGATGATGACCTGGCAGCCCGTGGCGTACGGGGTAAAGCCGTTCTGGTAGGCGGTGTCGATGTGCTCGAGCGCGTTTTTGCGGCTACCGACGTAAAGCGTGTTGCAGTCGGTGAGGAAGGGCTTGCCGCCCAGCTCCTTCACGACGTCCGCGACGGCACGGGCGTAGTTGGGGCGCAAAAAGCTCAGGTTGCCCAGCTCGCCAAAGTGAATCTTGATGGCGACGAACTTGTTCTCGAAGTCGACCTGCTCAATACCGGCGCGGCAAATGAGGCGCTTGAGTTTGTCGAGCTGGCTCTCGCGAGCATGCGTGCGCAGGTTGGTAAAGTACACCTTTGCCGGTGCGACGGGTGCAGTTGCGGTCATAAATCTATCCCCTCGGTCTATATGGCGTTACAGACATAGGAGATGGTACCCGTTGAAGCAGGGTCAAAGTCAAGCCCAACACCTAGTCGTTGGGCACTCATTGGGGACAGACTTAAATGAGTGCCGCCAGGGACAGTCCTTGCCGGCCCGGCCGGCGAGCCGGCGAATCGGCAAAGACTGTCCCCAATGACTAGTCATTTAAGAACGTCCCCGATGACTACTCCTGCACTTTGAGGGCCTCGGCCAGGCTGACGCGCTTGATAGAGCGCGTGTGTAGCAGCGCCACGACCAGGTAGGTCGCAAAGCCAATGCCGACGCATGCAGCCATGGACCAAGCGGGCACGTAGATCTCGATATTGCCGTTGTAGGCGAGCAGCATCGAGCGGAAGATGGCCGTGAGCGAGCCAATAATGACCGGCAGGCTCAGCACGAGCGACGCCGCCACGCACAGCGTAATCGAGCGGATGTACAGATGCGAGATCTCGCCATCGCGATAGCCAAAAACTTTCATGCAGCTGATCGAACGGGCGCTGTGGTCGATCACCGCCTTGGTCAGCAAGTACATAAACAGCAGGAAGATAAACACCGCGAGCCCGACCATCATGCCGATCATTTTGCTCATCATGCCGATGAACTGGTCACCCACGGCGCGCATGTCGTCGGGCGTGGTGTCGCCGGCAAAGTAGCACGCATCGAGGTCGAGCTTCTCGTCGCTTACATAGCCGTTAAAGTAGGCGGCGTCGTTGTCGAACAGCTCGTTAAAGTCGTCGATACTCATATAGATATTCATGTCCGACTTGGAGCCCCAGGCACAGTCCTCGCCCGCATACTCAAGGGAATAATGCTCGCCCTCGTACTTGTCGCCGAGCGTGACCTTCTGGCCCTCGCTCCAGCCAAACTTATCGAGCAGGCCGCCGCCAAAGACGACGCGCCCGTCGCCGACGTTGAGGCCTTTCCAATAGCGCGAATCGGGCGAGATGCCGTAGACGGAAATCGTCTCCTCGCCATTACCATCGCCGCGGTCGTATTGCAGCTGGTAAACGGCATATTTCTCGGCCTGCGCGATTGCGCCCGCGCCGTTGTCGGTCGTATTGACCGGGTGGATGTCATCGTTGTCGGTGTCGATCTTAGAGGCTTTGTCAATCAGGTCGATAGCCTCGTCGCGGTCGCAGCCGAGGGCATCGGCAAGATCGTCAAGGCGCGCGTAGAGCGCATCCTTCTTGTCCTGGACCTTGGCAAGCGCATCCTGCGCTGCGGTCAGGCTCTCGGCAGACGGAGATGCGGTCGCGGCATCGGCTGCCGCCTGCGCCGCATCGGCCGCGTCGTCAAGCTCGTCATCGGCATCCTGGGTGGCGGAAAGCAGCGCACCGTCAACCGACTGCAAGCGCTCGAGCGCCGACCACTGCTCACGCTCCTCGGCAGTGCCCTCGAGCTCCAGCGGAGCCTTGAGCGTGTACTGATGCTCGGCGACCAGGCTCGTCTCGAGGTTGTCCGCGTAGTGCGTCATCGTGGGCAGAATCGCCAGGCCAAAGAGCAGCAGCAACGAGGCAAACGCAATGCCTACGAAGAGCGTAGCGAAGTTACCCAGGTTGCGCAGGAAGATGCGCAGGCGGAAGCGGGAAACAAAACCCATGCGCTCCGGCAGCTGCAGGCCGCGCTTGGTGCCCGATTTGCCGCTCGCCTCGTGACGAAGGAACTGCAACGGTGTCTTGCCCGTCTTGCGAAGCAGACCCACCAGCGTGATGAGGATGAGCGCGGCGGTGGGAACCACGGCGCACTTCACAAAGATCCCCCAGCTCCAGTACACCTGGAAGGGCGGCAGGCTGTACGAACCGTAATAGAGGCTGCGCATGGGCTCGGTAAAGAACACAACGCCGAGCGCAGTGCCCAAAAGCGCCGCGACCACGCCCACGGCAGCGGGAAGTGCCAGGTAGTGCAGCACGATCTCGCGTCGACGATAGCCGCTGGCGAGCAGCGTGCCGATGATGGCGCTTTCCTCCTCGATGGTGGCGTCAGTGAGCACCACAAAGACAAACGCCATGATCACGATGATGATGTCGAGCAGCGTCATCCACATCGTGGAGTCGCCGTCCACGTCGTCGCGCGCATAGCCAATGCCCTGATTGGAATCGGCATCGATCAGATCGTCCACACGCGCATCGGCATCGGCCAGTGCCTCGACCATATCCTGCTCGGCATCGATGCGATCTGCAGTGGGGAGGTCGCGATCGGCAAAGATGAAGGAGTAGGTGTAGGCAGGCGCGCCGCCGGCATCCTCGAGCGCGGCAAAGCCAGCATCGGTGACCTCGGCCACGCCGTACGTGATGGTGTTCACCGTAAAGTCCGAATTGTTGAGGAACAACGCCTGGCTATCGGGCTGGGTCATGATGCCGCAGATGGTGTAGGTGCGGCCCTCAAGCTCGACCTTATCGCCCACGGCGAGATCGTTGTTGGTGGCAAATACGCGGTCGACGGCCACCTCGTCGTCCGTCTTGGGCTGCCTGCCCTCACAGTAGGACGCGATATCGACCTTGGTGCGGTGCGCATAGGTGCGCAGCGTGCGCTTGGTGCCGTCGTCGCCGGCGGTCTTTTTGATGATGGCGTCGATAGAGAAGTTCTTGTAGAGCGTGACACCGCCGACGTCCTCCGCCGCGTCTTCGGCGGCCTTGAGTTGATCGTCGGTAGCCTCGAAGGAGGTGGTCACGCGGCCGTCCTCAATCGTGTACGCATCGCGCATGTCGTCGATAAGGCAACCGATGGAGTGGGCCGCGAGCAAAAAACCCGAGGTAAGGGCGATGCTTCCGCACATGAGTAAAAATATGCCCAGGTACTTGCCGATATTGCGGCGCAGCTCGCGCGGGAGACGTTTTGCGAGAGGTGTCATGGCGCCGCCTACCAATCGAGTTCGGCGGCCGCGACGGGCGACTCGTTGAGCTCATCCTCGACGATACGCCCGTCGCGCAGGCGCAGCACGCGATTGGCCATGCGCGCGATGGCGGCATTGTGGGTGACAATGATGATGGTGCAGCCGTAGGTGCGGTTGACATCCTCCATGAGCTGCAAGATTTCCTTGGACGTCTTGTAGTCGAGCGCGCCCGTGGGCTCGTCGCACAGCAGCAGGCCCGGGTTTTTGACGAGCGCGCGGCCGATGGCACAGCGCTGCTGCTGGCCGCCCGAGACCTGGCGCGGGAACTTGTTACGGTGCTCGTAGAGGCCCAGCGAACGTAGCAGGTCGTCAATGTTGAGCGGCTTTTTAGACAGGTGCGCCGTGACCTCGATGTTCTCCTTGATGGTGAGATCGGGCACCAGATTGTAGAACTGGAAGACAAAGCCCGGCTCGCGGCGGCGGTACTCACCCAGGTCGGCGGGCTTGAGCACCGTGAGGTCGCAGCCGTCCACCATGATAGAGCCGCCGTCGGCATCCTCCAGGCCGCCGATCAGGTTGAGAAAGGTCGACTTGCCCGAGCCGGAGGGCCCCAGCATGACGCAGATCTCTCCGCGGTTGATGGACGTGTCGATGCCGTCGAGCACTGTCAGGCGCGCATCACCGTCGCCGTAGTGCTTCTTGAGCCCTTTGACCTGGACGTAGGCTTGCTTCGTCGCCATGCTATCCCCCATTGTTAGCCTCGTGCTACTTTATGAGCGTAATAGTAAACCTTGGCGAACTATTTTGGAGCGAGGCCTGGGATTTATTTCAGACTAGTCATTGGGGACGTTCTTAAATGACTAGTCGCTGGGGACACTCTTTCGCCACCCGGCAGATAGGGACAGTCCTTGCCGGCCCAGCCGGCAAGCCGGCGGTTCGGCAAAGACTGTCCCCAATGACTAGTCGTTTAAGTCTGTCCCCAATGAGTACCCAATGACTAGGTGGCTAGGCGCGGGATTTGGTGCGCGAGAGTGCGAGGCCTACGGCGGCGATGGCCACGGCAAAGAGTGCCGTGACGCCCAGATCGCAGGCGATGCCGCCCAGCACGGTGGACGTCAGGTCCGCGGCGAGTGCCTTGCCGATCGCGTCGTTCACCCAATATGTCGGCACAAAATGCGCCACCGTCTGCACGGCCGGGCCCATCAGCGACAGGGGCATCCAGGCGCCGCCCAAAAACGTCATGAGCATGCCGAGCAGGTTGCCCACGCCGTTGAGCAGCTCCTCGCGCGCACCCAGGCTCGAAAGGGCAAAGCCAACGGCCAGCGGCGTGCACGCCAGGGCAAGCGTCGCCGCCAGCGCCAGACACACACGACCCACGCCGACCTCGGCAACCGCGCCGGCAAAGCCCACGACGCCCATCATGCTCGACACGAGCCAAATGCAGACGGTGAGCACGGCAGCGGCCGCAAACACGGCGAGCGAACGCTGGCGCTCGGAGACCGGGCCGGCCTCCATGCGGCGCACGCGCTCGGGCTCGTTCATGCCCGAGAACACCAATCCCACCGACACGATGACCGACGAGATAATCGCGTACGCGCCAAAGCTGAAATACGACTCGAGCGTGGCGGCGGCTGTCGAGTCAACCCTGACCTGCTCGATCTCGACCTTGGCGCGCTTCGCGGCCGCATGCTCGGCAGCCTTGGCGACGCTACCGTTAGAGGCGGCGGGCTCTAGGGCCGCCGCAGCGCCCGCGAGCGAGATCCAGCGCGAGGCCTCGGCAGACGAAAGCGCTGCCGCCATGGTGCCGGCGCCGTAGGTCATATCGAGCTTGGGCAGAGACTCCCCCGCGCGGGCGGCTGCAACAAGGTCGCCCTCAAACCCCTCCGGGATAAAGAACACGCAGTCGGCGCTACCTTTGGCGCTGTTGCTCTTGGATAGCGCGTCCGCAAGGTCGTAGGTGTCGCCGCCGACGCCCGTGACCAGCTCAAAACGAGAACCCAGATGCTTGGTAAGCGCACGCGAAAGGTCGCTGTCGTCGCGGTCGACCACGATCACGTTGGTGTCGTAGGGCTTGTACTCGGTAAGCTGCGACGAGTTCCAGCTCACCGAGGCCGCGATGAACACGCCCATGAGCGAGATGAACACCGTATAGATGAGCAGGTAGAACGGGTGCGCCAGCGCCATGCGAAGCGCGGTCTTAAAGGTGCTCATAGCGGCTCCTTCCAAAGATCAGCGTGGCGGCGGCAACGAACAGCAACGCCATAAGGACCAGCGCACCGGCGCGAACGGCAAAGGGGCCCAGGTCCTCAAAGAAATACAGGCGGTTGAACATGTCGCAGATGAGCTTGACGGGGTTGAGCCAGCACTCGGCCGGGCAGGCGCGGGCAACGTCGTCGGCAAGTGCCATCGCCGGCTCGCCGTAGAGGCCGGCGAACAGGGCGCACGTGGTGGCAAAGCCCGTGAGGATGCCCGACTTGGACGCCTTGCCGCCCTTAACGTGAAGCGTGCCCACAAAGAGCCCCAAGCCCGTGGCGGCAAGCGCGGATGCAGCACCGCCCAGCAGGCACAGCCCCTCGCGCCCGCCAAAGTCAACGCCAACGACTAGGCGCACGTAGCTAATCGCGACCGCCATCGAGGCAAAGGAAACCAGCCACGAGCCGACAAAGATGCCGGCTAGCGACGCCGTCTTGGAAAGACCGCCCACACAGCGACGCGCACCAAGGCCCGACAGATTGGGCTGCAGATCGACGACGCTCAAGGCGGCAAACTCGGCAGACATCATCGCGACCAGACCAAAGAGCGCGTAGTAGTAGACGACCGTACCATCGGGCGTGGTGCGTGTCAGACTTACGCGGCGGGTACCACCCTCGAGCGACAGGGCGCGCGCAACCGCCTCCGGGTCGGCGAGCGCCGCCGGGTTGTCTTGGGCAATCTGGGACATGAGCTCGGCATTTTGTGTATACGAGCTTGCCACCGTCTCCAAAATGCTGCGGTCGGTGAGCACCGTCGACGCACGCGAGCTGTCATAGCTCGAAAGCAATGTGAGTTTGGGCGTGCCCGCGGTATCCACCGTGTAAATGCCCGCGACTTCGCCGGCCTTGAGCGCTTTGCGCGCGGCAGCCAAGTCTTCGTACTCGCTCACACCGAGCAGCTGGTCGTCGCCTTCCTTGGCAAGCGAAGCCGCCACGTCCTTAAAGGTCGAGGCATCCCAGGCCTCGTCCGCCACGACGGCAACCGGCACCGGGTCGATCTTGCCGTCGGAGCTCAGATTCGCAAACATAAACATGAACATCGTGGAGAGCGCGACGGGAAAGATCGCGCCCCAAACCCACGTGCTCGGCCGGCGCAGCAGCGTCTTGACCGTAATGACAATGGTGTTGAACATGGCCGCCCCCTAGTCGCGCAGCTCGCGGCCGGTGATCTCGAGGAACACGTCGTTGAGGGTCGGCGGCTCGCTCCACACGCGGCCGAGCGCCACGTCGGCGGCGCGCAATGTGTCGAGGATGTCGACCAGGTTGTGCGGACTCGCCTCGCAGGTGCAGACGAGTTCGCCGCCGGACAGCTCGACGCTGAGCACGTGCTCGAGGGCGCGCAGCCGCTCGACCGTGGCGGGCTCGACGGCGCCGACCTCGACGGTCACGCGCTCGCCCATCTGTATCATGCGCTTGAGCTCGTCGTTGGTGCCCTGCGCCAGCACGCGGCCGCCGTCCATGATCATGATGCGACTGCAGATCTGCTCGACTTCCTCCATGTAATGGCTGGTATACACCACCGTGACGCCCTCGTCGCGCAGGCGGCAGATGCCCTCCAGGATGGCGTTGCGGCTCTGCGGGTCGACCGCCACCGTGGGCTCGTCAAAGAAGATGAGCTCGGGCTTGTGCGCGATGCCGCAGGCAATGTTGAGGCGACGCGCCAGACCGCCCGAGAGCTTGCCGGGGCGGAACTTGGTAAAGTCGCCCAGCCCGACAAAGTCGATCGCCTCGTCCACGAGCGCGCGACGGCGCTTGCGGTCGTTGATGTACAGGCTACAGAAATAGTCGATGTTCTCGCGCACCGTGAGCTCGTCGAATACCGCCACCTGCTGCGGCACCACGCCGATGCGGCGCTTGAGGTCGTAGCGGGCGGGTGTCATGGGCTCGCCGAACAGCTCGATGGTGCCCTTGTCGTAAGCGAGCAGCTGCAGAATACAGTTGATGGACGTGGTCTTGCCCGAGCCGTTGGGTCCGAGCAGGCCAAAGATCTCGCCGGGGGCGATGCTCAGGTTAAAGTGGTCGAGCGCAATAAGATCGTCGTAGCGCTTGACGAGGTTTTCGACGTGGACGATGTCTGTCATGAGGCGGCCCTTCCGTTGATTGCGGCCCGGTACGATTGCATCATCGCAGGAGCCTCCGGCGCGCACCAGTGAGCTTTGTCACGAGTGCGGAGGTCTTGGTCGTGCGGCCTGCCGACGCCCCCGCTTTGCCGCGCGGGAGGAATGTCACGGTTGCGCAGGCGGCCCCTCCACCACGCGCAGCTTCGCGTACAATACCCGTATGAACAGGCTTTTCGACAAATCGATCGTGCTAGCGTGCTGCATTGCAGCCGCCGTGGGCCTTGCTGTGGACGCTCGCCTGGTCGCGGCGTTTTGCCTTGGCGTTATTGCCACTTCGCTGGCCGAGGTCGCACAGGAAGAACGCATGCGCCGCACAAGCGAGGCCGCGAGCTTCGTCTACATCATCGCGGCTGTCTTCGTGCCGCCGTTTGTGCCGTTTGCACCTCTCGCCCTCTATGACATCGCACGACGCGTGCGCCGCGAGCACGCCTGGGTCGCGCTAGGCATTGGCTCCGTCTTTGCCTTTGCACTCGTCGCGGACCTTCGCACCGACGCGCTCACCGCCCGAACGCTCCTGCTGACCGCCATCCTTTCGGTTGCCGCCACCTTGCTATCGCTACGTACCGCCCAGCTGGAGCGCGAGCAGCAGCGCATGCGCCGCATCCGCGACGAGCTGCAGGAACGAGCCCTCGCGCTCGAAGCGCGCAACCGCGACCTTGCCGACCGCCAGGACTACGAAGTCGAACTCGCGACGCTCGCCGAACGCGCCCGCATCGCGCGCGAGATCCACGACAATGTGGGCCACCAGCTCACGCGCGCCTCGCTGCAAGCCGAAGCCCTGCGCGTGGTTCACGCCGACGAGCCCAGGGTTGCCGCCGATTTCGCCGATGTCAAACGCACGGTTGACGAGGCGCTCCAGCTTGTGCGCACCAGTGTCCATGCGCTCAACGACAACGCTGTCGATCTTTCCGTGCAGCTCGAACGCATTGTCGAAGGAGCGCGATCGGACGGCGGCCCGCAGATTGAGCTTGAGGTTATGACCGAGCATGCACCCGCAAACGTCGCGAACTGCTTTGCGGCGGTCCTGCGCGAGGCGCTCTCCAATACCATGCGCCACGCTTGCGCCCATACTGTCACCGTACGGTGCATGGAGCATCCGTCGTTTTACCAGCTCATCGTTACCGACGATGGCGTGGGCGGGGTCCAAGCAATCGGCCGTGGCGCCGCGGAGGGCATGGGGCTCGCCTCCATGCGCGAGCGCATCGAGGCGCTTGGCGGCACCTTCACCGCCGGTCCGCGCGCCGGCGTCGGCGGCTGGCGCGTGTTTGCCACCGTTCCCAAACAGCAAGGAGATGAGGACTGATGAGGCTCATCGTTGTCGACGACGACCGCTTGGTGGTCGATTCGCTCAAGATTATCCTGGGCGCCCAGCCGCAGATCGAGGTAGTGGGCACCGGCGCCAACGGCAACGATGCGGTTTCGCTCTATGCCGAACACGCGCCCGATATCGCACTGCTCGACATTCAGATGCCGGGGCGTGACGGACTTTCGGCGGCACGCGAGATCCTTGAGCGCGACCCTTCGGCGCGCGTGGTGTTTCTGACGACATTCTCGGATGACGAGTACATTGTGTCGGCGCTCAAACTGGGCGCCCGCGGCTACCTGATCAAAACCGATGTCGCCGCCATTCCGCCGGCGTTGGCGCAGGTCATGGACGGCAAACGCGTGCTCGAGGGAAAGGCGATCGAGGACATCGATTTTGACGGAACGGGCGTCGAGGCGGGCACGACCCGCCGGCCCGCGGCCTTTGCCGGCCTGACCGACCGCGAGTTCGAAGTCGCCGAGCTCATCGCCCGTGGCCTCGACAACAAGGAGATCGCCGCCACCGCCTACATGGGCGAAGGCACCGTGCGCAACCACATCAGCTCGATCCTGGCAAAGATGGGCCTGCGCAACCGCACGCAAATCGCCATCGCCTACCTGCGAGGGTAATTACCCAACGACCGACCACCCCGGCATAGCAAAATGGCTGCCACCGATTTAATACCATTTCAAAACTATGTCGGTTTACTACGACGAATCGCCCGCCTTCGACCACGGTAAATTGCGCGTTTGCAAAACCGCAGGTAGAACGCTTGCAGTATTTAGAAAAATGCAGTCATGGTCGGGAATGTCGAATTCTTCGTAGTAAACCGACATAGTTTTGTTCGGGCGGCCCTGCACGAGTGCCTCCGCAAGCCTCGCGGGACCAAAATGATCCATTTTCTTCCACCCGCGGAAACCGGCTGACAGCGCCCGCCACGAAATCGGCCCATCTACTACGTTTGACTCGATACCCCCGACCATACCCGCTTTTCATAAAAAATCGCAGGCGTTCTACCTGCGGTTTTTATTTCGCATTACTTGCCATGGTTGAGGATAGCGGCTTAAACGTAGTAGATGGGCCCATTTCATGGCAGACGGGTCACGTGGCAGCCCTCGCAAGGCCAAAATGGTCCGTTTCCCTCTGTCCGTGGGAGATCAAGGGATGTTACGGATATGGAGGCATTTCAAAACTATGCCGGATTACGGGGCCAAACTCAGGATCCCCATCCATACCCGCGTTTTCTGCAAGATGACAGCTCGTCTACCTGCGGTTTTGTTTTTGCGATTTTCTGTATGGTCGGAGGTTCGCTATCCAGCCCCGTAATCCGGCATAGTTTTTGTTCGCAGAGGCTTAGCCGCGCGCTCACGCGCGGGGCCGGTGGGGCATTTTTGCCCCACCGGCCCCTATTCCAGCTCTATTCCAACGCTACTCCGGCTTGGTTTCTACCGTGGAAGTCTTGTCCGCTGCGACTGGGGTGCGGGCGGTGTCCATAGTCAGACAGTGTTTAGGACAGCTTTCGATGCACTCGCCGCACACCACACAGGCATACGGGTCGATCGACCAGGTACCGCCCTTGCGATCGACCGCGAGAGCGCCCGCCGGGCAGCGACGAGCGCACATGCCGCAGCAAATGCACACGTCCATGTCGTTGACGATATGCCCGCGCAGGCGCTCGGGTGCCGCGAGCTTTTCCTGCGGATAGCACACCGTGACCGGCTGCTTGACCATAGAGCCCAAGGCCGTCTTGGCAAATGTCAGTAAACTCATGCCGCGCCTACCTTTCCGTGCAGCTAATGCAGGGGTCGATGGTCAGGATAATCATAGGAACGTTGGCAAGGAGCACGCCCTGCAACGCATGCGTCAGACCCGCCAGATTTTGCGACGTCGGCGTGCGCACGCGAAAACGGTCCAGATTCTTGGTGCCGTTACCGCGCACATAGTAGTACGCCTCGCCGCGCGGCTGCTCAATCACAACCTCGCCGCGCGCGCCGTCGGCCGGTGTGAGCTTGGTGCGCCCGCCGATACCGTCGTGCGGGATCTTGCCCACAAGCTCCTTGATGATGTCCATGGCCTGCGTGACCTCGGCACAACGCACCTGGCAGCGGGCATAGCAGTCGCCGTCGGTAGCAACGATGGGCTCAAATGCTGCCAGGCCTGCATAGGCACCGTCGCCAAACATGCGCACGTCGTAATCCACGCCCGAGGCGCGACCGAACGGGCCGACCATCGACAGATTCAGCGCGTCCTTCTTGCTGATCACGCCCACGCCATGCAGGCGGTCGCCGCAGCTATTGTCGTCCAAAAACGTATGCACCAAGGCCTCGTAGTCGGGACGCATGGCATCGAGCGTCTGGACAATACCCGCCAGCTCGGAGTCCTCAATGTCGTGCTTAAGGCCGCCGATCTCGTTGATCGACAGAATCACGCGACCACCGCACGTGCTCTCGAAGATCTTGAGAATCTGCTCGCGCAGCGTCCACGAACGATAGAACAGCGCCTCGAAGCCAAAGGCATCGGCGAGCAGGCCCAGCCACAGCAGATGCGAGTGGATGCGCGAAAGCTCGTGCAAAATGGTGCGGATATACTGCGCGCGGCCGGGCACCTCGATGTCGAGCATGCGCTCGCAGGCGCTGGCATAGCCATAGCTGTGGCCCACGGCGCAGATGCCGCAGATGCGCTCGGCGATGTAGCCAAACTGGTGCATGTCGCGCTTTTCGGTGAGCTTCTCGAGTCCGCGGTGCACAAAGCCGATCTGCGGAATTGCCTCGATGACGCGGTCGTCCTCGATCACCAGGTCCAGATGAAGCGGCTCGGGCAGCACCGGGTGTTGCGGGCCAAACGGAATAACGGAGCGATGTGCCATGGACCTTACGCCTCCTTTTTCTGCTTGTCGCGGGCGGCCTTGGCGGCAAGCGCCGCGCGGACCTTGGCCGCTTTCTCGGGATCCATGGCGGCGAGCTTTGCCTCCAGCTCGGCGGCCTTGAGCGCGGCCTTCGCAGCAGCTTCATCGTGTTGAGTATCGGAGCCGGCAGCCGCAGCGGGCTGAGCAGCGGCGCCTGCGGCATCGCCGGCGCCCGCAGCGCCCTCCCCTGCAGCAGCCGCAGCCGCGGCGGCCTTCTCGGCCGCGGCCTTGCGCGCCTTGGCCTCGGCAGCCGCGCGGACCTTCATGGCCTTCTCGCGTGCGGCCTTCACCTCGGGCGTGATAACGCTCATGGGCTCGGCAGTCGAGACCTGGTAGAAAAAGCCCTTAAAGTCGATCTGCATGTCGGTGATGGCAAGCCCAAACAGGTCGTGCGCCTCGTTCTCAAACGGGAATACCGCCGGATAATACGAGCTGATGGACGGAATCTCCTGGTACTGGTCGATGCCCTCGACCACCAGGTTCTCGATCGCATGGCTGCCATCCCGAGCGATCTGCTCTTGCGCAGCGCGGACGTTGATAAACGTATAGACCAGGCGATACGTGCCGTCGTCCACACAGCGCTCGGCGTGCATTTGCACAAAGCGCGCGCCGACGCCCTTGAGCGCCTGGACATGCGACAGGAGCTCATCGATCCCGACGGTGGTATAGATAGCCTTTTGCATTACTCGGCCTCCTTTGCAGCGACGGGCGTCTCAGCGGGCGCGTCGCCAGCGGCGGGTGCGGCGGACCTGGTGGACACGTTGGCCTCGACGCCGTCACCGGCACCATCAGTCCCGGCCCCCGCAGCCACAAACCCGTCCTCGCCCAGCTCAACGCCACCGTCCCAGGTCGCGGCGCCGCCCACGGTAAGCGGATCGCCGCCGGCGCGCATCACGGCCTCCTTCTGGTCCAGGATGCCGCACGCCTCCACGATGGCATCGATCACGGTCTCGGGGCGAATGGCGCACCCGGGCGCGTACACGTCCACGGGAATCGCGCGGTCCACGCCGCCGATCACGTTATAGGCATCGCGGAACACGCCGCCCGAACACGCACAGATACCGCAGGCCACCACGCACTTGGGCTCGAGCATCTGGTTGTAGATCTGGCGCACGACGGGCAGGTTCTGGGCATTGACCGACCCCGTCACCAAAAAGATGTCCGCATGCTTGGGGTTGCCGGTGTTGACCACGCCAAAGCGCTCCGCATCGAACAGCGGCGTGAGCGAGGCCAGCACCTCGATATCGCATCCGTTGCAGCTCGAGCCGTCGTAATGAATAACCCACGGCGAGCGCGACATTTTATGATCCATGGATGCCGCCTCCTAAATAAACACGTCGACGAGGATGGGCATAAGATTGAGCAGGCCAAACACCAGCGCCACGCCCCATCCGAGCTTAAAGCAGCTGCGCCAGGTGCTGCGGGCAAAGGTGTTGTCGATCAGTACCTCGACAAAATACGTCGCGGCCATCACGACCAGGGCCACGACCCAGCTCACCGGGTTGTCCCAGACAAAGAACATGCCCACCCACATCAAAAACAGCACGGTCTCGCACCAGTGCATAAGGGTCATCTTTGCCAGCGTGCCGCCGCTCATCTCGGTGGCGACGCCCTGAACGATCTCCTGATGCGCGTGATGCGAGTACGAAAGGTCAAACGGCGACTTGCGCAGCTTGATGGTGAGCACCGCGAGCAGCGCGAGGAAAATGGGCGCGCTGTACACGATGATGGGGGCCGACTGCCCCGTCACGGCGATGGAATCGAAGCTATCGGTGGCAAGGTACAGGCCCACGCTCATCAGCAGAACGGCGGGCTCGTAACTCATAACCTGCAGCAGCTCGCGGTCGGCGCCAACCTGGGCAAACGGGCTTTGCGTCGAGGCGGACGCCAACACCACAAAGATCGCGGCGAGCGTCACCATAAAGGCGCACAGCAGCGTGTTGGAGCCCGACACAAAGATGCCGCCGCCCACGACGGTAAAGATGAGCGCGCACGCCATGTAGGTATCGTCCATGGTGTTTACGCTGGCAGGGGCCTTGCTCAGCAGCTTGGCAACGTCGTAGAACGGTTGCAGCAGGCGCGGGCCCACACGGCCCTGCATGCGAGCCGAAAGCTTACGGTCAACGCCGTCGATCAGGCCGCCCACAAGCGGCGCCAGCAGGGCAAACGCCACGGTGCCAATAAAGATGCCCACGACACCCGAACCTTCAAAATACTTGCCACGCAGCACCGAGGGCGCGCTCATGGCAAGCCGCTCGGGCCCAATCCACGCGCAACACAGCAGCGCAAACAAAATAATACTGCAGCACACGACGCTACCCGCGGGGCCAATACGCTTCTCGCCAAGGGCGTCCTCCGAGTACCAATTGCGCTTTTCGGCCTTTACCTCGTGACCCATCGAGCCGCGGAAATGGCGATATTTGTCGGTTCCCACGCCCGAAAGGTACACGTTGACGTGCGGTTTGTTGCTCACGCGGAATGAAGTCAGCAGCACCACGGCGATAAACGCCACGATAACCACCATCAGATACATGGCGTCCTTGCCAATAACGTACGGCACGCGACCAAACACCATGGCCAGGTAAGGCGACACCAGACCGCTCGAGATGAGCGGGAAGGCCACGCAGCACAGAATCAGCAGCGCGGCGATGGTGTTGAGCGCCATCCATTCGGTCTTATGGACATTGACCTCAACGTTTTGAGCCGTGGGGTCGACGCCCGAAAGCTTGGCAAGCCACTTGCCCCAGAAGTAAAACGTCGCAGCCGAGCCAAAGGCCAACACCATGATCATGAGCACGTTGCCGGTCTGCGCGAACGCCACCAGGGCGCCCCACTTGGACACGAGCATGCCAAACGGCGCCACAAACATGCCCATGATGCCCAGCATCATCAGGCGCGTCAGGTGCGGCATGCGGCTGAACATACCGTCCATGTCCTCGATATTGCGGCTGCCGATATGATGCTCGGCCGTGCCCACGCACAGGAACAGCAGCGACTTTGCCACCGTGTGGAACAGGATCAGGAAGATGGCCGCCCATACGGCCTCGGGCGCGCCGACACCCAAACAGGCACTGATGAGGCCCAAGTTGGAAATGGTGGAGTACGCGAGCACGCGTTTGGCGTTGCTCTGCGAGATGGCCATGAGGGCGGCGAGCAAAAACGTGATAGCACCCACGCTCGTGACCATAAAGCCAGTCACGGGATAGATGGCATAGAGCGGGCTGAGCTTGACCATCAGAAACACGCCGGCTTTGACCATGGTTGACGAGTGCAGCAGGGCGCTCGTGGGCGTGGGGGCAACCATGGCACCCAGCAGCCAAGTGTGGAACGGCATCTGTGCGGCCTTGGTGAGTGCGGCGAGCGACAACAGGATGACCGGCATCACCAGCAGCGCGGATTGCGCGGTTCCGGCGCCGGAAAGCTCGATCATGCCCGAGATGGTCAGCGGCATACCGTTAACGTGCAGGTACATGAGGCCGGCCAAAAACGCGATACCGCCCAGCATGTTGAGGATGATCTGGGTGAAGGCGTTCTTGATGGCCTCGGGCGTGCGCGTATAGCCAATCATAAGGAACGAGCACACGGTGGTGATTTCCCAGCCGCAGAACAACCACTCAAGGTTGTCGCTCGTCACGATGACGAACATGGCCGAGAGGAACAGGAACATAAGCGCCAGGAACTGCGGGCGACGGTCGGGCGCGGTCTGCCCGCGCAGCGCGGCCTCGTGCTCGTCGTGGGCCTGGAAGTCCTTCATGTAGCCCAGGGCATACACGCAGATTAGGCTGCCGACAATGCCGACGGCGAGGACCATGATCACGCTCATGTAATCCAGGTAGAGCGGCGTCGCCGTGACGGCTTCGGCCGCGGGCAGCGTCATGGCTGCAAAGGCGAGCGAGCCCACCAGCTGGACTATGCCGAGCACCGTGGTGAGCACGTTCCTATATTTGTACGCGTTGTACAGGATGACGGCGCACAGGATGACATCGATGGCGGAGCTGATGATCGAGAGCACATGCGAGGTGTCGGAGGCAACCTCAAAGCTCTGCGGGCCCGCGCCAAAAAACATGACGGCGACTACAACTGTCACCACCATAATGATGCCGGAACCTATGAGCCCCACCGCATCGCGGGCGCGGTCACCGTGCGCGAGCAGCATGCCCAGCGCCGGTACCAGCGGAAACAGGGTAAGGAAATACAGTAGCGTCATACCATCACTCCCCCATGCAAAAACGCTGCAATTGTTTAACGTTATAGCTCAATTGAGGAGTAGCGGCGGCGGGTTTTCGGTCAACTGGGGAGTTTTAGGCGTACGGGGCAAGGAGTCTGTCCGCATTGGAGCAGAGGGGCGGCAAGAAAAATGCGCCCCTGTGGGCGCACCATCCCGTTCGCTATTCCGCCTTTTTAACGCGCGGCTTGCGACCGCGCGGCTTATCGACCAGCGCGGACTCACCGCTCTCGCGATACTGGCGGCACCAGGCCTTAACCGAAGACTCGCTGGGAATCCCGTGCTTGATCATGGCCTCGCGAACCGTCAGGCCGTTTTCCAGACGGTCCTTAACCACGGCGAGCTTTACGTCGTACGAATAGGTGTGATGACGAGCGCCCGCATTGAGCACGGCGTCGGCACCGCCCACGGCATATGCGCGGGCCCACTGACGAGCCGTGGCCTGGGGAATGCCAAGCTTTGCAGCGAGGGCGCGGTGACCGACCCCCTCTTGGAGGATCTCGACGGCGCGCTGCCTAACCTCGGGCGCATGCGTGCGGGTCCTAGTTGCTTCCGACATACCTGCCACTTCTTAGCCTTAACCGTTAATCTGCTTTCTTACGTGCTTGTTAGATAGTAGCATTTTGCTGTTCCCGCGTAACAGTTAATTGAAAATCGCAACGGCGGCATCTGGGTATTTGCCATTCATTTGCAACAGTTCTTTAGGTTTTATTTGCGCAGCTAGTTGGCTCGCGGCTCATTGACGGTGTTTTACCAACCAGATTGGTATCTTTTGTTTGGCTGGTATGGTTTGTGCAATTATTAACCCCTCGTCAGTCCGCACCTAACATGTCAGCTTTCCACTTGCTTCCCAACTTTCCACTTAACTTTCCAGCTTTCCACCTTAAGTGGTAAGTTAAGTGGAAAGCTGGAAAGAAGTTGGGAGACCGAAGCATGGGCGACGGACAGCCCTACTTCGCGAGTCGATACCGTTGTCGCGGGCTGCGCGGAGGCTCCATCGCCTCAATCTTGCCCGCACCAATCAAGCCTTTTATGTGGTTGGAAACGGCGCTCCTGCTCAAACCCGAAGCGTCGGTGAGCTCCTTGGTCGAAGCCGAAGAATGTGTTGCCAGGTAATCCAAGATTGCCTCGTCCACATGCCCCACAGACGTCACCTGTTCCGCCCGCATTATCTTTCGCTTATCGAACGTCAACGAAAAAGAAACTGTCGAGTTCTTTGGTTCGGGCGGCAACATGTTTGCCCGCTCGAGCTGCTCACCTATCTCCTGATAACCAGTGCCGCGATTTTCGACCACGTAGCCACCGTCTGGGTACGGCGTGGTCTCGAGGATATTTGAAAGGAACTGGTTTCTGGATGACGAAACCCCAGAAACTCCCAGCGAATCGATCGTTACGTCGCCGTACAGCCCGCCGGGATTGAGAATCTCGACGCGGTCGATATACAGGTTGACCTGCACTTGTGAGCCACGCGCGGCGGAAGAGTAGTCGCGGTGCATGAGCGCGTTCGCCACCGCCTCGCGCAGCGCCACGGGCGGATAATCGGGCACATCTTTCCGGAACGCGCCCTCGATAACCGCGGCGTTTCGGGTGTTTCTCGCAACGGCGGCAAGCACGTCCTCAATCATGAAAGGGATTGGACCCAAAATGGTCTGTGAATCCACAAAACGCTTGTTATCGCTTACTCGCTGCGTTTTTGTAGTCCCGGGGTACGCCGTAAAGGTCACATTGAGACGTGGGAAGAACTTTTGCGGAAACCGTCCCATCGCGACAATTGCGGCAAGCGTCGGCACGATTGCGTCGTCCACCCTTTTGGTCACATGCAGGTCAAGGAGAATCTCGTCATCGCTTCTGGTGCCCAAAAGCCTAGGGTGCAGCTCGCGCTGGCGTTTTATAAACCCTTGCAAAAGATCGGCGTCAAGGTCATCGAGCGTGGCATCTTCGACCGGCTCGTCGTCGTATGTAGGCTGAACATGCTCCTCCATAAAGCGATCGATTTCGTAGGGAGTCATGCGCCGGTCGCCGTCGCCCGTACGGATAAAGGACGAATCGTACATGCCGCGCGCCGTGATGTAGCAGGGCTTATCGCGTGGATGCATCTCATTGATGCGCGCGCAAAGCACCAGTTTTTCCTCAAAGGGAATCACTTGGATATCCGGCCTCACAACGGGCGTCAGCCTTTCGCATGCAGAAGAGAGGGCGTCTTGCATCTTGCGAGCATCGAAACCTTCGACAGGAACAAACCCGTTCTTTTCGGAAATGCCGAGGATGATAAAGCCGCCCTGCGCGTTGGAAAATGCCGAAAGCGTCTCGACGATGCTTTTGGGGAGCGCGCCCTTGGCTTCTTTTACTTCGTACTGCTGGGTGTCGTTTCCTATTGCCCGCAGATGATGGATAACCTGCGCCAACCACTCCTCATTCATGCCGAACCTCCCAACTTTCCAACTTTCCACCTAACTTACCAGCTTTCCACCTAACTTTCCAGCTTTCCACCTTAGGTGTTAAGTTAAGTGGAAAGTTGGAAAGACGGTTGAGAAGCTGAAGCAGCGGCAGTCCGAGCGAGCAAGAAAAGGGGCGGCAACTGGGTGGTTGCCGCCCCTTTGCGTGGCTAGTTGGACCCGTGGGGAATGCCCTTGGTGTTGATGCGCGCCAGCGTGTACGTCACGTAGTCGGAGTTCTTATAGCCTCCGAGGTTCTTGACATTGACTGGCGTGTCCTTTATTACACCGTTATCGGACATATTGGCCGTTAGCACCAGACGATAGTTGGCATAGGTCTGACCAGCCGTCTCAACATCGGTGTTCACCTTAACGCGGAAGGCATGCTTAAAGGCGAGGCTGTTACCATCGCGCGTGGCAAACGTGTCACCAGCCTTGGTATCGGTAAATACATAGCTGCTACCATCTGCGCTCTTAACGCCCGTGCCCAGCTTGTCGCTATCGAGCACCGTAATGTAGCTCGAGATATCGTCGACCGCATCATAGTTGCCATCAGCTTGGCGCTGCTGCAAGCTCAACGTATAAGCCACGCTGGTAGCACTGGAAATCATCGCGTCGGCGCCCGACAGCTTGGAAAGATCATACGTTCCCACCAGCGCGATTGTGCCATCAGCGGACTTAAGGTCATCGATATTGATACCCAGCTGCGACTTCTTGGAAGCCTCGAGCGCGATAGTCGACGAGCCCACATCCATGCGGTAGTAGCCGGCGTTACCATCGGTGTATGCCGAGTTGCTACTGGCGCTGAGCGTGTCAGCATGCGTGGAAAGGAACGCGCGGTAGTTGGGCTTGGTGTAACGGTCGATGCCGTTGTTCTGCGAGGCCACGATACCCGCCTGACAGGCAGGCTCGCTCATGGTGAGCGCGGCCTCCATGGTAATGGTGAAGGCGTTGCCGTGGTTCTTAGCGACCTCGCGCAGGCCCGACATGTCGATGGATTTGCCGTTAGCGTCGGCCAACACGAGCGACATGTCGCCACCGCTCTTGCTCTTCCAGGTAAGCCCCGACACCACCGGAGTCTTTGTCGCGCCGGCCGGAGTCCAGCCCGACCCATTCCAGGTGTAGTAGCTCTCGCCCACCTTAACGTAAAACGCATAGCTGCCCTGCGTGCCCGTTGGGTATCCCACCGAGCCCGCGATGGCGCCGTCGTGATAGGTAACAAGCGACGAATCGAGCTGGTAGTACAGTGCGTCGGAGCTCGTATATTGCTGGTTCGGATCGAATGTCACGGTGTCACTCACGTCCATGGGAAGCGGATAGGTGGCGCCGCTGAGTTCCATCTGCTTGGTGCTGACCCTGTTATTGTCGACAAGGTTGTGCGTGTAGTTGGATGCCACGCTGTAGGTCGAGGCCGTATTCTGGTGCCCATCCTCAGCAGCCTTGCCGTCGGCTGCTTTCTTGCCTCGCAGCAGGTAGTTAATGTGCTCGTTGAGGCTCGTGTCGACCGTAGTTGCGGTGTAGCCGTTGACGCCCGCAGAGCCCGCCGGCGTGCGCACCACCAAGTAGAAGTTCTCACTCTTGGGCTCTTCCTTGGCAACGGAGAGGGTGTAGAACGTGCCCATCGTGTCGGAAGATGTACGCGCGCGGTAGTACGCACCGCCGACCTTGGCGCCGGCCGCCTTCTCGAGCTCGACCTGGCTCTTGCCTTTGACCTCGGCATCGGTGAGCTTGACCCAGGCACCGTCCTTGTCCTCCTTGGCCGCCACGCCCACGATTTCGCTCAGCCACGGCTCGACGTAGGCATTGTTGCCGGAATCCACAAAGTCGGTGAGCTTGACCGACGCTGCTCCGCCCGCGCCCACCGTGCAGTGATATTCACGGTTGTTATGAGCAGTGTCCACGAGCGTGAGCTGCGTGCCCTCGGGCAGCGTGGCGCCGAAGGTGATGCTCTTGTTGAGCGGGCCCATGGAGCCGCCGGCTTCGAGCAGCGTGTTCCAGCCGTAATCGACTGCCTCGCCCCGGGCGCTGCCATAGGTCCAGGTAAGGTAGCCGGTCATGGTGTCGCCGCTGCTCACAAGCACGTGCTTGTCGTATTTTGTTGCATAGTCGGCAACCTTGAAGTTCGCACCTTCGGAGTAGGTGGCGGTGAAGTCGATCTCGAGCATGCGCTTAACGATGATGGGCACCTGCACGCGGTAGCTCTGGCCGGCCTCGCTAAAAGTGACCGTGAGCAGCGTGAAGCGGCCCCGCTCGTTGTCCCAGTCGGTACTCGCGCGGAATACCATGGAGCTCGTGCCGTTGTTGAGCACCTTGAGCGTGGGCGTTTGCGAGGCGGTTGCGTCCTTGACGAAGGCGCCGTTATCGGCAAGCGAGAAGACCTCAGCGGTGGCGGTCACGTGCTTGGCGCTGCCGTTGAGACGGCGGGCATCGGAAAAGCCGCCGTTAGTCACGATGTTCAGATACTTCTCGACCGTCGTCGTGTCGTTGCCGGGAATCATGAGTACCGGGAAGTCGTTTGTGACCTTCTTGCCCGAAGTAACGTTGTTGGTGTTGAAAGTGCTCTTTGAACTGTCCGCGCTATAGGTTTTCTTGTTTTGGTACGTGCCGTCATCATTGATGCCATTGATGTTGGTGTAGGTGTAGCGGCCGAGAACGGGTTTGCCCGCTTGGCTTTGGATGGTCGTCGCGGTGTCAATGGCGGCACCGTCGCCAAACAGATAGCGATCAGTGGTGCCGTCGTTGGAGGCACGCACCGTCAGCGTGCTCACGGGGCTCGTAGTCACGTACGGGCTTGCCGTCGTGGTGGCGGTATCGTCCGCACCGTAGAGTGTGGTGTCCTTGCCGGGTACGTCGAGCCTGTCGTTGTAGTCTCCGAACGCGATGTAGGTTTTCTTGTTTACGGCGGTCGTATTGTCCGTGTAAACCATCGACGGCAGGTCGCTCGTGGTCTTGCCGTCGCCAGGCTTAACGTCCACGCCCGCTGCGGAGAGGCTGTACTGATTATCTCTTGTGTCAACCTCGCCCAAGAGCACGCCCTGCTTAACCCCCGATTTGTAGGTGTTGCTGTCCATGAGCACGTTTACCAGATGGAACTGACCGCGTCCATCGCCCGCAATGCCGCCGTTGGAGGTTCCGCCAAACGTGGTGTTGGAAACCTTTGTGTTGGTGACGTTGATGACATCGGACCCGCTGTTAATCGCGCCAAGTAGACCGCCGCTCCAGCTGCCCTTGATCGCAGCGTTCTCAATTGCGATGTTGTTGCAGGTTATGTTCACATTGCTGAAGTAGTAGCCAATAAGCCCGCCCGAGCATTGGTCGGTACCGGCGACGTTGACATTCTTTACGCTGCAGTCCTTGAACCAATACTTGTTGGGGCTGCCGCTGCTCGTGACCTCGCCAATCAGTCCGCCCGCATTGCGGATTTTGAAGTTCTTTCCGGTACCATCGCCGATGATGGCGTTCTTGGTGCCGGTCCCGGCATCAATGCGCACGTTGCTCATAGAAATAACGCCGCCATCGGCGCGTCCGACCACGCCGCCAGCGCCCATATACTTATCGGTATTCGACCCAGTGGCAAGCACATTTACCCCAGAGATGACTGCCGTGCTCGACCGGACCGCTGTGGTGGTGCCGATGTTGGTATTGACCGAGAGGTTGCTTGATTTAGCAAAGCCGAGCACACCGCCCACGTAGGGTGTTGCCCCCGTGGCGGTTATGGTCGAGCTTTTGCCAACAGCCTTTTCACTCACCCCTTTGGCCGCGCTTGTCCACACGCGACAAGCCGAGGCGACCGTACCCACGTAGCCGCCGACGTACTTCTCGCCCGTGACGTTAAGGTCGGTATATGAGCAGTCATAGAGATACGCGGTCGCCCGTGCGTCGCTGAACGCAACCATATAGGTCCTGTCCTTGCTTAAACTTCGGCTGGCGCGGCCCGAGCTGCCAAGAAGCCCTCCCACGCTCTTTGCGCCCGACACGGTGCAGTTATTCATCTGCACGTTGCGGTAGACGCCGCACGTGTTGCCATCGTAGTTAGCCGTTGCGCCCGCCAAAAGACCGGTGCCGATAAGGTCGTTCGATGCCGTTCCCGTTGTGGCGCCGCCGTTGGCGGCGATATAGGTGAGCGCTACATTGCAGCTGCTAAAGGTAAGATCTTTGACCTGCGCTCCACCGTTCGCGGTGACGCTCTGCCCCACATTGGTGGAGGTAAACATCACGGTGCTGAACAGGCCGCCCACGCCCGAGACCTTATAGTCGTCATCGGCGTATTCGACGGCGCCGTAGGCAGCGTCTTTGGTGCCCACCGTGATGGTGGCTCCGTTGCCGTCGATCGTGGCCACGTGCGGCGTGATGCGGTCGCGATCGGTGGTCGTCTCGTTCGAGTTGCAGGCATTGGAATAGTAGCGGCCGTTGAGACCCACATATCCTGTGCCGTAGCCGGTCATATCGTAGGTGGTGCCCTGCTTGAACTCCAAGCTCATGCCGATCGATTTCGACGCGCACACATAGCCCGTTTGGCAGTCGGCAGCATAGGACGCCACCAGGTAGGGCGAGTTCACATCGTCATCAGGGTCAAGCGGGCCGTGCCACTCCTGCTTGCCGGGAGCTTTCTGGTCGTCGTTTTTGGCAATCTCGAAATCGCCGGCAGCGCTCATAGGCTTGCCCACGCAGTCGTAGCTGGCATTCCGCACCTTGCCATATTCCTTGTTGCCAAACAGGTAGCCTTCTATCGCCGGATCTTGCGTATCGCTGCCCCAGTACGCCTTGGAGCCACGGAACACACCGTAATCGGCATAGTTGGTATGTGCCGCGCCAGCGCCCGCACCCGAGCTAATGATGGCCGAGAGCACCAAAAGGCCTTGGGGATTTTCCACCGTAGTCACGGGCGCCTCAGCGTTGGTGCCGATGTACTTATTGTCGGTGCCCGTGGTGGTGACACAGGGGGTTCCCTTGTTTATGAGCTCGTTGATTTTGTAGTTGGCGTCACCGTTATCGACGTTGCAGCCCTCGCTAAAGGCATAGCCGTCGATCACGCGGCCAACGTAAGGGTTATCGTACTGGTCATACTTTGCGGCATCTTCCTCAATGGGCTTGTACTTTTTGTTCTTTGTACCACCACGCCACGAGGTGCCCGTGTTGCGGAAAATCACGCCGCCACCCGCAATGGCACCAACATAACCGCCGATGGGAACAAGGTGCGAGTCGCCAGCAACGGTAAAGCCGTACGTCGTCGAGCCGCTATTTGGATCGTTTACGACCACACCATCAATAATGTTATCGCCGCCAAGAATGCAGCCGATAACGCCACCGAAAAACGCTGTCGGGACGCCGTCCGCATCCTTCTCAGAGTAAGTAATAGTCGCCTGCGCATTCACATAGTTGATGTTGAGATTGCGCACCACGCTGCCATAGCTATAGGGAATGAGGCCGCGAAGCTCGCCATTGTTGTTTTTAATCTCAATTGTTGCAGGCTCAGAGGACTTAGGGTCGCCAACAATAACGCCGCGGAACGGGTTGGCCTTATTGCCAAAGCCGCCAAATGAAGCCGCATCGACGGTAATCTTTTTGCCCTCAGCAGGCTCAATGCTGTAATACGCACTTTGTATATAGCGGTGCATGGTTTCGTCGCTCAGCGTCTGCGCGGGGTCGGTCGTATCGCCGACCTTCCTCTCCCATTTTTTATCAGTACCTTTTGCCTGCTTATAGACGTACGTAACCTCATTGTCGGCCGAATTGCTGTTGCGGCGAGTGCAAAGCACGCTCTGTTCTGCGGCAATGGTGACTTCCCAGCCATCCAACGCCACACTATTGTTGATGTAGTTGGCGATGGCGTTCATCTCCGTCGCGTCCTTAACGGCATACGGATCGCCATATGTGCCGCATCCCTCTACCAGCTTTGGAATGCGCTGGTTGACTTTAATTTCGTGATACTGGACGCCATCCTCGGTGGCTTTTCCCTTGTAAACATAAGGAAGGTAGTCACCGAACCAAGGCCTGACGTCACCGTCCTTCTTACCATCAACCGTCACATAGCCGCTCACGGCACCATACGTCGCTTCGTCGTAATACCAAAGCTGCTTGCCCGAGTACTCCTTGTTCTCGGCATCGATTTCGCTTCCGTACGTCACCATTCCGGCATTGGCATCGGCCATAGTAAAGGTGTAATCCGCAGAGCCCGTGCCAGTACTTTTGTAGCCAAAACTCTCCAGCAGGCTCGCATGGGTGAAAATCGTATTGCTATTTTGGCTGGGCAAGCTGATTCGCTCAAACTTTGCCGTCACCTGATCGGAATTTTTTCCCACGCCGAGTCTGCCGAAGAGCGAGGTTGCCGCCGTGGCCCCTTTCGCGTACCCAAGGGTTGAAATATTCTTAGCGCTCAGGTTCACGCATGTCTGCATCTCGTTGATAAGCAGAGGAGCGTAACTGGTATTGCCGTTCACACCGTCAACCGTCAAGCCGTCGAGTGTCAGACCATCTATCTCGAGCTGCGCCACATTAGTCTCATTGATGGGCCCATAGATATAGCGGCACACAAGTGCACCGGACGAACTTCCCGCATCGTTCACAACAGAGCCCACGGTGCCTGCAAGCGTGACATTTTTAACCTTGAGGCTGCCCGTATGGGTTCCGATGAGAGCGCAGTGCATATTTTCGTGCTGCGTGGCTTCGCTATTCTTTTTGTTACCTTCTTGCTCAGCTTTAATGTCGGAATAATGGAACGTAATCGTTGCATTATTCACAGTAACCGTTGAGCCCTTCGCGGGATCAGTAGGATAGAAACTGTATCCATCTAAATTGATTTCCACGCCCGCGCTGTCGCTCGTGCCAATATTGTTTCCTTGGAAAATAGCCTGATTTTCCGGAATGATATAGTCCTGAATCGCGCTAGGAGCATACAGGTACGCACACCAAAGTAATAAGTACTCTGCGGAGTTCATCCAATTGTCTTTGCTAGCGTTTTCCGGTTTGTTGCCTACCTCCGTATATGCTTTGTCAAGATTGTAGTAGTAGCGAACAGAACCATTTGTTTGTGGAAAGTTATCGGAAGAATTAGCGGGGGCGATGCGATTTCGATAACTATTATCTCTAGCGGGATTTCCGCTCATGTCCAGCTTTTGGCCCTCGGTATGAAGCGAGACGACCGCATTGCAGCCGTTATCGATCAGATTGCTTTCGGGCTTCACGCCATTTGCAAGCCATTCGTCGTATGTCTTTACCTTTGGGGCGGTTATAGATACGCCATCCACAGCATAAGCGGTACCCCACCAAGCCCTGTCCTCCAGATATAGACCGCCGTAGGAAGTCTCGGCACCAAAGCTATTTGAATCGGATGTACTGCCGCGAGCAATAAGAACGCCAAGCGTGGTTGCACTATTAGCGGTGAAGGAAGCGTTGGCCAAATTGATAGCATACTTATTGATGATCCAGTGGCCACTAGCGGCGTATACGAGACCGCCGACCTCGGTAGAGCTATTTGCAGTCACGGTCGTGTTGTTGGAAGTTTTTAGGGCGTAGGTGCTGTCGCTGGTATTCGCAGCAGTATCGCCAATGGTGACGATGGCGTTGCCCCAGCTGTAGCCCAGAAGACCACCGGCGCCGTTGAGCTTGTCGCCGTTCTTGCCCACGGTCATAGCGAATTCACTAAAGCTAAGACCGGTAATGTTAACGTTCTTCTCGTTCGATCCCTGCACAATGCAGCCGATAAGACCGCCGACCTGGGCAATCTTGCCGCCGGCGCAATCGCCGGTTTTGATTTTGCCGCCGACTTCGAGGCCCGTAACATTGAATGTCGAGGTATAGTCGCCCACGTAGCCGATGGCGCCGCCAATGCGGGTGTTGCCCTTGAGCGTATTGCCTGTAGCAATAGCCGTTTGTGCCTTGCTATTGCCACCGAAATCAACGTTTGCAGCCGCCGATACACTACCCGCAATACCACCGATGTTCGCATCGTTACCGAACGTATCATCACACGTGATCTTTGTCTCGCACGCTACGCCCGACAACGTCAGTTTCTCGTCGGCGGTGCCCGTAATGGACGCCGCAAGCGAACCGGCATCAACGCTTAGGCCGTTATCGAATTTCATGAAGCCACCGATGGTGAGGTTGCTCACCTTCGCGGCACCGCCAATGGCATTGAACAAGCCCAGACGACCATGGCGGTAAATCTTACCGTTGCCGTCACTCGTATCGCCGGCGTCGAGCGTCTTCCCGTCGCGCGTGCCATACGGCTCGCCGACGGCAAGGTTAATTGTGCCGTTGCCATTCAACTTTCCCGAGAAAACTTGCGAGCCGTCTGCACGATCCTGCGTGAAACCCGTCAGGCCCGTGCCCTTGAGATCAATAGTGCCGTTCACCGTAATGGTCGAGGACTGCAAGCCGTTAAGGTTGTTTTCGGTAACGCCGTCAACCATCGAGTAGTAGCCGTTGGTTTGCCAGGTAATCGCCAGCTTTGCGAAATCGTCGATACTTGCCAGCGCAAATGCATCGCCAGTTTTTACGAGCTTAGAGCTAAAGTTCCACTGGTGCGCTTCGTTGATGGAGATGAGGTTCTCGCTCAACGGGTTGCCCAAGCGAATGACTTGGCCGCAGCTGTACACGTCATCGATCTTGACGGGCGTAGAGGGGCGCTTATATTGCCATTTCGTGGTTTTGCCTGCGGCGGTGCCGCTATCGCTTCCGCTACCGGCGGCAAAAATCAGCGAGTTGAAGTTCTCATAAATCAGCTGCGCGGTGTGATCATTTTCCACGAAGGTGGCATGCGACAGGTCGGTGATACCGCTGAACTTGACGATGCCGAGCCACGACGACCCAACGACTCCGGCAAAGCCGCCGTTTGTGCCGCCGATGGTAGCGCCGCTGGCGGTTTTGACCTTCAGGCCGCGCACTTCTAGAACGTTGTTTGTGTCCACGACGCCCACGGCGCCGCCGTATTTGCCATTTGCACTGGCGTAGCCCGAGGTTGAGCATGTCACTGTTGCATCACTGATGACCACAGCGGACACGTTGACACTCCCGCCGCCTTCGCCAAGGTAGCCTACTAGGCCGCCTGCGTAGGTGAGTTTGCCGTTGGAGCCCACGCCGAACGACACCGCAGTATCACCCTGCACCGTAAAGGCATGCAGCGCGTCGCCGTTCTTCTTCCCCCACAGCTTGCCCACCAAGCCGCCGTAGTTGCCGTGCTTGTTGTCGTCCTTGCCGTTTTGCAGCGTGCTTGTATACGAACCGCCATTGACGGCCACGTCGCCGTTCGATATGTCGAGCACGCCGAACAGTCCGCCGGCAGAAGGGGCAGCGCTCGTGTTGGACACACTGAGCGCCACGCCCTTGCCAAAGTCGAAGATGCCGCTGTTGATGGTGAATGCGTCGGCAAACGAGGCGTCGCCGATAAGGCCACCTGCATACGTCCCGGCAGATGACGATCCAACCGCATACGCGGGCTTGATGACAATGGCGTTGCCCGAGGCGTCTTTTCCGCTGTTATCCTTGCCCACGGTGAGCGTGAGCTCAGTCGCCTTACCAATAAGACCGCCCGCCGCGTTTTTACCTGCGACGCTCAGCGCCGAGACATCGATGCCAGTTGGCAGGGCGACGGTAGCACCCTCCCGCGCCTCGCCGATAAGACCCCCCGCGTTGGCGTCAGCGGCTGTCGCGTTGATAGTGGGGGTACCGTCGAGTTTGTCCGGCAGGGTAAGGCCCGCAAGCGTAAGCGATGCTCCTTCGGCAAGGGTGTTCACAAGCAAGCCCATGTTGCCTGCGCTCGATTGCATATCGACTGCCAGGGGGCCGTTCGCGCTTGTCGTGTAGGTGGCATTAAGTGTAAGCGCGCCCGTGACCTCACCCACAAGCGGCGAGGTGAGCTTGCAGATGTCCTTTTCGGTCTCGCTCTCGGGCTTGTCTACGGTAATGGCAGCGCTGAGCGTCTTGCCCGCGCCCGTGACCTTTGCGGCCACGATGGGCTGAACATCGGTGCCCTTCCAGGTGAGCTTTACGGTGCCGTTGTTATCGTTGAGCTCGATGTTGTTGAAGAGCGTCTTGTTGGCGGTAAGGGACCTGCCGCCCAGGTCGAGCGTACCCTTGAAGGGGTAGGCATCGCTGCCGAACCCCTGGAACGCGAGATTGCCCAGGTCGCCCACGGCCTGCGCGCTGCACACGTCGAAGTCGACGCCGCTCAAGCCGGTCTTGGAGATGCTCGCGTTCTGGTAGATGGCGGGGTCGGTGTTGGAGATGGCGATAAGGTCGGCGTTGGATCCGAAGGTGATGGCCGTGACGGCGCCCAAGTCGTCAGTGATGACATTGCCGTCACCCAACGCGTGCCTGAGATCCTCGACAGTAGCGATGGTGGGGGCGGTGTTTGCCTGATCAGCAGCATCCGCGTCCGCGTCATCCGCTTGTTCTCCGTCAGCAGCACCCTCATCGGCAGCCGCATCGTCTTGGGACGCGTCGCCCTCCGTTGGGGTATCGCCGTTAGTGGTTCCATCGGTCGTGGAGTCCTGCGATTCGCCAGCGTTGGTAGAACCGTCGCCGCCCTCGGTGGCGCCAGCGTCGGCGCCCGGAGTCGTTGCGACATCATCAGATGTAGCCTGGTCAGCATCTTGCAGCGCGGTGGCCACAGCATCCTGTACGGAGCGCGCCGTGTTGCCCGCGGCGCGCGCGGCGGAGACGGATGCCTCCATAACGGCGTCGAGCTCTTGCGCGAACACCTCCGTGGAGGGCGCGAGCGCCTGGAAAATCATGATCGCAGTCAGGCATGCGGTTGTTATGCGCTTTGCCGTTCTCATCTGGTCCTACCTCGTTCTATCTCATGCCCCGTGCGGGGTCTCAAAATCACCGATTGCGGTTGGCCTACGCAGCCCTGCACGTAACACCGATGTCATCCCAGCTGCCGGGCGCGGTATCCGTCGCACGGTAAAAGGTAATAATCTCCGACCCGGGATCCATGGTGAACGTAACCGACCTTCCATCAAGGGTCGCGTCGGAATGATTCGTCGTCAAAAATGGGTCAAGCTCAACCTTGTCGCCCCATGTAAGCTTGATTTTTGTTGGCGCGCCCGTAACGGTCACGCGATAGTTGTAAGCGTCGAAAGCGTTGATATCCGAGTTCTTATCGACCCACTCGCCCGAAACGCCCGAAGCCGTCACCTCTGCACGTTCGGCGGGCGCAATCTTGGCGGCGAGCCATTTAAGGTTGGTGCCAGGGCTATTGGAGCCGACCTGGACCTTAACGGTGAAAGATGCTTTGTTGAGGTCCGCCTTGGAAAACGTAACCTTATAGGTATACATGGTTGCCTTGTTGGCAGGGAAGGAAAGGCCGACCGTGCCGCCCGCCGTCAGCGCGGGCGAACCGCTTATGCTCCAATCTGTCGTTCCCGTCGCCTTCACGCTCAGCGTCGCGTTAACGTCCTTGTCGTTGACCTTGTTCTTGTCGCCCAGCAGATGGTTGTAAATGCGAAAGGTAAAAGAGCACTTTTCCCCACTCGTGTCGGCGATGACGCTTCGGACGGCAATACCCTCGTCATTCAGCGTCTCATTCGTGTAGCCCGTAAGCATGTCCGAGGCAAACAGCGCCTGTGACGTGCCCGAGACAGCGACCGACTTAAGGAAGTCGCCCGCCAAAAAGGCCGTGTAAGTAAGGTGGGTACCCGCCACAATCGCGACGGCGCATAGCAGCACCGCAACCGCCCATAGGCGCTTGCGCACTTTGGAATTAGGGGCAGCAGGCTCCGCCAAGGCAGACTTCGCCGCATGATCATCAACCTGTGCAAAGTGCTTTCCGGCAGGCCTTGCGATTTCATTTTGTGCGTTCTTGTCTTTCCTCATCTGGCGCCCCTCCCTTCCTGCTATTAGTTGCCGCTCGTGCCGCGAGCGATTAGGTAGACCATGTCGGTCTCTTTGACGTTTGAGACCTTGGCACCACCCACGGTTACGCCATCCGCGTTCCACGTGCACTCAACAATAAAGTTGGTGGCATCGTTGGCTTTCGTGCCATTCCAACCGTCTAGATCGTCTTTTTGGAACACGTGGTACCGATACAGCGGACGGGCGTTTTTCTGGACGTCCTTATAAGTACCGTACGTTGGATCATTGCTGGCGAGCTCTTTAGCCAGGCCGTTTGTCTCATCCCTATTGATAAAGTCGAACGAAATTAGTTTGCCCTTACTCCACGAATACGGATTGTTGAGCCCGTCGAGGCCGACCACAGTGCCGTTTTTATCGTTCGGATTATTGACCGTCACGTGATACACGTTGATTGTCAGCCCCGTGATATTCGTTGTGTTGGCAATCTGCAGCTCAAACGCTTGACCGCCGGCAGCGGGATCGCCATTGTCGCTCTGCACACAAAACGCGCGACGAACGGTCACGGTGCCGTCTATGTTTTTAACATCGCCCCGTGACTCGTCATACGAAATCTCGATGGGCTCGATGCTCGTCTGGTTGGGACCCATGATCTTAAGCTGCGCGGGCGTTTGGATCTTGCCCACCGTAGACAGACTTTTGCTGCCCACAAACCACGAGAGCGACAAGCCGATGATAAGAGCGATTGCCGCCAGCAATATCAGGACCGCAAGGGCCTGTGCGCGGTGGTTTTCTATCCAATTGCGGGCATCGCCGAGGCGCGTTTGCATGGTGCTCATGAGCTCACGCCCTCCTGAGCGCTAATTCTAAGTTGGATGTATTTGACCTTATTGCCGATCTGCTCGTCGGCATTGTTGTACAGCGCCGAGCAGATGGCGGTGTCGCCGAAGGATATGTCAGCCGAAACCGCAGGAGCGTTGGCGGCACTCGTGCCGTTTGCCGCGCCATAGAAGTAGTTCGCTTTATGCGCGTTCATATCTGCCTGCAGAGCGCCGTAGTCAGACTTTGCGTCGCCCGCCGCCGCAAACAGGTTCTTGTAGTAATTCGTGTTGCCGGTAAGGACGAAGTTTTGGAAGTACTCCGGCCACACCCAGTACAGGCTGATGGTGACGGGTTTGTTCGTTGGCTTGTTCACATCGCCGTTTTCGCAAAATTCGCACTTGCGAATCTCGATCTTGCTATCAACCACGCGGCCCGAGTAATACCCGTTCTGGTCGCAGCTCGTAAAGAACAGCAAGTGGCCTTTGATCAAGCCAAGGAGCGCCTCCGCCTCGGGCGCCAGCGTTCCCCCGTCCCCAACAACGCCAACAGTGTTCGTGACCTTAAGCAAGCGCGACAGACTGATCGTGACCCCGTCCAGGTCACTCACCAGCGGCTTCACCGTAAATGTAATCTTGCCGCGAGCACCCGGGTACAGAGAGCCCGCGGTCTCGTTGTTGAGGTTGGAGCCGAGCGTTACCGTCATGGCGTCGGTCGTATCCAGGCCATCGATGGCATACTTTTCCTCGGGCGTGCGCTCGGAGCGCTCGTAATAGCCCACGTGCGCGCCGGACTCACCCTCGCCCGCGGCGGTCAGCGTGTACCGATCCGCCTTCGCCCCGATCGTGCCCCCCGTGGCGCTCACTCGGTTATTCGCAGCAAACCAGGCCAGGCATGCAAAGATGGCAACGATGGCAGCCAGCACAAACAGACCGCTCACCAGGAAATCCTTCCAGAAATCCTTGAGAGTCCGCACGTGCTCGTCGGCAGCTTGGCGGTACTCGGCCGCTGTCTTGTGCTGCTGGAGCTCGTTATGTCGGTCCATGCCACTCATCGCTTGCGTTTGCCCTGCTTGCGGGCTTGCCATCCTTTTCCGCTCGGTCGCGTTTATCCGTTGTTCGCAGGTAGAGAATTCAGACAGAATACAACACCATACGATAAGGTAAAAGAATAGCATTGACCTGCGGTTTGCTCCACAACGCAAGTCTTAATGATGTCTTAAAAGTCAAACCCTTGGTGCAAGGGGGCAGGTTACTTCGCACCAACATGGTGCAAACAAACCTGGTCCCCTTGCACCAATCCGTGGCACCGGGCAGCGGACACACGGCGTGCCGCCCCTTAACACCCCAACGCGCGAACGGGTATCACGTAGATACCGTCCTCGACCTCGCGGGCGTACTCACCCACCCCCACAATCACGGCCATAAACTCCGGTTCGCGTGTGCGTGAACGAGGATTTCCACAGACCTTCTTGCGAACGCGCTTGAGGCTCTCGACGCCGGCGTTCGCTTTATCTTCACTCACCTTAATCTCAAAGGCGGCCCACCGTCCGTCGGCTAGCTGCACGATAGCATCGCACTCAAGACCCGAATCGTCGCGATAATAGCGCACGGGCGTGCTATCCAGCAGGTCGAGCGAACGTGCGTAGACCGAAAGGTCGCGTATGACCAAATTCTCAAACAACAGACCGAATGTCCGCCAGTCGGCAAGCAGCGCCTGCGAGGACATACCTAGCAAGGCGCAAGCAAGGCTCGGATCTGCCAGATAGCGCTTGGGCTTGACGGTAAAGCGCCGTTTGTCGCGCGCGGCGGGAACCCAACCGGGAACCTCCTCGAGAATAAACATGCCTTTGAGGGCATCCAGGTACCTGCGCACCTTGGTCTCATCGGCAAACGCTGCGGGTTTCTCCTCGGCACCGAACATATCCATAAGAATCGTTTTATACGTGGTTGCCTGTCCCAGATTGCGCGCGATCGATGCGGAGACTCGACGAGCAATATCGGGGTCGAGACCGACCGCCGGGAAGCTGCTCGAAAACGTGGTGTTGAGATATTCGCGGGCGATGAGCTGGGCGTCAGCCGAAACCATATCGATCGCCTCGGGCCAGCCGCCGCGGCAAGCGGCTTCGACAAGCCCCGGCGTATCGCCATTGCACCGGCAGGGCTCAAAACGATGCTCAAACAAGCCCGCCAGGCTCACCTTGCCGTTGGACTCACCTGTCTCGGCAAGCGTCATGGGGTGCATGCGGACGCGGCCGATGCGGCCGGCTCCACTATGCGCGGGCGCCTCCGCCTTTGAGCCAAACGCAGGCGTGGCGGAACCCGTGAGGATATAGGCGCCGCGCGTACCCCGGGTGCGGTCGACCTCGTGTCTAACGTAGTCCCAAATCTGGGGAACGCGCTGCCACTCATCGATAATATGCGGACGGTCTCCCAGCAACATCATCGCCGGGTCGGCACGCGCGAGGTCGAGATTCTCGTCGACATACGAGGCGGACGCCCCGTGCTCGAGCGCGGCCCACGTCTTGCCGCACCACTTGGTGCCCGCAATCTCGACCGCGCCAAAGACACGAAGGTAGCGCTCGATTTGCGCATCCACGATACGTGGGATGTATCCGTCCCGATGTAGCCTCTCGCCTGCCATGAGCCACCCCCGCAGATTTCCAGTTCCTGCTTTCTGATTCTTCTATTCCACTGTAGCAAATTCGGATTTTCGGGTGGTTGCGATTCGGATTTTCGTGTTCATATAATTCGGATTTTCTGGTGCATGAGATTCGGATTTTCTGAACCCGCTGGTCAGGGGCACCTCTTATCGACAAAAAGGCGGGGAGCACCGATACGGCACTCCCCGCCCACTCAATACGCGATAGCTTTCTCGACTACAGCTCGTTGGCCGCGTGATACGCCGTGCGAATGGCGCTCGCGATGTCGGCGGTACGCTCGCCCGAGCAGTCGCCCACGCAGGTCACGGGCACCGTCACGCCGTCCAGGTCAAACGCGTTGGCCTTGGAACCCACGGCCATCACCACGTAATCGCAGGCGATCTTCACCGGCTCCTCGGCGCCGTCCTCGGTGGTGCGAATGGCCTCCACGCCCTCATCAGTAATGGCGGTCAGGCGGGTCTTCACGTGCTGCTCCACGTTATGCTCGGCAAAGTCGCTCATGATCAGCGGCAGAATGGTCTCGGACTCGCCCGCGGCAATCTTGTCGAGCATCTCCACAATCGCCACCTCGCAGCCGTGCTGCAGCAGGTACTCGGCAGTCTCGGTGCCCACCAGGCCACCGCCAATGACGGCGACGCGGCCCGTAAGCTCCACCTTGCCGGCCAGCACGTCCCAGCTCGAGACGACCTTGTCCGAATCGGCACCCGGAACGGGAATGAGCACGTCGTGCGCGCCCACGGCCACAATCGCGGCGTCAGCGGCGTTGAGGTCCTCGGCGGTAGCGGCATGGTTGAGCTCGACCTTCACGCCCAGGCCAGGCAGAATCTTCTCGTAATACTCGACCGAGCGCATAATCTCGTCCTTGCGCGGAGGCGCAGCCGCCAGCACGATCTGGCCGCCCAGATAATCGCTCGCCTCGTAGACAGTCACATCGTAGCCGCGCTTGGCCGCCACGCGCGCGGCCTCCAGACCGGCAATACCGCCGCCCACCACGGCAATCTTCTTGTCGCCCTCGCCCGGCTTGATGGCGATGGTCGCCTCGTCGCCGTTCTCGGCATTGAGCACGCACGAGATGTACTTGCGGTTTTGAATCGCATCGACGCAGCCCTTGTTGCAGTTGAGGCACTCGCGAATGGGCTCGCCCGTGGCGGCCTTCAGCGCAATGTCGGGGTCGCACATGAGCGAGCGGCCATAGGCGACGATGTCGGCAGAGCCATCCTCCAGGATCTTCTCGCCGGCCTCGACCGAGACCACGCGGCCGACGGTTGCCACCGGCACGGAGACCAGGGCCTTGACGCGCTCGGCCACGGGCAGCGTCCAGTTGTAGGGCATGGCGCCCATGGGCGGAATGGTGTCGCCCATGTTGCCGGTGTGATTTGCCTGTGCAACCTGGATCATGTCGATGCCCGCGCCCTCGAGCAGCTTGGCAAACTCGCAGGCCTCATCGGGCTGCAGGCCGCCCTTGCCGCGCGGCGTACCGTCGGGGTTCTCCATGATCACGGGGAGCTTGTACTCCACCATCAGCTGCGGCGCGGCCTCCTTAATGGCGGCGACGACCTCCAGCGCGTAGCGGACACGGTTCTCGAACGAGCCGCCATACTCGTCCGTGCGCTTGTTGAGGATGGCGGAGCACAGCGAGCCCACCAGGCGGTCGCCGTGGACCTCGATGGCGTCGATGCCGGCCTGCTGCGCGCGGGCGGCCGAGGCGGCGATAGCCTCCTTGATCTGGGTGAGCTGCTCTACGCTCGCCTCGTTCACAAAGTGCTGCATGTCGTGATGCAGCTTGGCGTAGGCCTGCTTGCGGATCTCGTTGGACTCGGCCATCTTGGCGGCAAAGGTCTCCTCGTCGCCGGCGGCCTTGGCCTCCTGCGCGGCCTTGGCAGCGGCCATGGAACCCATGACCATGCGACCGACGCCGGGCACGTCGTACTCGGGGTGGAACAGCTGTAGCGCGATCTTGGCGCCGTGCTTGTGGACGGCATCGGCCAGGGCCTTAAACGTGGGGATCTGGGCGTCGGTCGCCAGCTTGGGCGTGGGGCTCGCGGTCATAACGGGAGCGACGTCGCCGATGACGATGTAGCTCACGCCGCCACGGGCCAGGCGCTCGTAAAAAGCCAGGCTGCGCTCGCCAATGGAGCCGCCGCGCTCCTCGTAGCCGGTGGTCAGCGGCGGGAACATAATGCGGTTCTTGAGCTCAAGGGGGCCAACCGTAATGGGCTGGAGCAGTTTGGATGCAGGTGCGGTCATGGACATTCCTCTCTTGTAGGCGCGGCGGCGATGATGCCGCGTAGTTGTCTAAAGGATATGGCATGGGAGCACGGCGACGCAACGGAAATCGGCAGACAGCAGGTAGCGGCAGGTGGATGGGGCGGGGCCGGCTGCCGGTTTGTCTCGATCTGTAACAGTAAGACCCTGTTTTGCCGAGCAACTGTTACAGATCGAGACAAACCGAAACCGTCCCGGCGGAAAATCTCAATCTGTAACATCTACAGGCCAAAAACGACCCTAGATGTTACAGATCGAGACATTCCTCTCGACCCATCCCTAACAATCTAGATCTGTAACATCTGGACCCACTTTTGACCCCTACCTGTTACAGATTGAGACAAACCAATCCCGTCTGCCGAAAGATCTAGATCTGTAACAGTTACTCGGCAAAATGGGCCCCAGATGTTACAAATCGAGACAAACGGGACCCGCCTGCAAGAAAATCTCAATCTGTAACAACAACTCGGCAAAATCCGTCCCTCGTGTTACAGATTTAGACAAACGCGGCCCAACCCACCGGTATATCTCGATCTGTAACACCTAGCCGCCCAAATCGGGTTTAGATGTTACAGATCGAGATTTTGTTTGAGAGGTCGAGAAGTGAACCGAAGAAACGATCCCGGGATAATAAAAAAGCCCGCCGGCTAAGCCGACGAGCTGCAAGTTCTTGGTCGCGGGGGCAGGATTTGAACCTACGACCTCCGGGTTATGAGCCCGGCGAGCTACCAGACTGCTCCACCCCGCAATGTCTGGGCGCCTCATGTGCGCAAGAAAGAATATTACGTGAGAGTTCGGTAAACGGCAAGGAAAATCTCGTAGAGCATAATTCCTTCATATTTAAACCCCTCAGCCCATATCGCCGTCAACGAATCGAAGCCGAGCGCCGCCGACGGCACGTATACAATGGTGCGCGTCCTTTTACGCCGACACCTGGAGTAGACATGCTGCTCGCTATCGATATGGGAAACACGCAGACGGCCATGGGTCTGTTTGACGGAGACGAGCTGGTGCAGTCGTGGCGCATGCCCACCGACCGCTCCTATACCGCCGACGAGATCCACGTGCGTCTGATGGGCTTCTTTAAGATGTACGACCTCTCGCTCGACGCGGTCGACGCGATCGCCTTCGCCGGCGTGGTGCCGCAACTCTCGCGCGAGTGGCACACCGTGGCCAACCGCATCGCGGCAGACGCCATCGTCATTGGGCCGCAGACTGCCGCCGTGACCAAGCTGCGTGCGGCACGCCCTCAGGCCGTTGGTGCCGACCGCATCGCCAACGCCGTCGCTGCCGAGACCTTCTACGGCGCCCCAGCGATCGTGGTGGACTTTGGCACCGCGACCAATATCGACGTCATCGATAAGGACGGTTATTACATTGGCGGAGCGATCGCGCCGGGCATGCGCATCTCCATGGACGCGCTTGCCGCCCGTGCCGCCAAGCTCGCCAGCGTTCCGCTCGAGGCGCCGGAGCACGCCATCGGCCGCGATACCGAGGAGTGCATCAAGGTCGGCGCCGTAACGGGCGCCGCCGCCATGGCCGAGGGCTTGGTCGCGCGCATGAAGCGCGAGCTGGGCCGCGAGGACGCCACCGTTATCGCCACGGGCGGTCTCGCCGGCATCGTCGCCGATTCGACCGATGCCTTCGACGTGGTCGATGGACAGCTCACCATCAAGGGCATCTGCGAAATCTACCGCCGCATGCAGGAGCTGGGGTAAGACAGGGGCATAAGTCGAGCACGTCCAATGCCCCAGCCCCCGCAAACGTTCGCCAAGCCTATTCCTCAAAAACGAAAAATTTTCAGTTTTGAGAAATAGGCCCGAGGTGCTACCCCACAGTCACGCGAAAGCCCTCCCCGGTGCAAGGCCGAAGAGGGCTTCGTTGTCATCGCTATCTTTGAACGCGGGCGCCTCGCATTACAGTCCGCGAATCCGTACGGCCTCGGGCGGAAACTCCTGCTCGCCGGCATCGGTCTTGATGGTCGCGCGGCCCCAGATGTCCAGGCCCGCAAACACACCGACCGCAAGCGGCAGGCCGTTGGGCGACACCGCCGCAACTTGGCGGCCCAGCAGCGGCACCATGTCGAAGTACTCGCCCAGCACGGGGGCCAGCGGGCCTGCGGCGCCCTGCGGCGTGTTGGCAACAGCTGCCCAGGCGTCCACGCGGACCAGCACGGCGGCGAGCAGCGCCTCAACCAGCGCTTCGTCGGCCACATCCACACCGAGCTCGCTCAGCGCCGCACGCTCAATATCCACCGTTACGGCACCGAACATGCCCGCGGCACCGACACCGCCGTTGACGGCGACGCGCGCGAACGACGTCTCAAACGCGGGCGCGCCGCACACGATATTGCTCGGCCACTCAATGCCTACCTTACCGGCAAGGCCCAACCCCGGCGTCGATGCCGTGCCCACGAGCGCGTCCATCATGCCCATTGCGGCCACAAACGGCAGGCCGTGGAAGGCGTGCATGTTCACATCGGGGCGCACGACCAGCGAAAACGTCAACGACGCCTCGCCCGCGCTCCAAGCGCACCAACCCGCAGACGCACCCTCGCGGCCCGCGTCGCGCGCGGCGTCAAGCTCGGTGCCGGCGGCTACAGCGTTCATCTCAATCATCTACATACGCCCCAATTCGCCCACGATATGGCCCACGCGGTCCTCGGGCTCCTTGACATCGACACCGTTGAAGCGGAAGAACCGCGCCGGGTCGTGCATCAGGTCCTCGAGCGGCACCAGCACAAAGTCGCGCTCGCCGATCAGCGGATGCGGCAGGCGCAGCTTCTTGCCGCCGTGAGTCTCGCCATCCATCCACAGCAGGTCCAAGTCGATGGTGCGCGGACCGTTGGCCTTGGCCTTCTTGGAGCGGTCGCGCCCCAGCTCGGCCTCGATCTTCATGAGCTCATCGAGCAGTACCAACGGCGCCAGCTCGGTCTTGATCTCGATGACGGCGTTGGCAAACGCGTCCTGGCGCGTCTCGTAGGCCGGCTCGCTCTCGTAAATCTTGGAGGAGTTGGACACGCAGGTGAGTGGAATCTCGGCGATCATCTCGCGTGCGGCGCGGATGTTGTCGCAGCGATGCCCCAGGTTGGAGCCCACGGCCACAAACGCGCGGCGCGGCTGCGGCTTGGCAACCGCCCAGTAGCCGTTCAGGAACTGCGCAAAACCCGCGGCGTCGTGCACGCGCACGATGTTGGCACCGGCCTGGATGGCGCCCAGGCACACGCCAAACGTAGCGGCATCGCGCTCGGCGGCCTCGGTCACGCCCGAGACGGCGCCCACAAAGCGCTTGCGCGACACGGCACACATGAGCGGATAGCCCAGTGACGCCATCTTGGCAGTCTCGCGCTGGATGACGATGTCCTCGTTAGCCGACTTACCAAAGCCCGGGCCAGGATCGATGCAGATGCGGTCGCGCGACACGCCGGCATGGATGAGCGTGCGGGCCTGGTCGGACAGAAAGCCCATGACGCGGCGCATGATGGGCGCCGAATCGGGCAGGGTGAAGCGGCGGAGCTGCGAGGTGGGCACGTAGGCTTCCTCGCGGCGGGCGCTGCGGCGCATCATGGCGGCCAGGCGGTCATTGGGCTCCGATGCGGCCTCGGTGGCTGCGGGCGCGGCCTCGGGCGCGAGCGCGACGGTCTCGGCTGCAGCAGCCTGCTCGGCGGCCGGCGTCTCCCGCTCGCTTGCAGGCTCGGACGTGGGCTCCGGTTCGCCAAACGGCAACGAGGGCTGCACCACGCCGCCCGGAAGCTTGGCCTCCGGCTTAGGATCGCCCAACAACTTACCGCGACGGCGACGGGCCGGCTTCTCGGCCTCGCGCGCGGCCTCGGCAGCCGCTTCGCGTGCCTTCTCGGCAACAAACGCCGCTGCCGAGGTATCGAGCTGCACCGTTGCGTGCGTGCGCGCGGGCGCGGCGACCTCGCCGGCATGCATCACGATGACGCCGCAGGTGCTCGTCTTAACAAACTCGACCATCTTGGGATCGGTGAAGCCGGTCACGTCGTTGACGATCGAGGCGCCGCAGCGCACGGCCGCCTTGGCAACCGCCACATGACGCGTGTCGATCGAGACGATGGCGCCCTCCTTGGCCAGCGCGCGCACCACGGGCAGCACGCGGCGAGCCTCCTCATCGGGGTTGACCGGGGTAAAGCCGGGGCGCGTGGACTCGCCGCCCACGTCGATGATGTCGGCGCCGGCGTCGAGCATCGCCAGGCCGTACTCGATGGCGGCATCGGGGTCGAAGTGCTCGCCGCCGTCGCTAAACGAATCGGGCGTCACGTTGAGGACGCCCATGATGCGCGGACGGTCAAAGCTGAGCTCATACTTTCCGCACCGCCATGTCTTGCTGTCGTTCGCCATGAACATCCTCCTAAAATGCCCACGCCGCCGAGCTTGGGGAGCTGGCGGCGGGGTCGTTTTGCACTCAGTCTTTCTATTGTATCCGCGCGCGCGGGCTAGAACGCAAACGCGGCCGCGATGTCGCAAGAAATCAGCAGGTCGGCATTTGCATCCTGATCGGTGGGCGCCAAATTGCAAATGGCCAGCGTATCGCCAGTAAAGTAACGCGTGAGGCCCGCCGCCGGATACACTACGAGCGAGGTTCCACCCACGACGAGGGCGTCGGCTGCGGCGATGGCAGCAACGGCACCGGTCAACACATGCTCGTCGAGCGGCTCTTCGTAGAGCACTACATCGGGCTTGATGCGGCCGCCGCACGCGGGGCACGCAGGCACGCCCGCGGCATCCTCGTGCTCGCGCGAGCAAATCCACTCGGCGCTATAGACTGTGCCGCACGACTGGCAAATGTTGCGATGGACCGATCCGTGCAGCTCGAACACGCGCTGTGAGCCGGCCATCTGATGCAGGCCGTCGATATTTTGCGTCACCACGGCATTTAGCTTGCCGGCGCGCTCCAGCTCGGCCAGCTTGGTGTGGCAGCGGTTGGGCTTGGCGCCAAGCGCGATCATCTTGGTGCGGTAGAAGTCAAAGAACTCGGCCGGATGTGCCTCGTAAAAGCTGTGCGAGAGCATGGTCTCGGGCGGATAGGCAAACTGCTGATGATACAGGCCGTCCACGCTGCGGAAATCGGGAATGCCACTTGCCGTGGAAACACCCGCGCCGCCAAAGAAGACCACGCGCTTGTGGGTGTCAAACAGATCCGCCAGCGCGGCGGACGCCTGCCTGGGGTCCGATATTGCCTGAGCCATATGAGTCCTCCGTCCTTGTTAGTCGGGCGGCGGCGTCTGCACCGTCGCTCGTGGACTACGTCCCGCCCTTGTTGCGCTAATCTTAAGCCTGCCAACCCCGTCGAAAGGACACCATGCCTCAGACTTACACTTTCGCCTCGTGGAACGTCAACGGCCTGCGCGCCGTGCTCAAAAAGGACCCGAGCTTTATCCAGGTCGCGCAAGAACTCGACGTCGATATCCTGGCGCTGCAGGAGACCAAGCTACAGGAGGGCCAGGTCGATATCGACCTGCCCGGCTATCACCAAACCTGGAGCTACGCCGAGCGTAAAGGCTATTCGGGCACCGCGGTCTTTAGCCGCCAGGAACCGCTGCGCGTGCTACGCGCCGACGCGCTGCTACCCTACGCCGGCGAGGGCGAGGCGGCCGAGCTCGTGGCGCAGGCCGCGACCGAGGGCCGCGTCTGCGCGCTCGAGTTCGACAAGTTTTGGTTTGTCGACGTCTATACGCCCAACGCGCAAAACGAACTCGCCCGCATCGATGTGCGTATGGCCTGGGACGATGCCTACCGCGGCTTTTTGAACGCGCTTGAACGCGAGACCTGCAAGCCCGTTGTAACCTGCGGCGACTTTAACGTGGCGCACGAGGAGATCGACCTTAAGAACCCCAAGTCCAACCGCGGCAACGCCGGCTTTTCGGACGAGGAGCGCGGCAAGTTTACCGAGCTGCTCAACGCCGGGTTTACCGATACCTGGCGCGCGGCAAACCCCGACGTCGAGGGCGTCTACAGCTGGTGGAGTTACCGCTTTAATGCCCGCAAGAACAACGCCGGCTGGCGCATCGACTACTTCCTGGTAAGCGACGCAATCGCCGCCAACGTTCGCGACACCGGTATCCGTGGCGACATCTTCGGCAGCGACCACTGTCCCGTCACCCTCGCCCTGGAGCTCTAACCCCCCAATGATCCCCCGGGGACGGAGGAAAACGGATCATGTGACCCCTCTCCCCCTATAAGTTGCGGTGGAATAGTTCCTGCTTCGGCCCCAAACAGCCAAAAACGAGAACTATTCCACCGCAAGTTCGTGAGGGAACGCGAAATGCCCTACAGCCCGTATTTCACGACGACTCGGTTGATACGGCGACACCAGGGCTTGTACAGGGCGGCCAAGAACACGCAGGTCGCGAGGCCGTGTGTGATATCGAACGGCACCGCCGTGGCAAGACGCGCCACGGCGCCCGCCCACGTGAGCGGCTGCACAAAACCGATGATGTCGTAGGCATTGATTACAACGCCGTAGAGCAGGCCCGATGCAAAGCCGTACGCCATCAGCGCCGGCATGCGCACAGCTCCATCCGCGCGGTCGAACGCACCCGCATGCGCCAGCACGCCGCCAACATAGCCAACCAGACCCCAGGCATACATCTGCCACGGCGTCCACATGCCCTGCCCAAAAAAGAAATTGCTGGTCAGCGCCGCCAGCGCACCAACCATAAAGCCGTTACGACGACCGAGTGTCGCCCCAGCGATAATGGCGATGGCGCTCACAGGTTTAAAGTCGGGAATGGGGCCAAACAAGATGCGCCCCGCCGCGGCCAGCGCCGCCAGCACCAGCGTGGGCATAATCTGGCGCAGGCCCGGCCGCGACGCCTCGTAGCCCGCGAAGAACAGCGCAAGCACCAGCGCTACCACGACAAGCATGGCAAGCGCCGCCTGCTCAACGCCCGCCAGCAACGCCGCAGCCATCACGGCTGGCACCGCCAGCAGCAGCGGGATCTCCAGTTTTGCGAGCAGGCGCGAAGCGCGATGATCCGTCATCCCATCACGCCCTATAAAACACGTTGTCGGAAAAAAAGTCGACCGGCGGCTCCATGCAGGCAATCTCACCGTCGAACATCATGGCAATGTCATCGGCAACCTGCTCGGCAAAATCCAGATCGTGCGTGGCCATGATGACGGTGCCGCCAGCCTTTGCATGGTCACGCAGGGCGCAAGCGATGATGCGGCGGCTGGCCAGGTCCAAACCCTTGGTGGGCTCATCGAGCAATAGCAGTTCGGGGCCAATCAGCAGCAGCTTTGCCAATGCGAGCAGTTGACGCTGTCCGCCCGAAAGATCGTACGGGTGGCGCCCATCCAGGTCCGACAGCCCCAGGCTCGCCGCGCGCCCCCGCGCCACGGCCTCATCATATCCGCAGGTCGAAGCCCATTCCATCAGCTCGCCGCGCACCGTCTCGGCAACCAGCAACGCCTTGGGGTTCTGGGGCAGCAGCGCCGCCGAGGCCGCCCCGCGCTCCATATGCCCACGCTGCAACTTGACCGTCTTGGCCAGCACCGAAAGCATTGTCGACTTGCCGCAGCCGTTACCGCCCACAACCGCATGCACCGCGCCAGCCGAAAACGCCGCATCGAGTCCGCGCAGCACCCAGCCGGACGCTCGATCGTAGCGAAACCAGCTCCCTGCCAGGGTGGTAGCCGACCCAGCGTGCATTTTTGGGAGTATTCGGCATCCATCGGCGCGCGATGGCGCCCCCGAGTCGTCTTGCGGCAGTATTTGCGCCTCAAATTCACCCGATTTGTCCGATTTCAGCCCTTTTTCTGCACCCGGAGCGCCCGCGCGCGGGTCCAAAGAGCCCAGCTGGCCGCTGGCGCTGCTGAAAACTCCGTTTTTTGCACGCCGAGAGGCACCCCACCCTGACGCCTCACCAGAAAACAGCTCTTCACGATGCCCCAAGGAGGCAATGTCAGCCACCTCGCACACGCGTCCGCCCTCAATCCGGTACGCACACGTCGCATATTCGAGCATCGGCCGCGGTTGATGCGTTGCCACGACAACCGTGCAGCCCAGTTCGCGGTTCACGCGGAACAGCGCATGCAGAAAACTCTTCTCGGCAACGGGATCCAGTTGGGACGTGGGCTCGTCGAGCAGCAGCACGCGCGGACGCAGCGCCAGCACGGCCGCCAGCGACAGCAGCTGCTTGCGTCCGCCCGAAAGCGTATCGGTATCGCGGTGGAGCCAATCCTCCAACCCGAAGAAATAGCTGGTCTCGGCCACGCGACGGCGCATCTCGTCGCGCGACATGCCTAAGTTTTCCAGGCCAAACGCCATCTCGTGCCACACGGTTTCGCACACGATCTGGTTCTCTGGGTCCTGAAACACATAGCCCACGCGCTCTGCGGACGCCCGAACGTCCATATCGGCAGCGCTCTCGCCCAGCACGCGCAGCTCGCCAGTGCATTCGCCCGCCGGCGAAATCTCGGGTTTGAGCAGCGAGAGCAGCGTCGACTTGCCCGATCCGGTACCGCCAACAAGCAGCGCAAACGCTCCTTGGGAAACACGCCAATCGAGCCCCTCGAACACCGGTGCCTCAGCCCCGGGGTAGGTAAAGCTCAGACCCCGCACTTCAATCGCCGGCGCATCCGAGCCGCACGCCGCGCCCGCCATCATGCTCCCATCCAACCGAGCCATCAGCCAAACCTCTTTTCGTCAATCGCACGCAGTACGCAGGGCAGCGCCATCCAGGCCGCGTATACAACATAGCCCGGCCACGGTGCCGGCACCGAAAGCTGCGGGTAAAACGAATACTGCGCCATCGCGGTCCACGCCACTGCCATCGTGGCCACGCCAAACAGCGCGAGCCCAACCAGCGCGGCAGCATCGCCGCGCCCCAGCCGATACCGCGCGTACGTCGTACGACGCGTCGCGGCGCCCCATCCGCGCGAGCGCATGGCGTCAGCGCGCTCCAGCGAATCCTCCATGCCCCAGCCCATCAGCACACTCGAGGCCCGCAAGCGCGAGCGCACGGGGTCGGCCGGCGCGCGACCCGGCACATCAATCGCATCCTGCACCGCCAGTACCGTACGACCGCGGCGCAAAAACTGCGGGATAAGCCGCATGCACATCGAGATCATGAGCGCGATCACCGGCGCGGCGTTACCCAGAAGCGCAAGCACCTTGTCGTAGCCAAGCATCGATGCCGCGGCCTCAAACCACAGCACGCTCGCCACAAACAGCCCGCCCATGCACAGGCCGTATACCATGCTCTCCAGATACACCGCACGCATGCCAATACGGAACAGCTCTGTCGAGCCCGAGGCGCTAAACAGCGGGTTGAGCACCGCGATGATCAAAATCACCGGCAGCTGCCAGCGAAGCGCCCCCAACGTACGCGCGGCGCCGCGCGTCGCAAACCCGTACGCCAACCCGCCCGCAAGCGACAGCGCAATCAGCACCGGCTGCATCGAGAACATGGTGAATCCCAGCGTCAGCACCATGTAGAGCGCCGGCACCGCCGGATGCGACATCGAAAATGCCGCGACGGGCTCGTTGCCCGATTCCTCTCGCATGATGTCCACGGGCACCTCCCATCCCCTCGCGCAAAACGCCAACGCCGCAGCGCCGCCGCCATGCACAACCAGCGCAAACACCACGTCGGCGGCAGCGACATCGGCCGTCGCGCATCAATCGTTACGCGCTCATCATATGCCTGCGGTATCATATTGCGCCGTGTATCGTTTCCAAACACACGTCTCTATAACGTAACAGGAGATCACATGGACGCAACCGCAATTATCCTCGCCGCCGGCGAGGGCACCCGCATGAAGTCGAACCACTGCAAGGTTTCGCACAAGATCCTGGGTAAGCCCATGGTCCAGTGGATCGTCGACGCCACCATCAAGGCCGGCTGCAGCCGCGTCGTGGTCGTCATCGGCAGCCACGCCGACGAGATGCGCGCCCTTATCGACGGCGCCTACGCCAACAGCGCCACCAAGGTCGAGTGCGTCGAGCAGACCGAGCGCCTGGGCACCGGCCACGCCGTCAAGGTCGCGCTCGAGGCCTGCAGCATCACGCAAGGCCCCGTCGTCGTGCTCAATGGCGACCTGCCGCTCATTACCGCCGACACCGTCGCCAAGTTCGCGCAGACCGTCGCCACCGGCGAGCTCGCCTGCACCGTCATGACCATGACCCCGCCTGACCCCTTCGGCTACGGCCGCATCAAGCTGGGCGCCGACGGCCAGATCGAGCGCATCATCGAGCAGAAGGACTGCACGCCCGAGCAGGCCGCCACGCTGCTCGAGTGCAACGCCGGCTGCTACGCCTTCGACGGCGCGCAGCTCGCCGCACACATCGACGAGATCGGCAACGACAACGCGCAGTCCGAGTACTATCTGCCCGACATGCTCGAGATCCTCAAAGGCCACGGCCAGGCAGTCTCCATCTTCCACTGCGATGACTACCGCGACGGCCTGGGCGTCAACAGCCGTATCCAGCTCGCGCAGCTCACCGCCATCGCGCGCGACCGCATCAACGAGCACTGGATGGCCGAGGGCGTTACGTTCATCGACCCCACGCAGGCCTGGATCGGCCCCGACGCCACCATCGGCCGCGACACCGTCGTGTGGCCGCAGACGCATCTGATCGGCCACGTCACCGTGGGCGAAGAGTGCCAGCTCGGCCCCAACAGCCGCCTCACCGACACCACCGTCGGCAGCGGCTGCATCATCGATGAGACCATCGCCATCGAGGCCGTCATCGAGAACGGCGTCGACTGCGGCCCGCGCGCCTACCTACGCCCGGGCACCCACATGCTCGACGGCTCCAAGGCCGGCACGCACGTGGAGATCAAGAAGTCCACGATCGGCGAGGGCTCCAAGGTGCCCCACCTGTCCTACATCGGCGATACCACCATGGGCTCCGGCGTCAACGTGGGCGCGGGCTCCATCACCTGCAACTATGACGGCGTGCACAAGCACAAGACCGTCATCGGCAAGGATGCCTTCATCGGTTCCGACACCATGATGGTCGCGCCCGCTCAGATCGGCGACGGTGCACTCGTTGCCGCCGGCTCCGTCATCACCGAGCCGGTTCCGGCCGACGCACTCGGTCTGGGCCGCGCCCGTCAGGTAAATATTGAGGGCTGGGCCGCCGATTATCGCCGCCGTCTGCACGAGGACGACGAGGTATAACGTTTTACCAAGCACAAAAGGAGCTGTTTCCATGGGGACGGCTCCTTTTTCTATTGTGACCTGCGCGACCGGATGAGTGGTCGGTTCGTGTCCGTTGACGGTAAAGACGTTATCAAGGCTCGATAAGCCCCGTCGCGCGGTTACAATGCAACAAGGCATCTATATGGCATTCGATGTATAAAGGAGAAGGGTAATGCCGATTAATGATCCCGAGAAGTCGGAGAATATGCGCAAGTCCATCCGCGTGTATTCCGGTTCCTCCAACCGTCCCCTCGCTCAGAAGATCGCTGAGTACCTTGGGGTCGAGCTTTCGGGCCTTACGCTAAAGCAGTTCGCCAATGGTGAGATTTACGCCCGCTACGACGAGACCGTCCGCGGCGCCGACGTCTTCCTGATTCAGTCCGTGGCCGGCGGCAACGTCAACGACATGCTCATGGAGCTGCTCATCGCCACCGACGCTGCCAAGCGCGCATCCGCCCGCTCCATCACCGCCGTTATCACCCACTACGGCTATGCCCGCCAGGACCGCAAGGCCGGCCCGCGCGAGCCCATCACCGCCCGCCTCGTCGCCAACCTGCTCGAGCGCGCCGGTGTCGACCGCATCATCACCCTCGACCTGCACCAGGGTCAGATCCAGGGCTTCTTCGATATCCCGGTTAACCACCTGTCCGCACTGCCGCTGTTTGGCCAGTACTACAACGACATGCACTTCGACACCGACAACCTGGTTGTCGTCTCCCCCGACGTGGGTCGTGCCAAGGCCGCCAAGAAGCTGTCCGACATGCTCGGCTGCGACTTGGCCATCGCCCACAAGGGTCGTCCGCGCCACAACGCTGCCGAGGTCATGGGCATCATCGGCGACATCAAGGGCAAGACTTGCGTCATCAATGACGACATGATCGACACCGCTGGCACCCTGTGCGCCAACGTCAAGGAGCTCAAGGCCATGGGCGCTGGCGACATCTACGTCTGCGCCACCCACGGTATCTTCTCCGGTCCGGCCATCGAGCGCCTGAACGACGCCCCGATCGTCGAGTGCGTCGTCACCGATGCCATCCCCGTCGAGGTCGGCGGCAAGATCAAGACCATCTCGGTCGCCGAGGAGTTCGCTCAGGCCATCTCCGCCGTTTACCACGAGGAGCCCGTCTCCACGCTCGTCGGCGGCGACTTCGCGCTGTAATCCAACGCGCATCGCATCATCTTTGGTGTTTTTAAAGGGTCGGAAGCTCGCTTCCGACCCTTTTCTATCCCTCGCCAACCTTCCCTGGACAATTAATTCAGATACGTATTTTTCTAAAGCTCCAAAGAGCCGTTCGGAGCCTTCGTAGCTCCCCGGCGGATGCCATACCGTCCAAAGCTCATCGTTTTCGAGTACAACCGCTGCATATTTATCCTCAAATCGCCCTCAAAGGCCCTTAGAAACGCCTCGAACGCCCGCCGCCTTATACGTATCTGAACTAACTGTCCAGTAGATATCGTCAACCTTCGCGGCAGAGCTCAATTTCCTGCAATCCCCTCGACCGATTCCACCGATTTCATAACACCCAGCCGTTCGTGGCGCGCAGCGCCCCGCTGAGCGAAAAGAACGGTATGGCGGTCGCATTCTGCCGCCAACTTAGTACGTTATAGCTATGACGACCGTGATTTCACATCTCTCCGCCCTCCGCGCAATTCGTCGCGCACGACGGGCGTACTCTGCCCTACCCTGGGACTTCGTTGATAGTGAACAGCAAGCACAGGCCTTGGCTAGCTGCATTCCCAATAATGACGCGATAGACTTTGGCGCACTTTCGATACTCGATGCCTGGAATGAAGATGATTCCGAACTGCTCGATCTTCTCGTTTCAGACGAAGACAACAGACGCCCCGACAAGCGACTTCTTCAGCATATTCTCTCCGCTCCGCTTCCTGAAGGTGCAATTATGCACGTCGAGGCCGACATCTACGCAACGTCTCCCGCCGTGACAGCCATGCTTTGTTCCAAAAATGAATCAGTCGCCAAAACCTTGATGCTTCTCATGGAACTGCTCGGAACCTACTCCCTTCCTCCCGGGGCAACATACCCTATTGCCCATGACGACATCTGGCCCAAGAGCGATGGCTGCGCAGCGACGGGCGATCTTGATTGCTTGGGCAACCAGTCGGTGGCCGAGCAACTGAACGAAACCCGCTATGAACAGGCACACTACAAATGCGAGCCCGCAACGACCATCGAAGAGCTCGAGGCGGTCGCACGGTTCGCCAAAAGTAGCTCGTACGCCTCGTTTCGTACGGCCGTTAAACTCGCCCGGGCTGGATCCGCATCCCCAGCCGAATCCCTAATGTTTGCCGTTCTCGGAGCACCCATGCGCTTTGGCGGTTTCGGATGTTGCAATCTGCCCATGGGAGGCCTGCTACTCAACTATCGAATCGACTTCGACACTCTTGCGGTCAACATGTCCTCCGGCATCCCTTACGCCATCTGCGACCTGTATTGCCCGGCAGCCGGAGTCGACAACGAATACAACGGAATCGGGCATGAGCTTCAAAACGCTCGCATCCACGATGGCAATCGAAATAATGGTCTCAAGGCAATGGGCATCCACGTCCTGGTTATCAATCGCGACCAAATGAAAGACCTTGTTGCACTCGAAGCCTTCGCCCAAACGATGCATCGACTCGCGGGAGTCCGATTCCGATATCGCATCAAGGGCTATCGCAAGCGTCAGGCCGCTTGGCTCAACGCTCTGCGGGCCGGAATCGGCCTTGCGCCGGTCTAAACGGCGAATCACCCGTGCGCCGCCGAGCAGGGCTGGACAGTTAGTTCAAATACGTATAGAAGGACACATTGAATTAGGCTGTTTTGCAGCCATCTCTATACCATTCGCCCTATTTGAAGGCAGGATAGACTTCAAAACAGCGTCATATGGGCTAACTAAAGCTCCAAAACAACGCATCGGCATTGAATTGAGCAATTCGAGTCCTAGAACTTATACGTATCTGAACTAACTGTCCACCTCGGATTTCGACGGCCGTCCAAACGCCCCCAAACAACCTCAATTGCCCTCCATTTGACAGCGGCAACAGGGTCGCTCACCATAGCAGGCGACAAATCAACGAAAGGACGAACATGGCAGCTGCACAGCCGCTTAAGATTCGCATGGTTGCCGGGCTTGGCAACCCGGGCGAGGAATATGCAGAGACCCGCCACAACGCCGGCTTTAAGGCAATCGACGAGCTGGCCCGTCAGGCCGGCGTCACGTACTGGAAAAACCAGGCCGGCGCCGAGGTCGCGCTCATCAACATCAACGACCCCGAGGAAGAGGGCGGCAAGCGCCAGATTGTGCTGGTCAAGCCGCAGTCGTACATGAATACCTCGGGCGGTCCCATCTCCAAGCTCTGCCGCGAGTACAAGATCAAGGCCGAGGAGCTGCTCGTAATCCACGACGAGCTCGATATTCCCGCCGGCGACGTGCGCGTTAAGGTGGGCGGCGGCCATGCTGGCCACAACGGTCTGCGCTCCATCATCGACAAGATGGGCAGCCGCGACTTCAGCCGCATCCGCACCGGCATCGGCAACCCTCCCGGCAAGATGGCCGTCGCCGACTACGTGCTCAAGCAGCTACGCGCCCGCGAGGCCGAGGATTTCCAGGACACCTGCGCCCGCGCGGCCGACGCCGCCGGCCTGGCGATCGTGCACGGCGTGGTCTATGCCCGCGACCATGTCAACGGCGCCGCCTCCGCCAACGGCAAGCACTAAAACCTACCATTTAGGGATGTTTATTTTGGCAGGTTTTATATGCGAAAACGCCGCGGCGGCCGCATCGCAATAAGCCCTGTGCCGCAATACATATGCAGCGCTCCAAAGGGGGCCGGCCTCACCGATGCGCGAGGCCGGCCCCCTTTGCCGTTTTGCCTGATAAAACCTGCCGAAATAAACCTGTCCCTTTTTGGCAGGTCACTTTTCCGCCTGCCGAAGACACACGTAAACAGCATGTCCATGAGGGTATAATTTGCACCGTATGTCTGCACAACGCCTGTGCGCGTACGGTTTTACTCGGGCTACCGTCCATTTCCGTGGAGGCACGGTTCGGCGGCCCTAACAAGAGAGGGGTTCTATGTATAAGATCCTGGAGAAGACGCAGTTCTCGGAGAAGGTGTTCAAGTTCCGCATCGAGGCGCCCGCAATCGCCAAGCATGCGCACGCTGGACAGTTCCTCATGGTTCGCGCCAACGAGACGGGCGAGCGCGTCCCGTTTACCCTGGCCGGCTGGAACGGTGACGAGGGCTGGGTCGAGTTCATCTTCATGGTGATCGGCAAGACCACCGAGATGCTTTCCACCTACGAGGCCGGCGAGTCGCTGCGCGACGTCGTGGGCCCGCTGGGCGTTCCCACCGAGATGGCCGAGGGCCCCTGCGCCGTCATTGGCGGCGGCGTCGGCCTGGCAATTGCCTTCCCGGTCGCCAAGCACCTGGTCGAGACCGGCCACGAGGTGCACGCCATCATGGGCGCCCGCACCAAGGACCTCCTGCTTATGGAGGACCAGTTCCGCGAGCTCCTCGACGAGGACCACATCCACATCACCACTGACGACGGCTCCTACGGCGAGCAGGGCGTTGTCACCGCTCCGCTGGAGCGCCTGCTGCAGGACAAGGCCGTGAGCCAGGTCTTCTGCGTCGGCCCCGTTCCGATGATGAAGTTCTCGACCCTCACCGCCCAGAAGTACGACACCCCCATCACCGCGTCGCTCAACCCCATCATGGTTGACGGCACCGGTATGTGCGGCTGCTGCCGCGTCGAGGTGGGCGGCGTGACCAAGTTCGCTTGCGTCGACGGCCCCGACTTCGATGCCACCCTAGTCGACTGGGATGACCTTCGTGCCCGCCAGGCCGCTTACCGTTCCGAAGAGGGCGAGTCCCTCAAGGCCTATGAGGAAAAGAGCTGCGCATGCCACTAGTTAACGGTCGTTTCGTTGCCGATATGAAGTCGCCCCGCACCCCCGATAACGAGGAGCCGGCTGCCGAGCGCGCCTGCGACTTCCGCCCCGTCGACAAGGGCTTCACCGAGGAGATGGCGCTGGCCGAGGCCGAGCGCTGCCTCAACTGCAAGAAGCCGTTCTGTGTTGAGGGCTGCCCCGTCAACATCAACATCCCCCGCTTTATCGAGCAGATCCGTGCGAAGGACTTCGGCGGCGCTCTCGATACCATCCGCGAGGACTCTATGCTTCCCGCCATCTGCGGTCGCGTCTGCCCGCAGGAGAACCAGTGCGAGGGCAAGTGCATCCGTGGTAAGAAGTCCGAGCCCGTGGCCATCGGCCAGCTCGAGCGCTTCCTGGGTGACCGCCCCGAGCTCGCTTCCACGCCCAAGATGGCTCCCAAGAACGGCAAGAAGGTCGCCGTCGTCGGCTCTGGCCCGTCCGGCATCACCTGCGCCGGCGAGCTCGCCCGCAACGGCTTTGACGTTACCGTCTTTGAGGCCTTCTTCACCGGCGGCGGCGTGCTGGTCTACGGCATCCCCGAGTTCCGTCTGCCCAAGGCGGTCGTCAAGCGCGAGATTGACGGCCTGGAGGACATGGGCGTCAAGTTTGAGTACAACTCCGTCGTGGGCAACATGGCCACGGCCGAGGAACTGTTCGAGCAGGGCTTCGACGCCATCTACGTGGCGACCGGCGCTGGCCTGCCCAAGTTCCTCAACGTCCCCGGCGAGAACCTGCCCAACGTCTTCTTCGCGAACGAGTACCTCACCCGCGTGAACCTGATGAAGGCCAACAAGTTCCCCGAGTACGACACCCCCACCAAGCACGGCAAGAACGTCGTCGTCTTTGGTGGCGGCAACGTGGCTATGGACGCCGTCCGTACCGCCAAGCGCCTGGGCGCCGAGCACGCCATCATCGCTTACCGCCGTACCGAGGACGAGATGCCCTGCCGTCGCGCCGAGCTGCACCATGCTAAGGCCGAGGGCGTCGAGGTTCTGCCGCTCGTCTCCCCGCTCGAGTTTGTCGCTGGCGAGGACGGCTCCGTGTGCGCCGTCAAGGTCCAGAAGATGGAGCTCGGCGAGCCCGACGAGTCCGGCCGCCGTCGCCCGGTGCCCATCGAGGGCGCCATCGAGGAGATCCCCTGCGACGTCGCGATCTCGGCTATCGGCACCAACGCCAACCCCTTCGCAAAGAAGATCGGCGGCAAGATGGAGCTCAACAAGTGGGGCTACATCGTTGCCGACGAGGAGACCGGCCAGACCACCGATCCCCGCATCTGGGCCGGCGGCGACATCGTCACCGGTGCCGCTACGGTCATTCTGGCGATGGGCGCCGGCAAGAAGGCCGCTGCCTCCATTACCAAGAGCCTGCTGGGCGAGTAATCACCCTCAGCGTTAGCCACCAAAACGGCAAAGTCCCCGTCGAGCACACGCCCGGCGGGGACTTTTTCTATGCCGGCCGCCCAACCACCACGATGGGGACAGGCACCTTTGTGGTGGTTGGGGGCCTGGTCGGTCGTTTTGTCTCAATCTGTAACAGCTGGAGTCCGTTGAGCCCTGCAGTTGTTACAGATTGAGATATTGTGCCGGCCGGCCACGCTGCATCTCAATCTGTAACAGTTAGAGACCAAATATGCCGCCTGGTGTTACAGATCAAGACGTTGGGCTGACGGCCGAACGGTTCATCTCAATCTGTAACAGTTAGAGCCATTTTCGCTGGCTTGGTGTTACAGATCGAGACTATGCAAAAGCCGAGGATAGGCACTGCCGCCAAGGCCTTCCCCTCGGCCTAAAACAAAAACCACCACAAAGGTGCCTGTACCCTTTGTGGTGGTTTTTGGTCGGCTAGCCTTCGAGTTGAGCCACTTTGTAGCGGTAGGCAGCGGCTATGACGTCTTTGCAGCCTTCGCGGCCCAGCTTGGCGCGGTTGACGACGATATCCTTGCCGCTCGTCATCTTCCACTTTCCGGCACTGTAGCGCTTATAGAACGCCTCGCGCGCCTTCTGCTGCTGCTTGACCAGCTTGGCGCCCTTCTTTTTATTAAGGCCACGCTTTTTGCGCACAATCTCGACGCGGTCCTCAAAGGGGGCGGTCACCAGCACGGCAATATGGTTGGGATTATTGCGCAGCAGATAATCGGACAGACGACCCTCGATAATGCAGCTCTCGGTCTCGCCCAGGTCCAAGATCACCTGGCTCATCTTTTGGAATAATTTGTCCGAGTACGAACGGGCATCGTAGCGGTCGGGCAGAAACGCCATGTTCTCCACAGCCAGACGCTCGTCGTAGGCAGCCATCTTGTCGAGTGACTCGCCCGCACGCAGCGACGCGCGCACCAGCAGCTCGTTATCATACAGGGGAATCCCCAACTCGTCGGCAAGTATGCGGCCAATCTCGTGACCCTCGGCACCAAAATCGCGCGCGATGGTAATGACCACAGGATTCTTCTTATTCTCCAGATCGCTCATCGCGATTCCTTTCTAACACATGAGAAAAGGACTGTTTATCTCTTATTCCCACGATACCGTACCTGGGTTTTCCTGGTGCCCAAGATTGGCCTGAAAGAGGAGCGACGCGTACTTTGGTACGCGAGCGACGGTTTGAAGGCCAAGGTTGGGTGCCAGGAAAACCCAGGCTATGCGGCTACGATGCGGCGTTGGTATGCTCTCACCAGCAACGAGATACCAAAGTTGAGCACAAAGTACATCGCAAACACCAGGCCGTAGAGCATAAGCACCTGCGACAGGTCGATCGCGTGGGCCATCACGACGTTTGCCGTGTACATGAGCTCGGCCACGTTAATGCCCGAAAGATACGAGCTGTCCTTAATGACGGTCGTGCACTGGCTAAACAGCGCCGGAATGATCGTCTTAAACGTCTGCGGCAGAATGATGTAGCGCATGGTGGCAAAGAAGCCGAAGCCCTGGCTCTGCGCTGCCTCAAACTGGCCGCGCGGAATCGAGTTGAGGCCACCGCGCACAATCTCGGCCATAACAGCGCTGGTAAACAGCGTGAAGGCGATGGTCGAAATCACAATGTCCAAACCCTGCACCGTAAAGTAGATAAACAGGATCCACAGCAGGTTCGGCGTGCAACGGAACAGCTCGATATAGGCGCTCACCAAAATACGGAACGGGCGGGGCGCATAGCTTTTAACGAGCGCCAGCACCGTGCCAAAGATGAGCGAGAAAAAGATCGACAGCGCCGAGATCTCGATCGTCTTAACAAAGCCGCCCCAAATGTAGAGCAGGTTGGTCGCGTTGAAGATTTCCATGCGCTAGGCCTCCTCTACGTTGTCGAGCCCCAGCTCGGCCAGGCTCACGCCGCGCGGACGCTCCTTGGAGCGGCGCTCGAGCCACTGCACCAGCATGGCGAGCGGAAAGCAGATGATGAAGTACATAAGGCAGCAGACGATGTATCCCTGCAGGTAACCGTACAGACTCACAAAGTTGTCGGAACGGTACATAAGATCGCCGCCGGCCACAAGCGCGAGCACCGACGTGTTCTTGACCAAGTTGAGCGCCTGGTTACACAGCGGCGGCAGAATGATCTTGAATGTCTGGGGCAGCACGATGTACCAGTACGCCTGTGCACGGGTGAAGCCCTGGCTCTGGGCCGCCTCCATCTGACCGCGCGGAACCGCCTCGATACCGGTGCGGATGACCTCCGAAATGTAGGCCGCGTGATACAGACCCACACCCAAGAAGCCCAGCACGAACGGCGCGATACGCACCGGCTGGTCGGCACCGGTTATGGCCTGCAAAAACTGCGGACCGGCCATGTACATAAAGAGCACCTGCACGGGCAACGGGGTGTTTTGGTAAAACTCCACGTACACGCGGCTTATGGCGCGCAGCACGCGCGAGCGAGTGGTAGAGAACACGCCCAGCAGCGTACCCAGCACCAGCGACAGCAGCAGGCCGGCAACGACCACCTGCAGCGTCACGCCAAAGCCCTCCCAGAAGGGCCCCATGTTTTGAAATGTCGTCGACCAACGGTCGGCGTCAAATAATCCTTCGAGCATTTGATTCCTTCCTTGGACGATGCGCCTATACAAGACCCCAGGTCTTAACCTCTTGTTCGAGCCAGCCGTCGGCCAGACGATCGCAAATCACCTGATCGACCACGGCGGAAAGGTCGCAGCCCTTCTTGGTCGCCACGCCGTAGCCCTGCTCGCCAAACTTGACCTCGGGCTGCAGCAACTCAACGGTCTCGTTCATATAGCCGGCCAGCGTGGAGCGGTCCATGGCAAAGACGTCGATATTGCCGGCGTCGAGCGAACTCTTGATGATGGGGTAGCCACTAAAGGCCCTAAACTCGGGCTTGCAGCTAAAGCCGTTGTCCTTGATCATCTGCTCGATCAGGCTCTGCGTGGTGGCGCCCTGGCTCACGCCGATGACCTTGCCATCCAAATCCTCAATCGAGGTAAAGCCCGAACGCTTCTTGACCATGAGTCCCACGTAGTCGGTGCGGTACGGCGTCGAGAAATCCCAGCTCTTCTTGCGCTCGTCGGTGATGGTGTAGGTCGCCGCGACCACGTCGAGTTGGCCGTTATCGATCAGCGGGCCGCGCGTCTTGGGCGTTACGTCGGTAAACTCGACAAGCTCCTGGGCGCGGGCCTCCTTGTAGCTCACGCCAAAGACGGCAGCGGCGATCTGGTAGCACAAATCGACTTCCATGCCCTCAAAGCGGCCCTTGGCGGTGTCGTAATAGCCGTAGCCGGGAACGTCCTTCTTAACGCCGGCATTCAGATGGCCACGCGACTTGATGGTCGCAAGCTTGGACCCCTTGTCGGAGCCCTCGCTGCTGGTGGAGTTGCCGCAACCGGTAAGCGCGGTCCCCGTCAGAGCGAGCATACCGGCGCCAGCCAGCTGCAAAAAGTGGCGGCGCGACACGGCCGCCCTCGTCATATCCGTCATGTCCATCACCGCGCCTAGTGCAGAATCTTGGACAGGAACTCGCGGCAGCGCGGGTTCTCGGGGTTATCGAAGAAGTGCTCGGGCGTGCCCTCCTCCAGGATGCGGCCGTCCTCCATAAAGATGACGCGGTCGGCCACCTGGCGCGCAAAGCCCATCTCGTGCGTCACGCAGATCATGGTGATGTCCTCCTGCGCGAGCTCAATCATAACGTCCAGAACCTCCTGGACCATCTCGGGGTCGAGCGCCGAGGTCGGCTCGTCAAACAGGATGATGGGCTGCTTAGTGCACAGGGCACGGGCGATGGCGATGCGCTGCTGCTGACCGCCCGAGAGATTCTGCGGATACTCGCCGGCCTTATGCGCCATGCCGACGCGCTTGAGCGCGGCGATGGCGATCTCGGTCGCCTCCTCCTTGCTCTTCTTTTGCAGCTTGATGGGCGCGAGCGTCAGGTTGCCCAGCACCGTCATGTTGGGATACAGGTTGAACTGCTGAAACACCATGGAACTATACTTGCGAGCCATCTCCAGGTGATTCTTTTTGGTGAGCGGCGTACCGTCGATGACGACCTCGCCCGATGTGGGCTCCTCCAGATAATCGACGCAACGGATGAGCGTCGACTTACCCGAACCGGAAGGCCCGATCATTACGAGCTTCTCGCCGCGCTTGACGGTGAGATTGATATCTTTGAGCACATGCAGGTCGCCAAAGTACTTGTTGAGATGCTTGATCTCGATCATGTCTGCCATGAATGTCCCTTCCCTGCGTTTACACGAGTTGAACTATTGTACGGAAAGAACCACGTTTCCGCAGCCCACACTACATTCCCGTAAAGAACCCGCAACCTTCCACCCACTCATTGGGGACAGACTTAAATGAGTACCCGCTCATTGAGCACTCATTTAAGTCTGTCCCCAATGAGCGCCAAAATAATACAACCGCCCTTGTTGAGCATAAGCCAGCGAAAACCCGTACACGCGAGCAAGGTGACGTGAAATGAAAGGGCGCTGACCTTCTGGTCGCGCCCTTGAAATTGAACGTCTGATTGCCGCGTGTACGGGTTTGCAGCGTCGAGCCGTTACGCGGTTTGGTAAAACCGCGTAACAAATTACGCGAGTTTGGCGCCGACGATCTTTGCCGCGGCAGGCTTATCGAAGTTGCCGCCGGTGGCCTTGCCGAGTGCCCCCATGACCTGGCCCATCTGCTTCTTGGACGTGGCGCCCAGCTCGGCGATGACCTGCTCGATCAGGGCCTCGAGCTCCTCGCCCGAAACCTGCGCGGGCAGCAGACTCTCCAGAATCTTGACCTGCTCGGTCAGGTTGTCAGTACGGTCCTGGTCGGTACCGGCCTTAATGGACATCTCCAGCGTCTCGCTCGTCTGCTTAATCAGACGCTTGATCATGTTGTTGACGTCTTCCTCGGTCACGTCGCGGCGCTCGTTAACCTCGATATTCTTCACCTCGGCCTTGACCTGGCGAATGATGGACAGGCGAACCTTATCCTTGGCCTTCATGGCGGCGATCATTTCCTGCTGCAGCTCTTCGTTGGTCATCTGCAAATCCTCCTTAATAGTGTGGGCGGCACTCGCATGAGCACCGCCCCATGATTACTCAGTCGTCGACGAATCGTCGGTCGAACTCTTGGTGACGCCCTTCAGGCTGACGTTGTACGGTACGTCCTTGGGCATGGGGTTGACGGTGATGTCGGCGTCCTTCTTGTACTGTTCCAGCCACTCGCTGTATGCAGTGCTGGCCGCCTGCGTCTTCACCACGTTGGAAATATACTTCTTGATGTCCTTGGGTACCTGCTTGATGTCATCGACCTGGCTATCGACATGGAAGTAGTCGGTGCACTTGATGACGTGGTAACCGTACGTCGACTCGATCACGTCGCTCACATCGCCCTTGTTGAGTCCCTCGAGCGCCGCCTGGTAGCTGTCGACGAAGGTGGTGAGCTTGTCCCAGCCCACATCGCCCTTCTTCTCCTTGGAGCCGGTGTCATCGGAATACTGCTTCACGGCGTCCTCAAAGCTCAGTTCGCCGGAGTTGATTTTGTCCAGGCACTCCTGCGCCTTGGCCTTGGCGGCGGCCTTGTCCTCGTCAGATGCGTCGGAATCAACCTTGATCAGGATGTTCGACGAGCGGCGGGCATCGTTGTAGTTAGACAGGTTCTCGTTGATGTAATCGACGATCTCACTGTCCTTGGGCTTACTGGTGGGCGCCACGGCGTCCTTAAGCTTTTGCTGTGCCAGGTTCTCCTTGAGCGAGTCCTTGTAGGTGTCCTCGGTATAGCCGTAGGTCTTAAGGGTCTTCTTAAAGGCCTTGGCACCGCCCGCGCTCTTGCACGCGTCCTTCCATGCCTTCTCGACCTCCTCGTCCGACACCGTCACGCCGTTTTCCTTCTGCGCCTGCTGGAGCAGAATCTGCTGCGTGTAGGAATCGATGAGCTGCTTGCGGTACTTTTTGGGCGTCAGGTCGTTGTCGACCAGATACTGCGCCCAGTCCTTGTCCTTGGTGTAACCGTAGGACGTGCGCATGCTCATGATCTGCTTGGTCACGGTGTCCTCGGTGAGGTTGGTGCCGTTGATGGTGGCGGCGACACCGCCGGTAAGCTTGTAGCTCGAGGTATCCTCTGCCTGCGACATGAGACCGGAGCATGCCATGGCCGAGACGGAAAGCAGCATTGCCAGCACGCCGATAACCACCAGGACGATCTTGACGGTCTTAGACACGTACGTCTTGCGCTGCTTCTTACGAGAGCTGGAGGCAGCGCGAGCCTGCTGCTCGGGCGTCGGCGCGGCCTCGGAGTTCTTTTTCTTGTTTGCCATAGTTGGCCTTTCGCATCACGAATCGAACAAACGCCATTGTGTCACAACGCGGACCCCGCGACACACCTGGTGCATGGGGGACAGGTTAATCTGCACCATTTTGGTGCAAAGGGGGCTGTTCTGGCTGTCGGCAGTTAGGGACATTCCTTTTCTGCCGGCAGTTAGGAACAATCCCCAAGTGCCGGCCCTAAAAGTGGCGACGGATGGCGTCGACCATGCCCTGGCATATGGTCTGGCCGAGCACATCGGCTGCGGCGTCGGCATCCATAAAGATATTCATAAGCGATTGCAGGGCCTCGACCTGGCCGCCCGGCTCGGCGATGCCCAGATTGATGATGATCTGCGCCGGCACGGGGGCACCCATGCCCGCCATTGCGCTGAACACCACGGGCGCCGCGGGCTTTACCACCGCGATATAGGGCTTAGCCACAAATCCGGGATCGGTGTGCGGGATGGCGATGTTGGCCGCCGGCATGGCAAGACCCGTGGGATAGACGTCCTCGCGCGTGCGGACGGCATCGAGCCAACCGGGCGCAATGTAGCCGCGAGGTGCAAGCTCGTCCTCGAGCCGCGCAAACACCTCATCCGGCGTCGCGCACTCCCAATCAAAAAACACCAGCTCAGGCGTAAACAATGCTTCGTTATCCGCCATGGGCCCACCTCTCTCACCTTGTCACCTGCGACGTTCTTTAACGACTAGTCATTGAAGAGCGTCGCAGGTGATTACCTAAAACAAAGGATGGCCACTTGCGCCTTGGCGCCAATGACCACCCTGACTACTCGGCTAAATTGTACTGTGCGCCACTAGCCGCGCGGCGCATCAATTGCGACCTTGCCGCTCTCCAACACGTGGACGCGGCCGTCGGCGAGCATCTGCACGACCTCGGGATACAGCACGTGCTCAATCGCGTGGATGTGCTCCTCGAGCGTATCGACATCCCAGCCTTCCTCAACGGCCAGCGCGCGCTGGGCGATGATGGGGCCGTTGTCGTAGATCTCGTTGGCAAAATGCACGGTCACACCGGTTACCTTGACGCCGCGCGCAAAGGCATCGTCGATCGCATGCGCGCCGGTAAAGCTCGGCAGCAGCGCCGGATGCAAGTTGACCACGCGGTTGGGAAACGCCGCCAGCAGCGGCGTATGCACCATGCGCATGTAGCCGGCCATGACCACATACTCGCAGCCGCGCTCGAGCAGCTCGTGCGCGATGATCTCGTCGGCGGCGATGGGGTCGGCATAGACATCCTTGGACAGCGTAAGCGTCTGGATACCCGCACGCTCGGCACGCTGCAGACCCTTGGCCGAAGGACGGCTCGACACCACAAGCTCAATTGAGGCATTGAGCTTATCCGCGGCGATTAGGTCGATCAGCGCCTGCAGATTGGTGCCGGAGCCGCTGATAAGCACGCCGATCTTGAGCGGCTCAGCCGTATCGGTACCGGTCGGACGGGTATAGGGCACAAAGTCCAGGCCCTCGGCGGCAGCCATCTGCTCGTTAGCGCTCATCGGAGTACACGACCTTACCGGAACCCTCGACACACTCGCCCACGCGGAACGGCTTCTCGCCCAGCGCAACCAGGGCCTCGGTCACGGCAGCCTCGTCCTCGGGGGCGACGATCAGGCACAGGCCGACGCCCATGTTGAAGGTCTTGCATGCCTCGTTGGGCGCGAGCTCGGCCTGACGCGACACGTAGGTGATGACGGGCGGAACATCCCAGCCCATCTCGGCGCCGTTGCGGGTGACCACAGCGTCGACGTCGTCGGCAAGCGCGCGGTTGAGGTTCTCGGTAATACCGCCGCCGGTGATGTGGGCAATCGCGTGCACCGGAGCGCCACCGCGCAGCAGCTCCAGAATCGGCTTGACGTAGATGCGCGTGGGGGCCAGCAGGGCGTCGGCCAGCGATGCGCCGCCGAGGGCCTCGAGCGGGCGGCTCAGCTCCTCGGCCTTAGCAGCGGCCTCGGGCGTGCCCGGCTTGATGCCGTCAACGCCAACGACTTTGCGCACGAGCGAGTAGCCGTTGGAATGCACGCCGGTGGAAGGCAGGCCCAGAATCACGTCGCCGGGGCGGACGTTCGCGGGGTCGAGCATCTTGGGACGGTCGACGACGCCCACGGTAAAGCCGGCGAGGTCGTAATCGGCGGGGGCCATGACACCGGGGTGCTCGGCCATCTCGCCGCCCACGAGCGCGCAGCCCGCGAGCTTGCAGCCATCGGCCACGCCCTTGATGATCTTTGCCATGTGCTCGGCCTCAATGTGGCCGATGGCAACGTAGTCCAGGAAGAACAGCGGCTCGGCGCCCGAAGCCAAAATGTCGTTAACGCACATGGCGACCAGGTCCTGGCCCACCGTCTCGTGACGGTCCATGATCTGGGCGAGCACGAGCTTGGTGCCCACACCGTCGGTACCGCTGATCAGGATCGGGTCTTCCATATCCTTAAGCGCGGCGGCCGAGAACAGGCCACCAAAGCCACCGATACCGCCGATGACCTCGGGGCGGTTGGTGTCCTTAACCATTTGCTTAATCGCGTCGACGGCGCGGCCGCCCTCGGCGGTATCGACGCCGGCATCCTCATACGTCACATGCTTGCTGTCGCTCATCTGAGCCTTCCTCTCCCACTACCGTCCGCCGCCCGGGCGCCAAACGGTGCTCATAGTTGCCCTCGATTCGGCGCGCGTCATAGCAACGAGCGCCGCTCAATCAACAAAACAGCAGGTAAAACCTACCAAAATAAGCCTGTCCCCAAATGGCAGGTTTTAGGCCTCGCCGTGCTTCTCTTCCCAGCTGCGGTCGTCGTATTTCTCGACCACGGCGTCGTCGTCAAAGTGCAGCGGCTTATCCAGGTTACGGGGCTTAAAGCCCTCCATAAACTTGTCGCGGCCAAAGCTCTCGGGAATCGCCACGGGATAACGGCCGGTAAAGCATGCATCGCAGTAGCCGCCCTTGGGCATGACCTTCAGCAGGCCCTCAACCGAAAGGAAGGCCAGCGAATCGGCGCCGATATACTCGCAGATCTCCTCGACCGTCTTGTTGGCGCTGATGAGCTGCGACTGCACGTCGGTATCGATACCGTAGAAGCACGGCCAGATGACCTCGGGCGAGTTGATGCGGATGTGAATCTCCTTGGCGCCGGCATTGCGCAGCATCTTGACGAGCTGCACCATGGTGGTGCCGCGTACGATGGAGTCGTCGATCACGACAAGGCGCTTGCCCTCGATGTTGTCGCGCAGCGGGTTGAGCTTCATGCGCACGCCCATGGCGCGCAGCTCCTGCGTGGGCTCGATAAACGTACGGCCCACATAGCGATTCTTGATGAGGCCCTCGCCAAAGGGAATGCCGCTCTCGTGCGAATAGCCCTCCGCGGGCGGCAGGCCGGAGTCGGGCACGCCGATGACCAGGTCGGCCTCGACGGGCTCCTCGTGTGCCAACTGACGACCCATGTCGTAGCGGCAGGCGTAGACGCTCTTGCCGTTCATGATGGAGTCGGGGCGGGCAAAGTAGACCTGCTCAAAGATGCAGTTAGCGGACTCTTCGGCTGCGGGCACACCCTGCTCGGACACCAGACCCTCGGCGCTGATGCGCAAAATCTCGCCGGGGCGGACATCACGGACATACTCGGCGCCCACGATATCGAGCGCGCACGTCTCGGAAGCAACGACCCAGCCGCCGGCGCGCGTGACATGGACGGCGGAGTCGACCGTCGAGGCACCGTCTTGCGAGGGCAGCTGCGAAACAGAAGCGGCGTCGGCCTGGTCCAGGCCCTCGTCCACGAGCTTGCCCAGCACCAGCGGGCGAATGCCGTGCGGATCGCGGAATGCATAGAGCGCCTGCTCGTTGATGAGCGTCATGGCGTAGCCGCCGCGCACGAGCTCCATGGTCTTGCGAATGCCCTCGCGCAGGTGGCCCGTACGCTGAGTAAAGTAGCCGATGAGTTTGGTCGCGACCTCGGAATCCGAGTTGGAGAGGAACGGCACGCCCAGCTCGATCAGCTGGCGGCGCAGCTCGTCGGTGTTGACGAGGGTGCCGTTGTGCGCGAGCGCGATAATGACGCTATTGATGGTAGAGAGGTGCGGCTGAGAGGCTTCCCAGCTCTTGGCGCCGGCGGTGCCGTAGCGCACATGGCCCACGGCCAGCTGACCGGAGAGCGTCGACAAGTCGGCATTGGAGAACACGCGGTCGAGCAGGCCCAGGTCCTTGCGGACCATAACTGTGCCGCCGTCACCCACGGCGATTCCCGCCGATTCCTGGCCGCGATGCTGCAACGCGCGCAGACCAAAGTACGTCAGCCGAGCCACATCGCGATCGGGTGCCCACACACCAAAGATGCCGCATTCCTCATGCAGCTGGTCGGAGTCCGGATCATACGTCGACATGGTCGTCACCTGTCCCGTGGCACGCTCGGCCGCGCGGATGGTTTCTTGAGACATGGCATCCCCTCAGAGCCTCGTTATTTGGCGTTACCCGCCTTATTATACGCACGGCACGACGCGCTCCCCAGCGCATGAGCAGCGCTTTTTAAAAGCCCACCGAGCTAATAATCCGTTTTGTGGCCAAACATTTTATCGGTCTGTCCAGTGCAAGCGCCCGCGCCCCCAGATGGCCGCCGCGTCCACCGTTGGGGATTACAAAGTTGCAATTGGGACGTTCGTCCTGTCTTTTGGCAGGTCGGCGGCGTATCCTTGTAGCCTAGGACAAAGCGAGAAAGGTTCTGTATGGATCGAAACGAACTCGACCCCAGCGTCCCCAGCGCCACGGAGGTCAAGAAGATTCCCCTCATCATTAAGGTGTACGCCGTCCTGTGCATCCTATCCGGCGTGGGCACACTCCCGTCGGTCGGCGCCTTTATGTGGCAGGTCATCACCGCGCTCATCAACGGCAACGCCGCCGAAAAGCTCGGCGACAATATGCTGGTCTCGGTTGGACTCATCGTCGCCGGCATCATGCTCTCTGCGGCAAGTGCCGTCATCCTGATCATCTTTGGCCTGGACCTTATCAAAAACCAGCGCCGCAACGCCGCCCGCCTGTCCTACATCCTTATTGCATTCACCGTCGTCGAGCTTTTGGTCGACGTGATGCTCCAGGGCATCGGGCCCTTCCTGCTGCGTCCCGCGATCCAGCTCGGCATCCTCGTTGCACTTTCGGCAACCGTCGACCCCACGCTGCGCCAGGAGCGCGAACTGCAGCGCCGCCTGCAGGAGATGCTCGACCGTGACGCCGCGGCGGAGGGCATGCTCGGCCGCGATGAAACCGGCGAGGGCTACATCAAGCTCAACTACTTCAACCTGTTCTGGGTATTCTTCGTCTGCTGCGTGCTCGGCCTGATCGCCGAGGACATCTGGCATATGACAGTCGACGACCCGGGCGTCTACCAGAACCGCGCCGGCATGCTGTTTGGTCCCTTCAGCCCCATCTATGGCTTTGGCGCCGTACTCATGACCATGGTGCTCAACCGCTTCTATAAAAAGAACCCCATCATCATTTTCCTGGTAAGCGCTGTGCTCGGCGCGAGCTTTGAGGTGTTCGTGGGCTGGTTTATGCAGACCTCATTTGGCGTGGTCTCGTGGAGCTACTCGCACATGAAGCTGTTCGGCATGCCCGACCCACTCGCCGTCCTTACGGGCGGACGCACCTGCACGGGCTTTGCCTGCCTGTGGGGCCTGGGTGGCCTTATCTGGATCAAGCTGCTGTTGCCGAGGCTGCTCAAGCTCATCAACATGATTCCGTGGAAGAGTCGCTACTCGGCTACCGTCATCTTTACCGTCATTATGCTGGTCGACGGCGTCATGACGCTGCAGTCGCTCGACTACTGGTACCAGCGCGTCAACGGCACGGAGCCGGATATTCCCGTCGCGCAGTTCTACGGCAAGTATTTCGATAACGACTACATGGAGAACCGCTTCCAGAGCATGACCATGAGTCCCAAGGATGCGACGCGCGTGTAGCGCCCACCGCGCCCAAAACACAAAATGCCCGCCGGTATCACACGTACCGGCGGGCATTTTTATAAACGAGCCTTCTATCGACGCAAGCCTCTACGCCTCGCGCTCGACCTCGCTCACACACTCATTTTTGATGGTACCGACGAGCGCCTGCAGCGCATCGACCACATGCGGGCGAATGTCCCCGCCAATGAGCACGAGCATGATGTCGTCGCCCACGGCGAGCTCGCCACTCGCCAACCACACGCGCACGTAACCGATACCCGGCATCGCGTGCGTTGCCTCGATAGCGGCCTGCACCTTTTCGGCATCGAAGCCAAACGCCATGCCGCCCACCTTATGTCCAGGCGCCACACCATCGGTCTCGACCCCACGCACCTCGGCCTTGGGCGTCGCGCGCACCACGCCGTTGTGTGTCAGGTACATCCCACAATCAGCCGCCGAAACATCGGCCTTGGCTTCGCGCAGCCAAGCATCAACCGAAGGCATCGATTTGCCATTCTCAAACATCATTTCTCCTTTTGATTTCCAGGGCAGTCTTTTTGGGACGGGGCTCCCGGACACTTTATTCCTCGACCGGCGTGAGCACCATGACGGCGCGTGTGTTGCTCAGCGACAGCGAGCGACAGGTCACAAGCGTTACGACCTTGGTTGCCGAAGCGGCACGGTCGGTGGCATCGCTCGCCACGGCAGAGGCACCGTCGAGCATCTCGGACAGGTAATTCTTCAGTCCGTCATCGCCCTCAAAGTTGGGCGTGCGCGCCTTGGCATACGTGTCCTCGACCACCTTGGTCGCCAGCGGGCGCAACTTATACGTCGCATCGCACGTGATGTAGTACACGTATTCCATGCTGTCGAACGTCGCCTGATCGGTCGTACGCGAAATCACGTTGAACATCGAACCGTCGTTCATGTGATGGCCGTAAATCGTGGTCTGCTGATCCACCATGCCCGGCGCGGTGTCGTCGCTATCCAAGAAGATGGCTCCCGAGGCATTGGCCGTACCGTCGAACAGCGTGTTGAGGTACTTGGAGTTGTTGTTGGTCTGCACCACGGGGTAGTTGATGTTGGTGCCGGGCGCGTAAATCCAACCCACAACCTCGGGATTTGTCTGGGCGAGCGCGTTGAAGTCGATAATCGGCACGCCGCTGGCGTCCTTGTCGCTCACATATTGCTTTTCGATTTTTTGATACGACTCGCTCGCCTGCTTGTAGCCAATCTGGGCATTAATAAAGATGGCGGCCGCAGCAACGATCAGGCCAATGCCAATGATGATGAGCAGAATGGGAATGACGGAGCGGCGCTTTTTGCGCAGCGGCTCGGTATAGCTCGATGGCGCGGTATGCGCCGAAGAGCGAGGTGACTTCTTGGCCGTACTGTATGACGAAGGGCGATAAGCAGCAGGCGTATCCTGACGGCGATGGGACGTCGGCGTTACGGAACGCGGCGCGCGCGGCTGCTGAGGAGAGGATGTCCGACCCTGCTGTGCCGCATGGGCAGCACCCGGCTTCGACGGATCGGGAATCTGAGAAGCCTTGAATCGTTTTCCCTGATAATCGGACATGGCTCTCCTTATACTGCGGTGAAACGGCGGAACGCCTAGGCGTCGGCCATCTCCTGCTTCATTTTCTCGATAACCTTGCGGTACTCGGGGTCGCAAGCACCCAGAATCTGCGTGGCATAGATGGCGGCGTTCTTGGCACCGTTGATGGCAACGCAGGCCACGGGCACGCCCGAAGGCATCTGCACCATCGACAGCAGCGAATCCATACCGCCCAGGTCACTCGTCTTCATAGGCACGCCGATAACCGGCAGCGGCGTAAAGGCAGCCACGACACCACCCAGGTGAGCGGCCTTGCCGGCGGCGGCGATAATCACTTTGATACCGCGATCGGCGGCAGTCGAAGCCCACTCGTGGACCTTCGCCGGCGTGCGGTGCGCGCTCGCGATCACGAGCTCATAGGGCACACCCAGTGCCTCGAGCTCGGCGGTGCAGCCTTCCATAACGCCCAGATCGGACTTGGAACCCATGATGATCCCGACAACCGGCTTTTGATCTGCCATAAACAAAGACCTCCTGTTGAGAGCGGTGACGCGGCGAATCCGCGACCCTTAACTGCAAATAATTCAAGTATAGCCGCCGATGCTGATGTGTTCGGCGGGAGACGGAACGCTTTGCGAGATTAAGGCCGAAGGGTCGGAGCTTTCCGCCTACATTCAAAAAGCGTGCCCACCGTCCTTGGGTGGGACGGCGGGCACGCTTGCTTAGCTGTTGCTGGGGCTACTTAGCCTTGCTGCGACGATGGAAGAAAGCGCCGATCGCGGCGATGATGGCGCCAAGACCACCGACGGTCGCGACGGTCGCCGCCGTCTGGTCTCCGGTATTGGGAATCGCCGAACCGTTCTTCTTGCTGCCCTGGGCCTTGTCGCCTGCGGGCTTGCCCGCCTGGTTGCCGCCGTTCGAGCCATTGCCGGAACCCTGGTTGCCCGAGCCGCCCTGATTGCCGGAATCGGCATCCTTGAGGCTCTCAATAGCCAGCTTGAGCTGGTCATAGGCCGCCTGGAGCTGGGTGTCGGAAGCATTCTCAGCACCCAAGACGTCCTCGGCGTAGGTAATGGCATCCGTCAGGGCCTTGACAGACTCGGCCGTCTTGCCCCTAGTGTCAGTCTCCTTCGCCTGCTTGACCAGGGCCTTGAGCTGCTTCTTAGTCGGTTTCTCGACCGGGGCCACCGGGGTCTTCTCGAGCGCGCCGCGGGCGCTCTCGAGCGCCCTGAGCGCCTGGTCGACCTCGTCCTGCGTGGCTTTCTCGTCGCTCAAGATGGCGCGGGCGCTCGCCAGGGCGTTCTCGAGCGCCGTCCAGGAGGCCTCGGTGTAGTCACCGGCCTTGAGGTCGCCGGCAGCAACCTCGGCATCAACCTTTTCGATCGCGGTAGCGAGATCATCCTTCGCCACCGGATCGGGGACGGCCGTACCGTAGAACTTGAGCTCCGCCATGCTGCAGTAGGCATCAACGTTGCCACCGCCGGCGTGAATCACCTTGACGGTCACGTAGCGACCGCGCGCGGCGCCAAAGCTCATCTGCTTCCAGTCGCCACGGTCGGTGAGCACGCGGCCGTCGTTGTCGAAGGCGAACGTACCCATCGACGCGGCGGTGCCCATCTCATAGCCGTCGGCAGTGTCGGAGACCAGTATCTCGGCCTCGAAGATATCGCCGTTAGTGCCGCCGTCCTGGCGCGGCAGGAATGTAACGTCGGTGAGATCGTAGTCGCGGCCCAGGTCGACACTCAGATACTGGGGCATACCGGTCCCATGGGCCCAGTCGCTGTGCCAAAGCGTCCGCTCGTCGCCGTCGAGAGCGTTGACGGCGTTGCTGCCCTCGTAGTCGGCCTCACTCGAGAAGTCGGCCACCTTGACGTTCTTGCGGTTCTCGGGCGTGTTGATGAGGATCTTCTCATCGACAGGGCGCATCTTGAGGCCGTCGATTGCCTTCTCGATCTTGGCAGTGGCGTCTGCGACATCCTTCTTGCTATAGCTGCCCTGGCCGCTGTCGAGGAGCTTCCGAGCCGCCTCGACCGCAGTGGTGAGAGCTGCATAGGAATCCTTGGTGTAGACGGACTCGCTGTAGCCCGCGGCCTTGGAAAGCGCTGCCACGAGCGCAGAGGTATCGACACCAGCCTTGACCTCGACCTCATAGGATGCGGTCTTGGAGGGGTCGAGTACCGACGCCACCGTGATCTTTGCCTTGCCGGCCTTGTTGGCACGCAGGTAGTAGCTCACGCTATCGCCAGCCTGAACAGCGGAGACGCTTACCACAGAGGGGTCGGAGCTCTCGACCGTCACATAGGGGTAGCCAGCGCTCTCAGGCGTAGCCTTGGCGTCGACGGGCGTAATGTCGCCTTCAAAGAACTCGGTCTGGTTCTTGCCTAGCTCGACACCCTCGATGGCCTCGACACCCTGCGTGTAGTTGAAGTTGACCTCACGCAGTGTGAGCATCTGGTCACCCGATGCCTCAAGCGGCGTGACCTCGACCTTGGTCGCCTTCTTGCCCTTGTTCTCGGCAGAGAGGTCAAAGGCGTAGCGAGCCAGGAAGGAATCGTACTCCCCGCCCGCGAACTCTTGGATCGAGCCATCCTCGAACGTCACGACGGCCTTGATCTTCTGTACGGTTCCGTTGCCGCCGTTGCGGTTAACGACCTCGACGCTATCGAGTTTCGACGGCGTCTTAAATGCGAATGTCATCGTGGTGGGAAGCTTCACGTAACTCGGTAGCTTACCCTCGCTGTCCCAGTTGCCACTCCAGTTCCACAGGAACTCAAAGCCGTTGTCGCCCTCGTTATTATCGAACAGCGCGTTATAGCTCTTCTGCTGGATAAGTTTCTCGACGTTGGTCCCGTCGTCGGTCGTGAGCTCATCGTTGGTCATCGTGATGTTGAAGGCATCCTGGGCGTACTCGGCGACCGTTGGCTGAGGAACGTCCGGCATCGTCACCGTGCCGTCGCTCGCAAACTCAAGTGCGTCGCATGCCGGGCCGATAAGCCAAGATGTCGAGGGCAGTTCGACCTTTCCGGCGGTCTTGGCCTTGAGCTTGAAACTCGCCACCGCACCAGTACCGTTGTAGAGCTTGCCATCGCCGCGGTTGGCAAAGGCGAGATTGATAGTCTGCGTTCCGTCCACGAACTGGACCTTCTCGCGAGACAGGTTCTCCATGCCGGCAGTCGAGCCGTCCTGCGCGATGCTCTCGGACACAAACTCGAACTGGTCGCTCTTGAAGTTGACGAGGGCGCCCAGGGCGTTGACGTTCTTGGCGTCGGCCGCATAGACATCAACGGTGATCTCATCACCGGCCTCGACCTCGGTCTTGCTCGGAATCACCGCGAGCGAACCTGCGACCTTGCCCTTTTGTTTAGTGCCGCCGTCAAGACCCGCCATGGTGAACGAGTAATCGTAGACGTCGTAAACGCCGTTATCGTTGAGGTCGGCGAAGTGGTCGCGGATCTGCGAACCGAACGTCGGGGTATCGGGCTCGCGATTCTCGAGGCCCAGATAGTTCTTCATGTTGGAGTAGTCTCCGTCGGAGATCGTGGCCTTGTTGAGGTTGGAGCCCACGGCGAAGCCATCCGTGCCGTCGGTCTTGTAGATGGCAATCTCGGACGCGGAGAAGAAATTGCCGACCGAGGCGAGCGGTGTCATGCGCACGTAACGGGCGGCCACGGTGCCGTCAAACGCTACCGTCTTACAATCAGCGGAACGTGCCCAATCGACCTCCTGGCTCGTCCAGTGGACGCCATCGAGACTCGTCTCAACACGCATCTTGGTCACGGTGCCGTTGCCGGCGTCATCGCGCGGATAGTACTCGAGCTTATCGAGCTTGTAAGCGCGTCCATAGTCAACGGTAAGCGCCTTGCCCAGATCGTTGCCACCGGAGTGGAAACCGCCGTCGCCCGACTGGAACTCATGGTCGAAGGCGAGCTCGGCCTTATGGCTGCCGTAAAGTGAGCCCTCCCAGGTGATTTCCTCGGCGTCGGGGACGTTCCGCCACGGATCGAGTGCGGAGTTCGCCTCGAGCACATCGCTCCAGGCGGAGTAACCTTCGGCGTTGCGCGAACGAATCTGGTAGGTGTGCTTGCTATTGTAGGCGAGGTCGGTGTGCGTGAACTCGGCCGCATCACCCACGGCAAACACAGTGCCGTCGACCTTAAGGTCGTAGGAGGTAGCACCATCGACCTTTCCCCAGGTGAGCTTGATGCTCGTTGGGGTCGTGGCGTCCTCGGGGGCAGCAAGGTTCGTGGGTGCGGAGAGGTTCTCGTTGAGGCGATCGGCTGTGAGCGTGGCGTCGGCGTTCACGAAACCGCCCAGCTCAAGCGTCTGCGCCGCTGCAGCAACATCGGTCTTCGCGAACTTGACGTAGACCTTGGGGTTCGTGGTGATCTTGGTGTTGTTGAAGCTCTCGCCCTGCTCGGCCTCGGTGCCGTCCGCATCGCTGCCGTAGTGGTTGAGGTTGGGGGTCTCGCTGTAGAAGTAGACCGCCTGGCCGGCCTCGGGGGTCGCGGCGTCAAAGGTCTCCTGCGAGTCGACCTCAACCACGTTGAGTGCGGATCCGCCGTTCTTGGCGACAACGCTCGTGGGCTTGGCGGACACATTGGCCACGAAGGTCGTGGTGCGGTTGGAGTCGTAGCCGTTGTAGCCGCCCTGCGAGGCCTCGGCGGTAAAGGTCGCGGTGCCGCCTGCGGCCTTGGAGCTGTAGACGGTGCTCACATGCTCACCGTAGGAGATATTGTCGATCGTGCCGTAGGAATCGTCCTCAGTCGTGTTGTTCTCGATGGAGGAGCCGTCGTCCTCGTACTGCGTAAAGGTGCCGTCGCCCTCGGTGGCGAAGAACTCGACGATACGCTGGCTGCGGTCGGTACCCTTGGTGTTGGTGTCGCTCACGGCCTCGGGGTTGTTGTTCTCGGCGTACATCGGCACGATAGCGTTGGCCTTCACAAACAGCGGCAGCTTCCAAAGCGGAGCCTCGTAGTTGTTGAGAACCTGGCCGCCGCGATACTGCTTACCCGAGAAGTAATCGATCCAGATGGTGGGATTCTCGTCGGTGCCGTAGTTGGGGAGGTAAATCCCATTGCGAATGTCGTTGCCGTTCTCGTCTGCCTGGGTATCCTGATACACCGGTGCCACTAGGAAGTTCTCACCGAACATATACTGGTACTGCGTCGAAGTGCTTGCGGCGTACTCGGAGTTGTCGGAAAGCAGCATGGCGCGGATCATGGGCAGGCCGGCATCGCCGTTACCCGTGTCGATGTTGGCCGCCGAGGCCGCGCTCGTGTAGATATAGGGCATGAGCTGCGCCTTGAGCTTGAGGTAGAAGCGCGAGATGCCTGTGTAGGGATCGCCGTGCGTCATGGGCGATTTACGGTAGGTGCCCCAACCGTCCATGTCAAGCATAGAGGGCGTGAACGTCTTCCACTGGTAGTCACGCGCAGAGATGATGGGGTCGCCGCCAAAGATGCCATCCATGTCGGAGCCGATGTTGGGGTTGCCCGAAAGACTCTGACCGATATACGTGGGGATATGGAAGCGAATGTACTCCCAGTTACCGCCATACTGGTCGCCGGTCCAAATGCCACCAAAGCGCTGCGTGCCGGCCCAACCATCGAGCGTGATGATGTTGGGGCGCTTGTTAGCGCCGGTCGTCACCGTGTCATAAGCTGTCTTGATGCCATTAAGACCAAAGGAGTAGCCAGATCCAACCCAGGCAACGTCGGTCTTAAGGGTAGTGATGCCTCCCGTCTTGACCTCGGCGTCGAAGTCGCGAAGCAGATGCCACGGGGTCTCAGGGTTGCTGTCGGGCTCAAGGTTGGACTGGGTCCACAAGCCCGTGCTCACACCCTTGGAGTTGGCATACTCGGTGAACTTCTTAAGGTTGTCGACATTGGCACGCACAGCGTTAAGACGGTCGGCCGAGCTCGCTCCGTCGGAGTTGACGCCGCCGGTCTTGTAGTAACCGTTCTGGCCATAGCCGGCGCCGTAGCCGTCGTTCGGCAGGAACCAACCGAGCGGCATGTCGTTGTCCTCGTAGTCATCGATAACCTGCCGAGCAGAGAACTGGCGGTCGAAATCGGTCGCTTTCATGTTCTCGGTATCAACCGAAGGGCCCTCACCGTTGAGCGTCTCGGCCGCAAGTGTGCCGTCGAGCTTGTAGCCCGTCGACATGCCAGACTCGTACTTAACGTCGCCCTTCTCGCTCGAGGACTTGCTGCCCTTGGTCTCCCACTTCTTTTGACCCGAGGTCGTTGACCAGCCATCACGGTTATAGGCATTAAGATGACCAAGGTAGAACCCGTACTCGGGCAGCAGTACCGGGTTACCGGTCACCTTGTAGTAGTCCTGCAGCATCTCGGTTGCCACGTTCGAAGCGCCCTCGTTGGTCGCCACGAAGTAGTAGGCATCAAACTCATTCTCGCTGTGCAAAGTCGTGACCGTCGATGAGTCCGTGGAACCGAAGTCGTAGGAACCCTCTGCAAACGTGTTTCGGAGTACGCCGTAGCCGTCACTCGTCCAATAAAACGGGTTGGGCGAGGCAACGCCGCCATCAGTCCAGTTGTTCGTGTTGGAGATGGCGATGGTCTGGTTGGTGTGCAGGAAGCGTCCGTTCTGGGTGCCGCCGCCAAAGAAGTTCTCGGACTTCTCCTTGGCGAGCGTCTGGACGGTACCCTTCTTATCAAGGTCGAGGGACGCGGACTCGGAAACCACGACACGGTCGCCTGACTTGATACTCATCTTGCCAGTCGCCTTGTCCAGGATCACGGTCGCCTTTCCGCCGGTGATCTCGATAGTGTCGCCCTTGTCGGCAACCGTCGCGCTCGGCTTGCTGTAGGTGTCCGAGGTATCGGGCTGAGCCTGGATTTTAGCCGTGTGGGACTTACTGCGCGGTGTGGCGTAATCGGAAAACTCACCCTTGGGGTCGACGTTATAACGGAAAATACCGTCCTCGAGGAACGTAATACGGCCCTTGATGCCGTCAGCGAAATCGATGTCGACGACATTCGAGGCAGACTGGGACACGGTCGCTGAGTCGACGCCCTTGAGTGGCGTGGCAATCGCCTGCTGGGGATTGGCAAACACGAGCGTCGCTGCAGTGGCAACGAGGACCGCGCTTCCCTTCACCCACCGTTTCGTAAAAATGGAATTCCTGCGCACCTGGGCTCCTTTCTTCCGACATGCCGAGGACGCCCCCCCCCGGCAGCATGGGAAAACGTATCAAACGGGGATGTTCGGTACATTCCGCACAATGGGGCCACCCGTTACCAAGGGGCCAACTGGTAGTAACCAGATAGCCACCTACTAGGTCATATAATATATGGGAGCACTTGCGCAACCAAGTTCGGAAGTCCACCAACGGCAGTAAAATGAGCGTCAACGGCAAGGTAGGCTTAATAAGCCATACCAATTGGTTCTTCAGTCAAATACCAATCTAGCAAAAATGTACTGTTTATCTGGTATTACACAGACCATACCTTTCCCTCGGGAACTGGGCTTCGCGAAGTTTCCCGAGAGAAAAGCTCGACCGCCGCCCTGCGACCTACCGGAGATTGCCATGACGTACGTTGGCTGATTTGGTTTGGAATGAGAGGTTGACGGAGGGTGGTGGACAGTTAGTTCAGCGGCACTCTCAGCCAGCCACAAAAAGGTCCTCCGGTGAATGCAATTCACCGGAGGACCCCATACAAAACGTGGGCTCTGCCCACACTCTCTTTTTTCTTCAGCCCTAGTCATCGCGCAAAGCTCCTTCGGCAGCACACGGTGCAGCCGAGTCACCGTAGGCCGGGGCGGAGGGGGCCGAGTTTCCCACTGAGCGACTCTGCTTGCAGCCGGAGCGAAAGGGGGAAATCTCGGCCCCTCCCGCCCCGGCCGACCAGGTCACACTACACCGTGTACTGCGGCAGGTCCTGCAGGGCGATGACGTCCATGCCCATGTCGTTGGCGCTGCCGTGACCCTGCTGGTCCTCGCGCACGGCCTCGATGGCACTCACGTACGTGTTGGCCGCAGACATCGCGGTCACGCAAGTCACGCCGCGGCGCACCGCCTCGGTACGCAACAGATAGCCGTCGCCGCGCGAGCCCGGACCGTACGGCGTGTTGATGATCACCGCGATCTTGCCATCGGCGATGAGGTCGCCGATGTTGGGGCGCTCGCCGTCGTGCGGGCCGCTAATCTTCTCCACGATCTCGCACGTCACGTTGCCTCCACGCAGCACGCGCGCCGTACCCTCGGTGGAGCAGATGTCAAAGCCCAGGTAACGCAGGATACGCGCGACCGAAAGGATGTGGCGCTTGTCGCGGTCGCACACGCTGATGAATACCTTGCCGGCGCTCGGGTCGGGCAGCTTGTAGTCGATCGCCAGCTGCGTCTTGGCGTATGCCTCGGGATAGCTCTTAGCGATACCCATGACCTCGCCCGTCGACTTCATCTCGGGCCCCAAGATGACGTCGGCGCCCGGGAAACGTCCCCAGGGCATGACGGCTTCCTTCATGCAGAACCAGTCCAGCTGACGTTCGTCGCTCGGCAGGCCCAAGCTCGCGATGGAATCGCCTGCCATGATGCGCGCCGCGCATTTGGCCAGCGGCACGCCGGTGGCCTTGGAGATAAACGGCACGGTACGGCTGGCGCGCGGGTTGGCCTCGATCACGTAGACGGTCTCGCCCTTGATGGCATATTGCACGTTGACCAGACCGCGGACTCCCAGCGCCATCGCGATGCGGCGCGTGGTCTCGCGGAGCTTCGCCTGCAGGCTCTCGCTAAAGCTGAACGGCGGGATGCAGGTCGCGGAGTCGCCGGAGTGAATACCGGCTTCCTCGATATGCTCCAGGATGCCGCCGATGTATACCTCTTCGCCATCGCACAGGGCGTCGACGTCGGACTCGATCGCACCCTCCAGGAAGCGGTCCAGGTACACCGGGTAGTCGGGGCTAATGCGCGCAGCCTCGGCCATGTAATCGCGCAGATGCTCGGCATCGTAGGCGATCATCATGCCGCGGCCGCCCAGCACATAGCTCGGGCGCACCAGCAGCGGATAGCCGATGTGCGCGGCCACGGCCTCGGCCTCCTCAAACGAGGTGGCCTGGCCCGCCGGCGGGTACATGATGCCCAGCTTGTCGAGCAGAGCGGCGAAGCGCTCGCGGTCCTCGGCAAAGTCGATGGCATCGGGCTTGGTGCCCATAATGTTCACGCCGCTCTCCTCGAGCATGCGCGCCAGCTTAAGCGGAGTCTGGCCGCCGAGCGTCACCACGACGCCGTCGGGGCACTCGACATCGATAACGTCCATGACGTCCTCGTAGGTGAGCGGCTCAAAGTACAAGCGGTCCGAGGTGTCGTAGTCAGTCGAAACGGTCTCGGGGTTGCAGTTGACCATGATGGTCTCGAAGCCGCGAGCCGCCAGTGCGTAGCTCGCGTGCACGCAGCAGTAATCGAACTCGATACCTTGGCCAATGCGGTTGGGGCCGGCGCCCAGGATCATCGCCTTGGGCTTGTCCGCCGGCGTGGTCTCGTCGGGAGCCACGCACTTCTTGGCATCCGGGCTCGTGCGGTAGATGTTCTCGTACGTCTTGTAGTGGTACTCCGTGGCGCTCGAAAACTCCGCAGCGCAGGTATCGACCGTCTTCATGCTGGGAACCACGCCCAGACCCTTGCGATAGGCGCGCACAAAGCGCTCGTCCGAGCCGGTCAGCGCGGCAATCTCGGCGTCGCTCGTGCCGTACTGCTTGAGCAGGCGCATCGCGTCGGCGTCGATATCCTCCACACGCAGGCCGCGGATGCTCTCCTGGACCTGCACCATGTCGTTGATACGGTTGAGGTACCACGGATCGATACCGCAGATGGCATGGATGTGGGCGATGTCCCAGCCACGGCGCAGGGCCTCGACCACAAAGAAGATGCGGTGCTCGGTCGGGGTTGCCACGGCCTGAGCGAGCTCATCGTCGCTCAGCTTGTCGGCACCCTCCTTGCCACCGGCGCAGATGCCCTGGTGACCGTCCTCCAGTGAGCGCATGGCCTTGCCGAAGGCCTCCTCAAAGGTGCGGCCGATCGCCATAATCTCGCCCACGGCCTTCATGCGCGTGGTGAGCGTGGGGTCGGTACCCTTAAACTTCTCGAAGGCAAAGCGCGGCACCTTGACCACACAGTAGTCGATCGTGGGCTCAAAGCAGGCGGGCGTTGCCTTGGTGATGTCGTTGACGATCTCGTCGAGCGTGTAGCCCACGGCCAGGCGAGCGGCGGCCTTGGCGATGGGGAAGCCCGTGGCCTTGGAGGCCAGTGCGGACGAACGGCTCACGCGCGGGTTCATCTCGATGACAATCAGGCGGCCGGTCTGGGGGTTCACGGCAAACTGCACGTTAGAGCCACCGGTCTCGACGCCGATCTTCTCCAAGATAGCGAGCGAGGCGACACGCATGCGCTGATACTCAAGGTCGGAGAGGGTCTGCGCCGGCGCCACGGTGATGGAGTCACCGGTATGCACGCCCATGGGGTCGAGGTTCTCGATGGAGCACACGATGATGCCGTTGCCGGCGTGGTCGCGCATGACCTCCATCTCATACTCTTTCCAACCCTCGATGGACTCCTCGACCAGCACCTCATGGGCAGGCGAGAGCTCAAGGCCCTGGCTCACGATGGAGACGAGCTCCTCGTGGGTATGCGCGATGCCGCCGCCGGCGCCACCGAGGGTAAAGCTCGGGCGCAGTACGCAGGGATATCCCACGCGCTCGGCGATAGCCTCGGCGTCGGCCACGCTGTAGGCATAGCCCGAGCGCGCGACCTCCAGGCCGATCTCGGCCATGGCCTCGTTAAAGAGTTTGCGGTCCTCGCCGCGCTCGATAGCGGCCAGGTCGCAGCCGATCATCTCGACGCCGTACTTGTCGAGCGTGCCGTCCTTTGCCAGCTCGACGGCGGCGTTCAGACCGGTCTGGCCGCCCAGCGTGGGCAGCAGCGCGTCCGGGCGCTCTTTCTTGATCACGCGCTCGATAAACTCGGCGGTGATAGGCTCAACATAGGTGCGGTCGGCCAAGCCCGGGTCGGTCATGATGGTCGCCGGATTGGAGTTGACCAGGATGACCTCAAAGCCATCCTCCTTGAGCACCTTGCAGGCCTGGGCGCCGGAGTAGTCGAACTCGCAGGCCTGGCCAATAACGATGGGGCCCGAACCAATAACGAGGATGCGCTTGATGTCAGTACGTTTAGGCATGTTAGTTCTCCTCGGTCGCAGCGTTCTCGGACTCGGCGAAATTCCAGCCGGCGAGGCGGTCCTTCGCGGTGTCGATGTCCAGGTAGTTCTCCTCGCCGTCCATGAGTCGCGTAAAGGCGGTAAAGAGATAGTGGGCATCGGTGGGGCCGGGCGAAGCCTCGGGGTGGTACTGGACCGAGAAACACGGGGCGTCGAGCAGCTGGATGCCCTCGGCGGTGCCGTCGTTGAGGTTCACATGTGTCAGGCGAATGCGACCAAAGCGCTCGTTCATCACGACCGGCGCGACGCCGCGACGCACCCAGGCGCGCAGGTCGCCATCGGCCGCATGCTCGGTTTCGCCGCCGGAAAGCTCCGGAATCAGTTTGCCCAGACTGGGGAACAGCAGGCCAAAGCCGTGGTTTTGCGCGGTGATCTCCACGCGACGGCTCACCAGATTCATAACCGGCTGGTTACCGCCACGGTGACCGAATTTAAGCTTTTCCATTTGGGCGCCGCAGGCCAAGCTGATCATCTGGTGACCCAGGCAAATACCAAAGACCGGCACCTTGCCGATCAGCTGCTGCACCTGCTCGTAGGTCTCCACCACGGCATCGGGGTCGCCGGGGCCGTTGGACAAAAAGACGCCATCAGGATTCATGTCGAGCACCTGCTGGGCGGGCGTATCCCACGGCACGACGGTGAGGTCGCAGCCGGCACGGACCAGGCCCTCCAGAATACCGCGCTTCACACCGCAGTCGTAGGCGACCACTTTGTGACGGGCAGGAGCGGCAGCCACAAGCGCAAAGCCATGCGTGGCAGGCAGGTCGGCGGCCACGAACTCGTGAGGCGCGGGACAGCTCACGGTCTTGACCAGGTTCTCGCCCACCAGCGTGGGCGCTGCGTCCAGACGCTCGGCGAGCTCGTCGACGTCGAAGATCTCTGTCGAGATAATGCCCATCTTGGAACCATTGTCGCGCAGATGGCGCACCAGAGCGCGGGTGTCGACACCCTCGATAGCGACGATGCCGTGAGCGCGCAGGTACTCCGGCACGCTGACGGCCGAGCGCCAGTTAGAAGGCGTGGCGCACATGTCGCGAACGATCATGCCGCGCATAGCCGGAGCGCTCGCAGGGCGCACGGCGTCGCCGGGGAAGGCCGACTGGACATCGGTCTCGTCGATACCGTAATTGCCGATCTGCGGATAGGTCATGGTTACAATTTGGCCGGCATAACTCGGGTCGGTCATGACCTCAAAGTAGCCCTCAAGCGAGGTGTTGAAGCAGACTTCGCCGGTCGCGGTGCCCTCGGCGCCGCATGCACGTCCATAAAAAATGGTCCCATCCTCAAGATACAGGATACAGGGACCGCAGGCGCCCTTGCTGGTTTTGGCCAGCATACGCTGGCAAAGCTCGCTGGGCGCGAAGGTGCGGGCGGCAGCGCCCGCGGTATGGTTGTTCGCCATAATTCTCCTTCCCGGTCTCACAGGACCGGCTTAAAGGTGTGTAGTTAGGCCTCGCGGTATTGTAACCGCAAGCATGCCTCATGGCGTTAATTTCATCGAAATGTTTACGAAATGATAATTATGACTTTCTATGCATAATGATTTTTTAATCCCCGTCCCGGAAAAATCATCCCGCGGGGCTTGTGGCTCACGCGGGATGATGGCGTCTTATTTTATCTTGTCCTGCTCCAGCAGTTCGGACGGTGTGCGATCGGGCTTGCCGCCGCGGAAAATCTCGCGGCCATGCAGACGATGCTCCAGGTCACGTTCGGCCTTTTCCTCGTCAATCTTGGTCTGGCTCACCACCGGGTCCTCAATCAACGACGACACCGAGTTCACCTGCTTCTGAATGCGCTCGGCGATGGTGTCATCCATACTCACGATGCGCATCTTCCAGTCGATACTCGTAGCGTTGGATGAGCTCTTGGTCCACACGAACGTCAGGATGGCGCTCTGGTGGCCCTGGGCGGGAAACATGCCAAAGAAGGAATCGTGCTGAATGTTGCTATCCTCGTCGATATAGGCGTGAACGTTATACACCACGCGGTCGATCTTATCGTTGAGCAACGCGTTGGTCGCAAGCGCCGCGGCCTGAATCTGCCCGTTGGACAGCAGCTCGAGCTCGTTGGCAGACGATGTGTCCAACACCGTCACCTCGACCGTGCCCGTACGCTCATCGGCTTCATCGACGGTAAAGTCGAGCGGGAACTGCGTAAAGCCGTTGCCCCACTCAAGGCCGCCCTTCAGCGCCGTCGAAACGGTATCGACCGAAACGCTCTCGGACAGGTTGGCGGTGTTCAGGCGACGCATCACGCCGTAGCCAATCTGCATGCCCACGATCAGCACCAAAATACCAATGACCACGGCCATCGCGGTCTTCGTAATGGTATGACTCACCTGCGAACCCGAAGGATCGTCCTCGGACAGCGGGTCGATATGTTTTGCCTGGCTCGCGCGGTCCTCGCTGCGCAGCTGCGCTAGCGCCGCTTTGTCACCGCGCTTGGCCGCCGCCTCCTTCTCGCGCATGCGCTCGGTGCGCTTTTTGGCAAGCGTGGGATCCAAGACACCGGATGCATCGATTTCGGAGAATAACTCCGTCACTTCTTCCGGAGTCAAAGGGTTCTTGTCAGCCATAAACTTCCTGTCATATCAATCAGTCGAGCTCGTGCGCACGCGCACCTTCGAACTGCATTCGATAGTAACGGGCATAGGTGCCGCCACGGGCGAGAAGCTCCTCGTGCGTGCCACGTTCCACAACGCGACCATGCTCAACGGTCGCAATCTCATCGGCGTGTTTAATGGTCGAGAGACGGTGGGCGATGATAATCGTGGTGCGGCCGCGTGCCAGCTCTTCGAGCGACTCCTGGACCGCCTCCTCGCTCTCGTTATCCAAAGCACTCGTCGCCTCGTCCAAGATCAAGATTTTGGGATTCTTGAGAAACACACGCGCGATGGCAACGCGCTGTTTCTGTCCGCCCGAAAGACGGCTGCCGCGCTCGCCCACGACCGTGTCATAGCCCTGTGGAAGCGACTCGATAAAGGCATCGATGTTGGCGCGACGGGCGGCCTCGGCGATCTCTCCTGCCGTAGCGCCCGGCTTGCCGTAGGCGATGTTCTCGCCAATCGTGCCATCAAACAGATAGACATCCTGCTGCACCAGGCCGATGGCGCGACGCAGGCTCTGCTGCGTCACATCGCGCACGTCCTGGCCGTCGATGCTAATGGATCCGGCGGCCACGTCATAAAAGCGCGGCAGCAGCGAACAGGTCGTCGATTTGCCACCGCCCGAAGGGCCAACCAAAGCGATGGTCTGCCCGGGCTTGATAGACAGATCCATATGGTCGATAACGGGACGCTCGTCGGCATCGCCCTCGCCCAGCTCAACATCCTCGTAGTTAAAGCACACGTCGTGATACTCCACGGCGCCGGCAGTCACCTGCAGATCCGTGGCGCCCGGCTTGTCCTGGATATCCGGCGCGGTCGAGAGTACCTCGTCCATACGCTTAAAGCCGGCGATAGCCTTCTGATACATTTCGGCCGAATTGACGAGTGTCTCGAGCGGCGTGCAGAACAGCGAAATGTAGAGCGCGAAGGTTGCCATATCGACTGCCTGCAGCTGGCCTTGGGCAACCAGCCAACCGCCCAGCAGCACCACGATCACATAGAGCACACCCGAGAGCAGGCCATACGTCGCGGTATAGACGCCCATGGCGTGATACATGTTCTCCTTGGACGAAAGATAGCGATTGTTGGAGGCGCGGAACTTGAAACGTTCGGTCTCCTCATTGGCAAAGCTCTTGACCACGCGCATGCCCGCCAGCGAATCCTGCAGCTGCGCATTGATGCCGCTGATCTTTTTGCGGTTGTCGCTAAAGACCTCGCGCATGCGCATGTTCTGCCAAAACATGATGACCGCAAACGCCGCCGTCACCACGGCCATGGCGAGCGCCAGCACCGGGGCGATGGTAAAGAGGATCACAAACGAGCCGATAATCTCGATGCCGCAGATGATGATCCACTCGGGCACGTGATGCGCCGCCTCGCAGATATCGAACAGGTCGTTGACCACGCGGCTCATCATGTCGCCCGAGCTGTTGCGGTCAAAGTACGCAAAGCTAAAGCGCTCATACTGGTCAAACAGGTCCTCGCGCATTTTGGACTCCATACGCGCGCCCATCACGTGACCCCAATAGCTCACAAAATAGCGGCAGGCGCAGCGGACGGCATACATCAGCACCAAGCCCACCGCGATCATGCCGAGCGCCTGCATAATGACAGCCTGACCCTGAGTAAACAGCCCACCGGTCAAATTGCGCAGGATAATGGGGAACGCCAGGTCAATGGCGGCAAGCACCAGAGCACAAACAGTATCAGCAACAAAAAGCCCCATCTGGGGCTCGTAATACGAGAGAAACCTTTTAAACATGCAATCCTCGAAGAGAAATAAATAGCGTGAGAAATCCGGTTGAACCGGTCAGGCTGAAAACAAAGCGTCCCAACAAGCATAACGCCGATGTTCTGGCAGCGTCAGCGAAAACGTCCCTAAGCGAGCAAGGTGCCTTGAAAGAGGAGCGACGCGTACTTCGGTACGCGAGCGACGATTGAAAGGCAGATTGCCGCTTAGGGGCGTTTGCAGCGTCGACTCGTTACGCGGTTTGGTAAAACCGCGTAACCTAGAGCTCTGCCCCGCCTAGTCGGTGAGCGATACTGTCGCAGGCAAGAGCGCCCACGACGGTCTTGGCGTCTTCGATCTTGCCGTCGAGCACGGCGTCGATCAGCTCGTGCAGCGGCACCAGGTCCACGTTGACAAACTCGTCATCATCGGGGTTGGGCGCATCAAACTCGAGCCTGGTAGCCAAGTAGATGTGAATGATCTCGTCGCAAAAACCACAGGACGTGACAATGGACGTCAAAAAGCGAATGCGACCGGCCCTAAAGCCCGTCTCCTCATGCAGCTCGCGTTTGGCGCAATCGAGCGGGTCCTCGCCTGGATCGAGCTTGCCGGCGGGAATCTCGACCGTCACGCGGTCGATGGCGGTGCGGTACTGACGCACCAGTACGATCTTGCCGCTCTCGGTCAGCGCCACAACGGCCGCCGCACCCGGATGGCGAACGATATCGCGGGCGCTGCGGCGACCGTTGGGCAGCTCAACCTCAAGACGGTGGACGTCGAGGATCTTGCCCTTCCAGGCGCACTCCTCCGAAAGAATCTTCTCGTGCAGCTCGGCATCGTGCGGGTCGTCGTCGCCCAGCACCAGCGCCGGCTCGTCAGCGACCTCGCCACCAGGCTCGCCCTCGGCGTGCCCATACATGCGGCTGTCCTCCTCGACGATCTGCGCGTCCACGAGTTCTTCGTTCTTCTCGTCCATCCGTCTCATTCCTCTCGGATTTTAGGCATCCCAGGCGTCGCGGCCGCGCAGCGCGCGCAGGCCGATGTCGTGACGCAGGGTCTTGCCCTCAAAATCAATCTTCTCGCAGGCCTCGTAGGCAAGGTTGCGAGCGTTCTCGAACGTGTCGCCCAGCGCGGTCACGGCAAGCACGCGGCCACCATTGGTCACGAGCTGGCCGTCCACCACGGCAGTGCCCGCGTGGTACACGGTCACGTTCTCCATGGCCTCGGCGTCGGCGATACCGGTGATGACCTTGCCCTTCTCGTAGCTGCCGGGATAGCCCGCGCTCGTCAGGACAACGGCCACGGCCCACTCGTCACGCCAGTCGAGCTCAATCTGATCGAGCTCGCAGTTGGCACAAGCCAGCATGACCTCGACCAGGTCATTCTTAAGGCGCGGCAGCACGACCTGAGTCTCGGGATCACCAAAGCGGGCATTGAACTCCAGTACCTTGGGACCGGCAGGCGTGAGCATAAAGCCACCGTACAGGCAGCCGCGGTAGTCGATACCCTCGGCAGCAAGCTCGGCCACGGTCTGCTCCATGACCTTCACCATGATGGCGTGCTCCTCGTCGGTCACGATGGGCACCGGGCTGTAGACGCCCATGCCGCCCGTGTTGGGGCCCTTGTCGCCCTCGAGCGCACGCTTGTGATCCTGCGAGGTGGCCATGGGACGCACGGTCTTACCGTCGGTAAAGGCCAGCAGCGAGCACTCGGGGCCGGTCAGCATCTCCTCGATGACCACCGTGTTGCCGGCATCGCCAAAGGTGCCGCCAAAACACTCACGCACAGCCTCCTCGGCCTGCGAAAGCTCGGTTGCCACGATAACGCCCTTGCCCGCGGCAAGGCCGTCGGCCTTGACGACCAGCGGAGCGCCCTGCTCGCGCACATAGGCAAGAGCCGAAGCCTCGTCGGTAAACGAACCATAGGCTGCCGTCGGAATGCCCGCACGCTCCATGAGCTGCTTGGAGAACAGCTTGGAGCCCTCCATCTGGGCGCCCTCGGCACCCGGGCCAAAGCAGGGAATACCCGCCGCGCGCACGGCGTCGGCCACGCCCGCCACGAGCGGAGCCTCGGGGCCAATTACCACGAGTCCGCATCCGTGGCTCTGCGCAAACGCCGTCACGGCCGCAGGATCGCAGTCGTCGAGAACAACGTTCTCGCCGCAGCTCGCGGTGCCGCCGTTGCCCGGCGCGATGTAGAGCTTGCCGGCGCGCGGTGATGCTGCGAGCTTAGCTGCCAAAGCATGCTCACGGCCGCCGCTGCCCAACAACAGGATGTCGATGGTTTGAGTGTCCGCCTTCAAGGGTGCCTCCTCTATGGATTAACGGCCCGCTCCACGCGAGCCCTTTGCAAGCAAATATACCCCTCGGCCGCCCGCTTGGGCTGCAAAGGGGTATATCGCAATAACCAAATAGTCCCGATTACTTCCAGAATCGGTTGATGATCTGCTCGCGACCAGCGCCAACGCCAATAAACGTCACGCGGGTGTGTGCCAGATCCTCGATAAACGCCACATAGTCCTGAGCCTCTTGCGGCAGCTCGTCAAAGCTGCGGCAACCGGTGATGTCGCACTTCCAGCCAGGGAGCTCCTCGTAGATGGGCTTGGCGTGCTCAAAGCGCACCTGATGCTCGGGCACGCTCGTGTAGCGCTCGCCATCGACGTCGTAGGCCACGCACACCTTGATGGTGTCGAAGGCCGAAAGCACGTCGAGCTTGGTCACGGCGATGTCGGTAAGGCCGTTGACGCGCGAGGCATAGTTGGCGATAGGGCCGTCAAACCAGCCGCAGCGACGACGGCGACCGGTGGTCACGCCGTACTCGTAGCCCTCCTCGGTCAGCGTGTGGCCGGCCTCGGACTCATAGGAAAGCTCGGTGGGCATGGGGCCCGAACCGACGCGGGTGATGTAGGCCTTCATGACGCCCAGCACGCGGTCGACGTTCTTCATGCCGACGCCGGAACCGGTAATGGCGCCGCCGGCGGTGCAGTTAGAAGACGTCACGTACGGATAGGTGCCGTGATCGATGTCGAGCAGCGTCGCCTGGGCGCCCTCAAACAGCAAATCCTTGCCCTCATCGATCATGTTGTTGAGCAGCAGGCTCGTCTCGGTGATGTAGGGGCGCAGGCGCTCGGCCATAGGCAGGTACTCGTCGCAAATCTGATCCACGGTGTAGGTGGGCAGGTGGTAGATGAGCTCCAGCTCGGGGTTCACGCGGGCAAGAGCGGTCTCCAGCTTATCGCGGAACAGCGCCTCATCCAGCATGTCCTGCATACGCAGGCCAATACGGGCCATCTTGTCCTGGTAGCACGGACCGATGCCGCGCTTGGTGGTACCGATGTTCTTCTTGCCGAGCTTCTGCTCAAAGGCGCCATCCAGATCGATGTGGTACGGCATGATGACATGCGCGTTGCCGCTGATCTTGAGATTCTTGGTGGTGATGCCATCGGCCTCGAACATGTCGATCTCCTCAAGGACAACCTTGGGGTTGACGATGCAGCCGTTACCGATTACCGACACGTGGTCGGAATACATGATGCCGGAGGGCACCTGGTGCAGGCCGTACTTCTTGCCGTTGACGACGATGGTGTGGCCGGCGTTGTTGCCGCCCGAGTAGCGCACGACGGCATCAAAGTCGCCGGCGACCAGGTCGCAGATCTTACCCTTGCCCTCATCGCCCCACTGGGCACCGACCAAAACGGTTGACGGCATGTTTACTCCTCACATTCATGGACTGTCCGCGCACCGCAAGCGCGCAGAAGCACAAAACATTCCCAGTATACCCGTGCAACGGGCGCCTGTCCTACTCCTCGGTATGCGCCCCATCAAGCTCATAGAACTTGGTGGATGCCGGCAGGAACATCAGGTCGACGTCGCCAATCGGGCCCGAACGGTTCTTGGCCACGACGATACGCGTAACGCCCTCGTCGGGTCGGTCGTCGCGCGAGGCCTCGGCCTCGTCGGCGGATCGGTCCAAGAACATGACGATATCGGCGTCCTGCTCGATGGAGCCCGATTCACGCAGGTCGGACAGCTGCGGGCGCTTGCCGGTACGGGATTCAACCTGACGCGACAGCTGCGACAGCGCGATCAGCGGAATCTTGAGCTCCTTGGCCATAATCTTCAGACCACGCGACATCTCGGAGACCTCGACGGTACGGCTCTCGGAACGACGTCCCGGCGGAGGACTCACCAGCTGCAAATAGTCCAGGATGATGATGGCCTTCTCCTTGTTATGGAGCATGCGGCGGCTCTTGGCGCGAATCTCGGTCACCGTGGTGCCGGGCGTATCGTCAATCAGAATATCGAGCTTGGACAGCGTCTGCGTGGCCTCATTGATGTTGGCCCACTGCTCGGGACTAATGCGGCCCGTACGGAAATCGCTGATCGAGATCATGGCATAGGCGCAAATCAGACGCTGGGCAATTTCCTTGCCCGACATCTCCAGCGAGAAGAAGCCGACGGTATAGCCCGCGGCGGCGGCGTTGAGCGCCAAGTTCAGGGCGAACGACGTCTTACCCACGGCGGGGCGGGCGCCGATGATGATGAGCTGACCTTCGCGGAAACCCATGAGCATACGGTCGAGCGACGGGAAGCCCGTGGGCACGCCTGCAGCCTGACCGCCAGCCTTGCACACTTCCTCGGCCTCGTTATAGGCCTCGACCATAAACTCGGTCAGCGTCTTGTAGCTCGACTTAACCTCACGCGCCGTGACCTTGAGCAGCTTGCTCTCGGCCAGCTCCACGACCTCTTTGGTGTCGGTGGGGGCGTTGTAGGCCAGCGCGTTGATCTCGTTGGTGGCGCCAATCAGCTCACGCAGCATCGAGTCGCGGCGCACGATGGCGGCATGGTGCTGCCAGTTGACGAGCGACAGGGTCTGTCCCATCAGCTCCAAAATGTACGCCTCGCCGCCCACGGCATCGAGCTTGTTGATGCTTCGCAGGTAATCGATCAGCGAGATGGAGTCGATGGGGATGCGACTGTTGTACATATCGACCATCGCGGTATAGATGGTCTTATGAATGGGCCGGTAGAAGTCATCGGGCTGCAGCTCGACCTGGGCCTCTTCGACCACCTCGGGCGATAGCAGCATAGCGGCCAGTACGTTGGCCTCTGCATCTTGGTTTTGGGGGAGACCCAACTTGGAACCGCGGTCCTCGACCGTCAGTCCCGTCTCCCTATCGTCATATGCCATGAGCATCCTCATTCATATCGCTTGCGAGCATCCATAGTATCAGCCACGGCTATAAATCGAGCCGCGCCTTGGCAATCATCACCGAACCAAACGGATGAACGGTCCCATACACGGAGCCGCATCTCGATGACCGCCGCGGCACTCATCCAGCGCAAAAAATAAAAGGGCACCCTGGTCTCCCAGAGCGCCCTTCTTAGAACAAGATTGTTGCGTTGCAGCAAATGCTACTCGGCAGCAGCCTCGGTCTCGACCTCGGCGGTCTCGGCCTCGGCGACCTCAGCGGTCTCCTCAACCTCAGCCTCGGCAGCGAGCTCCTCGGCGGTAACGCCGACGAGAACGACAACCTCGGCCTTGATCTCGCGGTACAGCGAGATAGCAACGGTGTGGGCACCGGCAACCTTGATGGGCTTACCGAGCTCGACGCGCTTGCGGTCGATGTCCATACCGAGCTGATCCTTGATGGCGTCAGCGATCATAGCGGCGGTAACGGAGCCAAAGAGGATGCCCTCGTCGCCAACCTTGACGTCAACGGTGACCTGCTTGCCCTCGAAGGCAGCCTTGGTCTCGTTGGCGGTAGCCAGACGGACGGCCTCGCGCTTGGCGATGTTGTTGCGACGCTCGTCAAGCTGCTTGAGGTTGCCCTTGGTGGCGGCAACAGCGAGCTTCTTGGGGAACAGGAAGTTCTCAGCGTAACCCTGAGCGACCTCTACGACGTCACCCTCGCCGCCCTTGCCCTTGATCTCATCGAGAAGAATAACCTTCATGATGCGTCTCCCTTCTTAGCCGCGGTCGCGGTTGCCACGAGAGGAAACCACGGGGACGGTGTACGGCAGGAGAGCCATCTCGCGGGCGCGCTTGATGGCGTTGGCGATGTCATGCTGATGCTGCGTGCAAGCGCCAGTGACGCGACGGGGCTTGATCTTGCCACGGTCGGTCATGTACTTACGGAGAAGCTGAGTGTCCTTATAGTCGATGAACTCAGTGTTCTCCTTGCAGAACTGGCAGTACTTACGACGCGGCTGACGTGCAGAATAATCATTAGCCATGTCAAAATACCTTTCGTTTGGCAACTTCGGCGAGCCGAAGCCGCCTCTCACTCAAAAATAGGTGAACAACCCTTAGAACGGGATGTCCTCATCGTAGACGTCGACCGCGGGCGGCGTAGCCACCGGTGCGGCAGGACGCGCTGCGGGCGCGGGAGCTGCGGGGGCGTAACCGCCCTGATCGTAGCCACCCTGGCCACCACGGGAGCTCATAAACTCGATCTCATCGACGATGACCTCAAGCTTGCTCCTGCGCTGACCGTCGCGCTCCCAAGAGCTGTAGCGCAGCTTGCCCTCGATCGCGACCTTGTTTCCCTTTGCCAGGAAACGGCTCACGGCCTCGGCGCGGGTGCCGAACATAGTGCAGTCGACAAAGTTGGGATAGTCCTCCCACTCGCCAGTCTGCGCGTTGCGGCGACGATCGTTCACGGCGACGCCAAAGGACAGAACCTGGGTTCCGCCGGCGGTGGCGCGCAGCTCGGGATCGCGGGTGAGGTTACCGGTGATGTTCACTCGATTGATGCTCATAACTCACTACTTCCTCTTGGGGCACAAGCCCAGTCCAAAACGACAGTCTTACTCCTGGTCGTCGCGACGGACGATCATGTGGCGGACCACAGCGTCGGTGATGCGCAGGACGCGATCAAGCTCGGCGATCTGGGTAGGATCTGCGTGGAAGTTGATGAGGGTGTAGTCACCATCGGTGAGGTCGTTGATCTCGTAGGCGAGCTTGCGCTTGCCCCACTCGTCAACGGAGTCGACCTTGCCAGCGCCCTCAGCGATCGTGGTATCGATACGCTTCATAACAGCGAGACGAGTCTCGGGGTCGAGCGACGGGTCAACAAAGAACAGCAGTTCATAAGCCTTCATATTGTCACCTCCTCTGGGCAAATGTGGCTTCAGGTCGTGAAGGTGCGCCTGAAGCAGGAAAAGACTTGGTAATAATATCTTTCAACCTCCCAGGCTGCAAGAATATGCAGCTACAACCTCATGACCTCCACATATACCCATGCTTACACGGCTCTTCATGCGTATTCCAACCAAATGCTGACCAAGAGCTTGACGAATTCGATAGCAAGATACGCTGCGGCGAGGACAACCTGAGTCAAACCGCAGGTCGCCGATTGCAGGGTTGTGGTCACGAAATGCATACCACCGGTTCAATCGATTGCCTCAAAATTTTTAAATTCGCTGCCACGTCATTCATGAATACCTATTTTGAACAGATCATCGAGCGGGATCTGGCTGGTCAGGATGCTTTTTTAGTACTCATCTGGCACATGCCGGATACGGGTGCGGAGCGAGCGCTTTAAAAAATGCCAAGTTTTCTGTTTGCACTTTTCGATTCCTCGTGTATACTGACTTTCGCATTTAACGGAGAGTTGTCCGAGTGGCCGAAGGAGCACGATTGGAAATCGTGTAGGCGTCAAAAGCGTCTCCAGGGTTCAAATCCCTGACTCTCCGCCAGTTAATTCCAAAGCAGGCCTTAGTGCCTGCTTTGTTTTTACCCCACGCGGAGGGGTGGCAGAGTGGTTGAATGCGGCGGTCTCGAAAACCGTTTGGCCTGTATAAGGTCACGAGGGTTCGAATCCCTCCTCCTCCGCCATTTTGGTTGAGAAAGCTCCCGGGAATGGGGGCTTTTTTGTTTTGAGTCCCTAACAAGCAAATACGGCGAAGAAGGAGGGGTTCGAACCCGCCAGGGCGCAAAGCGTAAAGAAAACGCGCCGGTGGCGCGTTTTTAGCGCAGCGCGGTCGGCGCAAGCCAACCGAATAAATTTTGAGCTCCGCTCAAAATTTAGACATCCCTCCTATTCAGCCACGCCCCCATCGCATTCAGCATCAACCCAGATCCCCAAACACGTACATCACCCCCCAAAAACGATATTTTTCGACATCTTTGGAGGGTGATGTACATGCTTGGGCCCTATGACCGTACCCAGTCCCGACCGTTTGCCGAGCAATAGGGTCGCAATAGGCGCCGAACATGTACTATGTACGGGCATTGTCCAAACCCGCAACTCAAAGGACCCCATCTTGCCCGTCGTCGCCGCCACAACCGTTACCTCACATGCCTCGGATGCCATGGTCGCTATCCCATTTTGGCTCGAGATGTTCGCCGTTGTCGCTGCATCGATCTCGGGTGTGCTGGTTGCGCGCGAACACAAGCTCGACCTGGTGGGCGCGGTCGCACTCGCGGTAGTCTGCGGTCTGGGCGGCGGTCTTTTGCGCGACATGACACTCCAGGTCGGCAACGTCTACATCCTCAACCAGCCAATGGCGCTGCCGCTCTCCATCGCCACGGCGGCCATCATTTACATCTTCCCGGCAATCGTCGATAAGCCCGACAAACTCATCCCCCTGCTCGACATCATCTCGGTCGGCATCTATGCGGCAACCGGCGCAGACAAGGCACTGGTCTACGGATTTGCACCCGTCGTTTGCATCATGATGGGCTTTTTCACCGCGGTGGGCGGCGGCATGCTGCGCGACGGCTTTATGGGCGTGGTTCCGGGCATTTTCCAACGCACCAACTTTTATGCCATCGCGGCCATCGCCGGATCGGCAAGCTATGTAAGCCTCGTCATGAGTGGCTTGGTCAGCAATGTCGCCGCGCTGGTCGTATGCGTTATCGTGACCATGGGTCTGCGCTGGCTCTCGCTGCGCTTTGACATCAAAAGCCCCACCGAAGAAGACATCGCGCACTTTTTACATCGCAAAAAGTAGATAGCACGGCACGACCTTTCGAAATGCAACCGAGAGGTTCTTTTAGAGCGCTCGCACGTTGGGTACCCTGTTAGATATACGCCGAGTATCTAACGAAGGATTCACTATGCCTTGCAACCTAGAACCGTCGACCAAGCGCCACAAAGCGCAGGCCCGCATCGCCCTCCTATTCGTACTGATTGCGCTTGCGCTGACCGTACTTCCCACGGCGTCGTTCGCCGGCACAGACACCGCGGGCAACGTACTCGCAACCGAAGCTGACTCAAATCCGTCTGGCGTCGCGGGCGACCTGTACTGGGCTGGCCAAAGCCTTAACCTGGACGATGCCTCCATCGGCCGCGATATTATCGCGGCAGGCGACAGCCTATCGATTCGCGACTGCACCGTAGGCGGCGCCATTCGCCTGGCGGCGCGCACCATCGATATCTCCAAAACCGCAATCGATGGCAGCGTGACGGTAGCCGGTCAGCACGTCGTGCTCAACACCGGTAGCACCGCCAACTGTTTTTACGCGATGGGCGATACTGTTGCCCTGCGAGGCTCCACCAAGTCGGCAGCACTTGCAGGCGATACGGTGACCATCGACGGCACCGTCGAGGGCGATGTCGAGGTTTGGGCCGACAAGCTCGTCTTGGGCAAAAACGCCCGCATCACCGGCACCGTGAGCGCGCATGTTTCCGAGGACCCCGAGCGGGCCGAGGGCGCTCAGGTCGGAGCCCTCAAGATCGACCGTACCGAGAACGAGAACACCTCAACGATTAACGACACCATCGGCGGCATCGTCGCCGCGGCGCTTTCCACCTGCTTTGTCGCGATCCTCCTCGAGCTCGTCTTTCCGCGCGCGACCGCCAGCGCCGCCGGCATGCTTCGTCAACGACCTACCCCTCTGTGGGTGAGCGGTCTTTTGGGCACGGTGGCCGCCGTTCCCGCCGTCCTGTTACTCATCATCTCGATTGCAGGTCTGTCACTCGCCGGAGCTCTCATGTGCGCCGTGATCGGTATCGCTCTGGTCTCGGCGGCGTTTACGGGCACCGCGATCGCACGCATGATCGGACACAGCCAGAACCGCTACGCCATGGCCGCCGTGGGCGGTATCGCCGCGGGCGCACTCACGGCACTTCCCCTTATGGGCAGCTTTGTCAGCGGCGTAGCCTTCGTCTTTACGCTCGGCTACGTCATCCAGATCATCTGGCGCAACGCCCGCCTCAAGCCGCAGCAGGCCGCCAATACTCCGGGCCTTCCTTCCGCCTAGCCGTCAACCACCACAAAGGGGACAGACACCTTTGCGGTGGTGCAGACCAACTCAATCCCTGTGCACCAAAAAGGGCACCGACCGCGATGGTCGGCGCCCTTTCTTGTTAGTCGCTATAAAGCTCGGCGCTTATTTGTTGACCTGACCGGCGCGGACTGCGGCCTTCTTGCGGTCGGTAGCATTGAGCAGACGCTTGCGCAGGCGGATGTTCTTGGGAGTGATCTCCACCAGCTCGTCGTCGGCGATGTACTCCAGCGCCTCCTCCAGCGAGAAGGTGCGGGGCGGCACCAGCTGGACGGAGATATCGGAGGTCGAGGAACGCTGGTTGCCCAGGTTCTTGGTACGGGCGATGTTGACGACCATGTCGCCGGCCTTGCTGCGCTCGCCCACGATCATGCCCTCGTAGCACTCGGTACCCGGCTCAACAAACAGCTGGCCGCGCTCCTGCAGCGTGCCCAGAGCGTAGGCAACGGCCTTCTCGGTGGTCATGGAGATCATGGCGCCGTTCTGGCGGTTGCCGATCTCGCCGGCATAGGGGCCGTACTCCAGGAAGGTGTGGTAGAACACGCCCTCGCCGTGAGTGACGTTCATGATGCGGTTCTTAAGACCCATGATGCCGCGGGTCGGGATCTTAAACTCGAGGTGCGTCACGATACCCGAGGTATCCATGCTCGTCATGATGCCGCCGGAGGTGCCGAAGACCTCAACGACCTTGCCCGAGTACTCGTCCGGGCACTCGACGACGGCCTGCTCGACGGGCTCCAGCTTATTGCCGTTCTCGTCCTTCTTAAACAGAACGCGGGGACGGCCGACCTGGAACTCAAAGCCCTCGCGACGCATGGACTCCATCAGGACGGACAGGTGCAGAATGCCGCGGCCCGAGACCTCGACGCCGCTCTTGTCCTCGAGCTCCTCGATCTTCATGGTCACGTTGTTCTCGGCCTCGTTGAACAGGCGCTCCTTGAGCTGACGGGCACCCACGATGTCGCCGTCGCGGCCGACGAGCGGGGAGGTCGAAGCCTCAAAGACGATGGACAGGGTCGGCGGGTCGATCTCGATGGGTTCGAGCTCAACGGGGTTCTCGGGATCGGTGTAGACATCGCCGATATCGGTGCGGTCGATGCCCACGACGGCGGCGATGTCACCGGCGCCGACTTCCTGGCACTCGGTGCGACCCAGGTAGTCGAAAGTAAAGAGCTGCTTGACGGTAGCGGTAGCGCTAGAACCGTCGTTCTTGACGACCAGGATCTGATCGCCCTGGTGAATGGTGCCGGAGTACACGCGACCGATACCGATGCGGCCAACGAAGTTGGAGTGGTCGATGGTCACACATTGCATGGCCAGCGGGGCGTTCTCGTCAACCTCGGGCGCGGGCATGTCGTCAATGATCATATCGAGCAGCGGATACATGTCCATGTTGCCGTCGTTGGGGTCAAGGCGGGCAAAGCCATTCATGGCGCTGGCGTAGACCACGTGTTCCATGGCGAACTCAAGCTGGTCGTCGGTGGCGCCCAGGTCGGCCATAAGGTCCAGGCAGTCGTTGTAGGCCTTCTCGGGGTTGGCGCCCGGACGGTCGATCTTGTTGATGACGATCATGATCTTGAGGCCGGTGTCGATGGCGTGACGCAGCACGAAGCGGGTCTGGGGCATGGGGCCCTCAAAGGCATCGACCAGCAGCAGGGCGCCGTCGGCCATACGCAGCACGCGCTCGACCTCGCCGCCAAAGTCAGCGTGGCCCGGGGTGTCGATGACGTTGATCTTAACGTCCTTGTACTCGATAGAGATGTTCTTGGCGAGAATCGTAATGCCGCGCTCGCGCTCCTGGTCGTTAGAATCCAGGACGCGGTCCTCGACCTGCTGGTTGGCACGGAAGGCGTCCGTGGCACGCAGGAGCTTGTCGACCATCGTCGTCTTGCCGTGGTCGACGTGAGCGATGATGGCGATGTTCCTCAGATTGTCTACGCGCATGTAGTTCCCCTATCTTCTATCTATATACAACCGGCACGCGTATGCGACCCGCCCAGCAACACAACGCTCGGCGGGAATTTTGAGCCTTTTACCGAAAACTCGTTTATTTTAGCGATTTTAGATAAGAGGGGTTTCCTCGCCTGCAGGTTCAGGGTCGCTCCACATAAAACCATCGCCGGCGCCCACACCCTCGTACAGTACGTATGCCGAAAAGCCGCTCTCGAGCGTCGTCTCAAAGAAACTCACAAGCAGGGCGTCATGGTAGCCGCCATCGATCTCGACACAACCGGTGTAGCCGATGGCGTAACGGGCGATGCGACCCAGGCCCTCGTCCTTAAGGCCCATCTTGTGCTCGGAGATAAAGTTGGTGGCAGCCTCGAGGCATGCCTCCTCGCCGTCCTCGTCGAGTGCCGCCAGATAGCGGTTGGACGCGGCGTCTTCGATCGCAACGACAACGCCGGGGTTCTCACCAGCGGCCAGATCGTCTAAAAATGCCCCGATGAGGTCGCACACCATGGCGTCGAGCTCGGCGGAGACGTTTCCGGCGTCCTGCATATCCTGTGCCATTTTTAGACCTTCCCATCGAGTCCGGCGTCGTTACATCTCTTGTGCCTCGGCAGCGATCTTGGCGGCGGCGTCGCGGGCGCGCATCATATCGGCGGCGCGCTTATCGAGTACCTTGATCTGGTTGGTCAGCATCACGGCATCGACCACGCCCCAGATGACCAAGCCCGTCGAAATCGAAAACCCAAGCGCACCAACTGTACCACGAAGGCGCGAGGAGATTGCTGCGACAAGTGCGGAGACGGCAACCATCTTGATAAAGGAGGCACGGCGCTCGCGAAGTGTGCGGGCCTGCGTCACACAGGCAATGCGTGCGGCCTCGGATGCCTCCGAGCGCATCTGGGCCTCGCGGGCAATGGCGGCGGCCTCGGCTGAAACGCCGCGACCCATCAGTGCACACTCAGTCTCATGGCTACTCGTCATTTAAAAATCATCGGGCGAGAGCGTATGGACGAACTCGTCGAACTTCTCAAATTCCTGCTCGTCATCGATTTCCTCGGCAACCGGAGAGACGGTCCCCAGGCGGTTCATGATGTCGTCCTCAACAAACATGGGAGCATTGCTGCGCACGGCGAGGGCGATGGCATCGCTCGGACGCGCATCGATCCTATGCTCACTGCCGTCGGCCAAAACGACGACCGTCGCGTAGAACACGGGAGGCTCGGCACGGACAATCTCGATGCGCTCGAGTTTTGCATCCAGGGCATCAAGCGTATCGAGCAGCAGGTCATGGGCAATCGGGCGCTCGGCACGACCGCTGTCGATACCACGGCTAATAGCCGCAGCCTCAAAGGAACCAGTTTGGATAGAAAGGGAGCGCAGTGGCGCAGGGGAGTCCGATTTGCTGCAGCGCTCGCGAAGTACGATAAGCGATGGCACGGGACCGGCGGCCATGACGATGGTCTCTATGTCGACACGAACCATGGAACACCTCCGGTACGTAGCGGTTAACACGCGGCGCCTTCGCCGCATTGAATAGCTATACTACCCAATCTTTCGCACAGCACACAAAACCAAAATGAGTTTTATCACACACAAGAAAAAAGCCCCGAGGCCATGCCTCGAGGCTCTTCACAGTTTTTATGGTGGACCTGACAAGATTCGAACTTGTGACCTCCCGGTTATCAGCCGGACGCTCTAACCAACTGAGCTACAGGTCCATCATGGTGGAGGTTAGGGGGATCGAACCCCTGACCTCAGGCTTGCAAAGCCCGCGCTCTCCCAGCTGAGCTAAACCCCCACGGAGACAGTAATAAACACCCCAGCGGCGACTCGGCTCTCGCTGGGGTGTTTATTGCGAAAGAAAGTGGTGGACCTGACAAGATTCGAACTTGTGACCTCCCGGTTATCAGCCGGACGCTCTAACCAACTGAGCTACAGGTCCATCGCGCAAGGGATATATTAGACGAGTCGTTACGCGCGCGTCAACAACTTTTTTGAAAATCTTTGGAGGGTGTTCGCCCCGGCCGCACGGCGGCATGTGAAGTCGCCTGCTCGGACAGTCCTAACTCGCGCAGAGAGCACATTAAGTGCTCTCTGGCTCGTGCGGAACTCGCGATCGACTTCACATGCCGCCGTGCGGCCGGGGCGAACGCGAGTCCCGAGGTTTTCAAAAAAGTTGTTGACGCGCAGTGCGCCGACCGCCGATATATGGGGTCTGATATTTTCTACCAGCTAGGGCCTCTTACTCGTCAAGGAGATCTTCTGGCATGTCGTTGCCATCGCCTAGATCGACTGGGGTTTCTTCGGGGGCAGAGCCATCTTCTGTGGCTTCGCCTTCGGGCTTCTCCTTGGCGGCTGTCATGCGGGCTACGGCGCATACGCGGTCGTTGTCGTCGACGGTCATCATCTTGACGCCCTGGGTGGCTCGGCCGGTCTGGCTAATCTCATCGGTCTTGACGCGAATGACCGTCGCGCCTTCCGTCACGATGAACAGCTCGTGCTGCGGACCCACCGTCTTCATGGCCGCGAGGTTCCCCTTACGCTCGGTCATCTGGATGGTGTAGACGCCCTGACCGCCGCGGTTCTGCTCCGGATAGTCCGCGACCGGCGTGCGCTTGCCGTAGCCGCGCTCGGTGATGACAAACAGGTCGCCGTTGCCGTTGGTAACCTCCATACCCAAAACGCTCACGCCGTCCTTCATGCTAATACCGCGAACGCCGCTGGTGTCGCGTCCCGTGGCGCGAACCTGGTCCTCGGGGAACATGATCGCCTTGCCCGCAGTGGTGGCCAGGATGATCTTGTCGCCCTCGCGCACACGGCGCACGGCGAGCAGCGCGTCGTCGTCTCTCAGATTGATGGCGATCAGGCCATCACGGCGGCTGCGGTCGTAAGCGCTCATCACGGTCTTCTTGACCATGCCGCTCTTGGTGGCAAACATCAGGTACTCGTCGGCGGGGAACTCGCGGCAGCTGATGACGCTCGCGATCTTCTCGCCTTCCTCAAAGGGCAGCAGGTTGACGATCGCGGTGCCACGCGCCTGGCGCGTACCCACCGGCAGCTCGTGTACCTTCAGGCGGTAGACCTTGCCCTTGCTCGAGAAGAACAGCACGTACTCGTGCGTGGATGCGATAAACATCTCGTCGATGACGTCGTCCTCTTTAAGGTTGACGCCCGACACGCCCTTGCCGCCGCGCTTCTGGGCGCGGTAGGCAGCCACCGGGATGCGCTTCACGTAGCCGGTGTGGGTGATGGTCACGACCATGTCCTCGTCGGCGATGAGGTCCTCGACATCCAGATCCTTTTCGACATGGCTGATCTCGGTGCGGCGTTTGTCGCCGAACTTTTTCGAAATCTCACGCATCTCCTCCTTGATGACGCCCAGGATCTTCTCCTCATGCGCCAGCAGGTCCTCGTAGTAGGCAATGGCGCGGCGCAGACCGTCCAGCTCTTCCTGGATCTTGTCGCGCTCCAGGCCAGTCAGGCGGCGCAGCTTCATCTCGAGGATGGCCGTGGTCTGCTCGGGCGTAAAGCCAAAGCGCTCGATCAGGCGGCCGCTTGCCTCGGAGTCGGTCTGCGAGGAACGGATAATGCTGATGACCTCGTCGATATGGTCGAGAGCCATCAAGTAGCCCTCGAGGATATGGGCACGCGCCTGGGCCTTCTTAAGGTCAAAGCGAGTGCGGCGGGTGACGACGTCGACCTGGTGGTCGATGTAGTGCTGCAGCATCTCGCGCAGGCTCAGGCATTTGGGAACGCCATTGACGAGCGCCAAGTTGTTGGCGCCAAAAGTCGTCTGCAGCGAGGTGTACTTATACAGGTTGTTGAGCACGACCTGCGGAATGACGCCCTTCTTGAGCTCGATGACCAGACGGATGCCCTTTTGGTTGGACTCGTCGCGCATGTCCGAGATGCCCTCGATGCGCTTGTCGTTCACGAGCTGGGCGATCTTCTCCTGCAGGGTGCCCTTGTTGACCATGTAAGGGATCTCGGTAAAGACCAGGCGGCTGCGACCGGTCTTGGTGGATTCCACGTGAGCCTTGGCACGCACGGTAATGGAGCCGCGACCGGTCTCATAGCTCTGCCTAATGCCGGCGCTGCCCATGATGATGGCGCCGGTGGGGAAGTCCGGACCAGGCATGATCTGCATAAGCTCGTCGACGGTGGCGTCGGGATTGTCGATCAGGTAGCAGGTGGCCTCGATCGCCTCGGTGAGGTTGTGCGGGGCGATATTGGTGGCCATGCCGACGGCGATGCCCTGACTACCGTTGACCAGCAGGTTGGGAAAGCGTGCGGGCAGCGCCACGGGCTCGGCGAGCGACTCGTCGTAGTTGGGCTGCCAGTCGACGGTATCCTTTTGCAGGTCGCGCAGCAGCTCCATGGCAGGCTTTGCCAGGCGGCTCTCGGTATAACGCATGGCCGCCGCGCCGTCGCCATCGATGTTGCCGAAGTTGCCGTGGCCATCGATGAGCGGTGTGCGCATGGAGAACCACTGCGCCAGACGAACCATGGCCTCGTAAACCGCGAAGTCACCGTGCGGATGGTACTTGCCGATAACTTCGCCGACCGTCCAGGCCGACTTCTTATGCGGGCGGTTGGGGTAGATGCCGCTCTCGTTCATGGCGTACAGGATGCGGCGGTGCACCGGCTTTAGGCCGTCGCGCACGTCCGGCAGGGCGCGCGCCGTGATGACCGACATCGAGTACTCGATGAACGACTGCTTCATCTCGCGGCCGAACTCCGAAATCTGGAGCTGACCGCCGTTGATATCCTCGCCGGCCGAGGCGCCGCGGTCGACCGCACCGAAGCTCTCCTCGAGCTCGGCGTCGTCATCCTCATCCTCTTCATCCTCGGCGTCGGGGTTATAGGAATTCGGATCGCCGTCCTCGCCCTGCTCAGCGCGGGCGAGCAGGCGCTTCAGATCATCGGGCATGCCGGCGTCGCCGGCCTCGTCCACACCCTCGTTGTTGTTGATATCGTCTGCCACGTTACCTCCTCATGGTTTGCGTGGTCCATTAGTTCCCTACCACGGAGACGGCTTTCCCAGGTGCCGCAGATTCGCCCGAAAGAGGAGGGAAGCGTACTTGGGTACGCGACCGACGATTGAGGGCGAAGGTGCGGTGGCTGGGAAAGCCGCAGGGATTAGGCATCCAAGAATCGTGCATCATGTGCGTGCTTTTCAATGTACTCGCGGCGATAGCCGACCTCGGAACCCATGAGCTCGCGCACGGCGCGGTCCGCCACCACGGCGTCCTCGATCGACACGCGCTGCAGGATACGGGTCTTGGGGTCCATCGTCGTCGAGGCAAGCTGCTTGGGGTCCATCTCGCCCAGGCCCTTGTAGCGCTGAACGGTATAGCCCTTGCGCTTCTTGGTGATCTTGCCGTCCTTGGCCTTGCCGTCCTCGTCGTTGTCGTCGGGGTTCAGGCCCAGGCTCTGAATGGTGTCGCGCAGAATCTCGTCTTCGGGCTGGCGGCCGTTGGGATACACGTAATGGATCTTGTTGCGTACCTTAATGCCAAAGATGGGCGGGCAGGCAACATAGACATAGCCGGCATCGATCAGCGGGCGCATGTACTTGTAGAAGAACGTCAGCAGCAGGATGCGGATATGCGCACCGTCAACGTCTGCATCGGTCATGATGATGATCTTGTGGTAGCGCGCCTTGCTGATATCGAAGTCGCCACCGTCGCCGGCGCTCGTCGTGACGCCGCAGCCGATCGCGGTGATCAGGGATTGGATGGTGTCGCTCGAGAACGCGCGGTGGTCACCCACGCGCTCGACGTTCAAAATCTTGCCGCGCAGGGGCAGAATCGCCTGGATGTCTCGGCGACGGCCGTCCTTGGCCGAACCGCCTGCCGAGTCGCCCTCTACGATAAAGAGCTCGGTCAGCTCGGCATCGCGCACCGAGCAGTCGGCGAGCTTGCCGGGCAGCGACGCCGTCTCGAGCAGGCTCTTGCGGCGGGTCGCCTCGCGCGCCTTGCGGGCGGCGTTGCGGGCCTTGCATGCCTGCTGGGCCTTCTTGACGATCTCGCGGGCGGGCTTGGGGTGCTCCTCCAGATAATCGGTCAGTCCATCGGTCACGATCTTGAGCGTGAGCGCGCGCATGTAGGAGCTGCCAAGCTTGGCCTTGGTCTGACCCTCAAACTGCGGATCGGGCAGCTTGACCGAGATGACGGCCGAAAGGCCCTCGCGCACGTCGTCACCGCTCAGGTTGGCGTCCTTCTCCTTGAGCAGGTTCTGCTTGCGGGCGTAATCGTTAATCACGCGGGTGAGGGCGGTGCGGAAGCCCTCGAGATGCATGCCGCCCTCGGGGGTGTAGATGTCGTTGGCAAACGACATGACGTTCTCGCCATAGCCGGCATTCCACTGCAGGGACACCTCGACCTCGCCCATCTTGGTCACGGGCGCATCCGGATCCGATTTACCCTCGATATAGATGGGCTCCTTAAAGGCCTCGGGGACGTCTTTGCCGTCGTTGAGGAACTTAACGAAGTCGATGATGCCGCCCTCGTAGCAGAACTCCTCCACGTGGGGAGTCGCCTCGCGCTCGTCGGTCAGCACAATCTTTAGATTCTTATTGAGGAACGCCGTCTCCTGCAGACGGTTGTGCAGCGTATCGAAATCGTAGACACAGGTCTCGAAGATCTCGTCGTCGGGCCAGAAGTTGACGGTGGTACCCGTCGAATCCGAGGTGCCCACGACCTCCATCTTCTTGACGGTCTTGCCGCGCGAGAACTCCATCTCGTAGACGTTGCCATCACGGCGCACTTGCACGACCACGCGCTTGGACAGCGCGTTGACGACGGAGATGCCCACGCCGTGCAGGCCGCCCGAGACCTTGTAGGCCGAGTTATCGAACTTGCCGCCGGCGTGCAGGATCGTCATAACGACCTCGAGCGTCGGGATCTTCTTGATGGGATGCTCGTCGACGGGGATGCCTCGCCCGTTGTCGACGACCGTGATGGAGTTGTCGGCGTGGACCGTCACCTGAATCTCGGTGCAGAAACCGGCCATGGCCTCGTCAACGGAGTTGTCAACGATCTCCCACACCAGGTGGTGCAGGCCGCTGGCGCTCGTCGAGCCGATGTACATGCCCGGGCGCTTACGAACGGCCTCGAGACCTTCGAGAATCTTAATCTCGCCGCCATCGTAATCGTTTTCGTTTGCCACACGTCCTCCTTCAGCTAAGAAAATGTGTACAGCCTTACTAGTTTATCGTAAAAAAATACCCTCGGGAACGAGGGTATTTGGCTCTACAAGGCCACCAGATGCGATTTAAGGCTCTTTTTTGCTTTGCACGCCCTTGGCCCACTCGGCACTGGCTCTCATGGCATTCTCGAGGGCCTCGCGCAGTTTTTGATCTTCGATGGGCGCCACTTGGCGCTCGATCTCGCCGCGTTCGGCTTCGCTGAGATCGGCGTGCGGAGCCGGCGGGCGCTCGGTCACGGCCGGGCGCAGGCGCTCCTTGGCAGCCGGCGGCGTGTGACCGGGCGCGGTCGTTTTGAACACCAGGCCGTCCACATGCGCCCCGGCCCGCTCCATGCGTGCCCGGATGATCTCGCGCAGCAGCGTCATCTCCTGCGTCCACGAGGGCGAATCGAGATACACCAGCAGCTCATTGGACTCGGGCAGGTAGCGCAGGCCCGTCACGTGGCGTCCCTCGCGCGTGCCCGAGCACACCGCATTCCAGGCGCGATAGACCGCACGAGATTCCTCTGCAGCCTCCATTTGCGCGCGGCGCTCAGGTGTTGCGGCCGCCAGGATGCGCTGACGCTCGGCATCCAAAAAGCCGCCAAAGGCAACCGTTCCGTTCTCGCGCTCGTAATTAGCACGTCTCACCCATGCTCACCACCTTGGCTCGATCAAGCAGGTCATCGGTAAAATACCCCAGATTGGTGGTGGTTATGACCGTCTGGATATCATCACCGATCAGCTGCAGAAAAGCGCCTCGCCGCCCGGCATCGAGCTCGCTCATCACGTCGTCCAAAAGCAGCAGTGGCGCGGTGCCCAGGATATCGCGCGCCACGGCCACTTCTGCCACCTTCCAGGCAAGCACCAGCGTTCGCTGCTGGCCCTGGCTGGCAAATGAACGGGCCGATCGGCCCGCGACGGAAAACTCAATCTCGTCGCGATGCGGACCCACAAGCGTCACGCCGCGGCGCATCTCCTCATCGGCACGCTCATCGAGGGCCGCGAGCATATGCTCGTACGCCCAACCTTTCAGTTCCTCGCGCCCTTCGGCTTGAGGCAAATCCCCCAGCGTGGACACATAGGACACGTCTGCGTCCTCACCGGACGCCACCTGCCCGTACGCGGCGCGCACATGGCCCGCCAGCCGGTCGAGCAGGGCCAAACGATGCACGAGCAGGGCGGACCCGGCGCGGGCGATGGAGTCATTCCATGCGCCAAGCATCTCGCGGCAGCACCAGGACTCCTTGAGCAGGGCGTTGCGCTGCGCCACGCAACGCCCGTAGGTGCTCACCAGGCCGGCGTAACGGGCGCTCAGCTGAACGCCAAAGTCGTCGAGGGCGGCGCGGCGCACACTGGCGCCGCGCTTGACCATATCCAGATGATCGGGGCAAAACAGCACGCTCGGCAAAACCCCGCGCACGCCGGCGGCCGAGCATCTCTTGCCGTTACGGCTAAACGAGCGCTTGCCGTCCTCAACGCCCAGCCCCATATCGAGCACGCGGCCATCGCCCTCGAGTCTCAACTCGAGCCTGCACGAGCCCGTGCCGTCGTGCACGAGCTCGCCAGCGGTGGGATGCCTAAACGAGGCGCCGCTCGTCAAAAGCTGCAGCGCCTCTATGAGGTTGGTCTTTCCCGCCGCGTTGGGTCCCGCAAGCACCGTCACGCCTTCGTCCAGGTCAAGACGGTAGCTATCGAAACTGCGGTAGCGCGCGACGGAAAGGTTGCGGGCAAACATGGTCATGGCGCAGCGCTAGATGCGAACCGGCATGACCAGGTACAGATAGTTGATCTTGTCGTAGGACTTAAAGATACCCGCCTGCGAGTAGCTCTTGAGCTCCAGCGTGATCTCCTTCTCCTTGGATAGGGCATTGAGGCAGCCAAAGATGTAGTGGTAGTTAAAGGCGATGGTGCCCGACTCGCCCTCGGCCTCGACATCGATTGTCTCCTGCGCCAGATCCTGGTCATTGGAGATGGAGGACAGGCCCATCTGGCCGTTCTCGACATCGATCTCGAACTTGACTGCGGGGTTCGCGCTCGCGATGACCGCCACGCGCTTGAGGGCGGCATTAAAAGCCGCCACGTCGATCTTGACGCTCGTCACGCACGAATCGGGGATGAGCTGCTTGTAGTTGGGATACACACCCTCGATACGACGCGACACGTAGGTGGTGTTGCCGGCCTCAAAGACAACCTGGGTGTCGGTGGCACCGATCATGATGGTCGCCTGGCTGGCCATGATGCTCAGGGCGTCGTTGAAGGCGTCAGCCGGGACGTTGAGCTCAAAGGACCCCTCGAGCGTCGAGGTCTCGACCTGGGTGTCGCATACGGCCAGGCGGAAGGAGTCGGTTGCCACCAGGCGCACGGTGTTGTTCTCGACCTTCATATGCACGCCTCCCAGGATGGGACGGGCCTTATCGGTCGAAGTGACGCGCCATACGCGCCCGACCATCTCGGACAGGATGTCGGTCGGGAGCTCCACTGCGCTCTCGATAGCATAGGCAGGGAACTCGGGAAAATCGTTGGCGTCGAGCGTGTTGAGGCGGAAGGAGCTCTTCTCGCATCCGATCAGTACCTGACGCTCCGAGAGCTCAAAAGTAACCGGGGCATCGGGAAGGGTCTTCGTGATGTTCGAGAGCATCTTGCAGGGAATCACCATCTCGCCCTCTTCTTCCACATGCGCGGCAATGCGATGACGAATCGAGATGGTGTAGTTTGAGGTTTGGAATTCCAAGATGCCGTCCTGCGCCTTAACGAGCACGCCCGACAGGATGGGAAGGGTAGATGCCGAAGCGACGCCTTTCATAACGACGCCGATGGCTTGCGTGAGCGAGCTTTGGCTGACGGTGAACTTCATCTTTTAATACCTTTCTATAGATATAAATATCTTAATAATAGTAATAGCACTGACGAAACTGTTGATTACTTCCAAAAGCGCTGGTCAACCCCAAAAAGAGAATCGACAGCACCCTGTGCGCAACCGACCGCGTTTTCCACGTTCAAAACCTGCGGAAAACTTTTCGTCGCCTTGGGGTGAGTTTTAGACACGTTATGCCCGGCGTTTCGACAAGTTTTCAACAGATGTCTCTATTTCCCTACGAGCGCAGTGTAATTTTATCTCGTAGCGACTTGAGGTCCTCGGTTACGGTGCGGTCTTCCTGAATCATCTTCTGAACCTTTTTGTAGCTCGTGCTGACGGTCGAGTGGTTGCGGTTGCCAAACTCCGCGCCCACCGCCGTGGTCGTCATCTCGCACATCTCGATGGCCAGATAGATGGCGATATGACGGGCTTTGGCTATGTTGGCGTTGCGCCGCGGTCCGATAAGCTCCTCGTGCGTCACGCCGTATTGCTCCTCGATGACAGACTGGACCGTCTGCACGTTGATCTTCTTGGCCGACGTATCGAAGTATTGGCTTGCGATGGCGTCGATGTCGTCGAAGCTGAGCTCGCTGCCCTCGCGTTCGCGGTCTCCTGCCTCGCCGGCGCAGCGTTCGCAGAAGCTCTCGAGTTCGCGGATGTTGGTTCCCGACACCTCCGCCATGTGTTTAAAATGCTCGTCGGTCAGATGCCCACCATCGCCGCCATAGGCCGCCAGCAGCGAGTCGTCACCCGCCTCGGGCGTGGTGGCTATCGTGTTCTCGTAGTAACGCTGCAAGATCTTGTATTTCATCTCGTAGCTGGGCTCCGCCACCAAACAGAGCATACCGGCATTAAAACGGCTGGTAAGGCGCTCGTCCATGCTCAGGTCTTTGGGCGCACGGTCGGCTGCGATGACGACTTTTTTGTTGTTGCGGATAAACTCGTCCATGAGCTGGAAGAAGTAGTCCACGCTCGCGCGCTTGCCGATGATGTTTTGAATGTCGTCGATGATGAGCACGTCCACGTCGTGGTATGCCTGCATGATGGGGGCGTTGCTCTTCTTTTGGCGGTCGAACTCCGTCATCAGGTCATCGAGGTACGCCTGTGAGTTGGCGTACTTTACCTTGATCTCGGGCGACTTTTCGGCGAGCTCGTTTTTGATGGCGAGCAGCAGATGGGTCTTGCCCAGCCCCGATTTGCCATAGATGAACAGGGATGTGCATGTGCCGCGTTCGTCCGCGAGCGCGGCAAACTTGAGGGCTGAGCGATAGGCATGGCTGTTTTCTGGGCCGTAGACAAAGTTTTCGAAGGTGAATTTCGAGTTGGCCGCGAGCGGCGCGCCGTCGGTGTTCTGCTCGATCGGTGCCGCAGCTGCGGGGGCGCTCATGGGCGATGTGGAGGCTGGTTTTGCACTCTTTGCAGGCGCCTCGCCTTTCATCTGGTTCATCATGCGGCGGAAATCGTCGGCCGAAAGCGTGTTTTTGATTGCGATGCCCGAATCCTCGCCCGGTGTTGCGTCGTGCGCGATAGGCATGTGTGTGGCAGCGGACATGGGGGCCGCCGGCGTCGAGACGGTGGGCATGGTTTCACGGGAAACATCGCCGATTTGATGCTCGGGAGCCGACACTGTGGTGGTAGCTGGCGCCGCCGGGGGAACGACGGGTGCCGCGGGTGCGGCGTTATCTGCCGCGGAGCCCTGTGGTGCCACGATGTTGAGCGCAATCGGTGCAAAGGCGATCTCTTCCAGGTACGCCTCGATGGTCGGCTGATGCTTTTTGAGCTGAGCGATGGCAAATCGTGAGGGGGCCTCAATCGTCAAGGTGTCCTCGGTCAGGCTCACAGCACGCGATTGCCCCAGCATGTTGATGAGGCGCGCATCTTGGCCGTCGCGCTGACAAAAGGCGATGGCATCCCCCAGGATGATGCTTGCTTCCTCGTCCACTGTCTCTCCCGTTCCTTAAGCTTGGGCCCGCACGCGAGCGCTTCCGATTTCGGTCAGATGGTATTTCTGCCCATGTTTGACTATCAAGCCCGTCTGCGCCAAATCGTTGAGCGTGCGCGACCAGGTGGGTGCAGAGTTTCCAAACGCCCGCGCCAAGTCCGTCGCGCCGCACTCTTGATGTTGGGCCAGATACCCTAATGCAGCGTTGCCGCGTTCGCTTATAAACACGTCCGACTGCGGTTGTGCGTATTGATTCGCCGCATTAGGATACATCATTTGAGCTGCTGGTTGTTGAGAACTCTGCATGGGCGGCATCTGCTGTTGAAAACTTTGCGGCCACTGTTGGTAAGGCTGCGGCGGCATCTGCTGAGTCCAGGGGTTGAGGTTTCCCTGCGGCATCTGCTGATACGGCTGCTGGTACGGCTGAGGATACTGCTGTGGATACGGCTGGGCATATCCCTGCTGCGGCATATATTGGGGAGGATACCCTTGTGGGTACGGTTGGTAGCCCATTTGCGCGACGTTTGGCATGGCCGCCGTCTGCTGCACGGCGCCTGTGTCCGGATCTGCCGAGCCTATCCCCTCCGGCATGTTTTGCACTGGGTTGCCCAGCGGTGTCTGGGGGTCTTGCATGGGAAAACTTCCAGGCTGCTGCATCTGCTGCGCCACGGGCTGCTGTGCAAACGTGCTGGATAGGGGATACGCCGGCTGCTCCGTCTCGGGGCGCACGGCGGCCCCTCGCCCTCCGGCGCGCTCGATTTCCTGTACGCGCTTGGGATTCAGGCTTACCGTGACCACGGTGCCGTTGCCCATGTTGTCCTCGATGGATACAGCGCCGCCGGCGTTTTCCAGGTACTCCTGCACCATGGGAAACCCGGCTCCGGTTCCGCGGATGTATCGTTTCATGTTGCTGTTTGCGCTGGTCACGCCAAAGTCGAAGGCGCGTTCTTTGTCTTCGATCCCCGGCCCCTGGTCTGCGAATCGAATGGTATCGCCGCCGTCCAGGATCGAGATGATAGGCTCTGCAAAGTGGGCGTGGATAAAGTTTTCGACAATCTCGCGGATAACCATGAGCGAGATGTGCCCGCCCTGCTCTTTCATGCACTGGTAGACGGTGTTGGTTGTCTCTTCCAGATAAGTGCGCACGTCCTTAGGTTTGATGACGATGACGCGCGGCGTCGACAGCATGTCGTCATAGACCGCGATGCGTGCGGCATACATGGCAGCCTGCGTTTTCGCAGCGGCCTGCTCTTCCTCGCCACGCTTTTCGCGCACGCCGGTGATGTGCTCGTTGTCGGGTGCCGGGTCTCCGGAATCGACCATGGTGTAAAAGTCGTCAGACATGCCGCTCGCAATCTTTCAAAAGGTTTCGAACAAATAGTAGCTCACCGTGCAATGTTTCTCATCTTTCGACAACTTTTCAAAACCTGTTGAAAACTTTGGAAAACTGGCGAAAAGTTCTCAACATTGCCAACATGACCTGTTGAAAACTCGATGAAATATCATGAAAAGTTGCCATGTGTCGCAAATTTCGGTTGAGCTTATGACGGAACCGTGTGAACTACGCAACCTTTTACCTTTGATTTCTTGACATTTGAACATTGATTTCCCTACAATCTTCAAGCTCACGTGTCTATATCTACGTCCGCGCTCCCGCGGACACTCGAAATGCAGCAGGAGGAACTTAAGATGAAGCGTACGTATCAGCCTAATAAGCGTAAGCGTGCCAAGACCCATGGCTTCCGTGCCCGTATGGCCACCAAGGGTGGTCGTGCCGTGCTCGCCCGTCGCCGCGCCAAGGGCCGCAAGCGTCTCACTGTCTAGCAGCGATACACACATCTCGCATGAAGACTATTAAGTCTCGGCAAGATTTCGAGCATGTGTTCAGTCAGGGGCGTCGTTTCAATCACCCTCTGATTCGAATGACCATATGTGAATCGGTTGGCGAAGGCGACTCCGGAAGGGTCGCCTTCGTTGGTGCTAAACGGCTCGGTTGTGCCGTCGTGCGCAACCGTTCTAAGCGTGTGATGCGCGAGGCCGCCCGCAGCTGCGGATTTCCCGTTGCGGGTTATGACATCATCTTGTTCGCGACTCCCAAGACGAGGATCTCCTCGCCTCAGGAGATGGACAAGGCATTGCGTTCGCTTATGAAACGCGCCGGCGTTGCCGGGGAGGAGCGATGAGCAATCACGTTTTGCGACGTGTTGCCATCGCTCCTATTCGCATATATCAACAGGTTATTTCGCCCTTATTACCTGACGCCTGCATTTACTACCCAACGTGTTCGCAATATGCCGTTCAGGCGATTGAGAAGTACGGTGTTTTGAGAGGCTGCTGGCTTGCCGTGAGGCGCATCGCTCGCTGCAATCCCCTGCACGTCGGCGGTTATGACCCTGTGCCCTAGCGGGCACTCGCTATCGGAGGAAAACTTACATGTGGGATTGGATCGTTAACATCCTTTTCGAGCTGCTCAAGCTCATCCAGACCTTTGCGGTCGACTGGGGCCTGTCCATCATCATCCTGGTGGTCATCATCCGTCTGCTGCTGACGCCGCTTATGCTCAAGTCGACTAAGTCGACGGCTCGCATGCAGGTGCTGCAGCCTAAGATGCTCGAGATCCAGGAGCGCTATGCCGACGATCCCCAGCGTCAGGCCGAGGAGATGCAGAAGTTCTACAGCGAGAACAAGTTCAACCCCATGGCTGGTTGTCTGCCGCTGTTGATCCAGATGCCTGTCCTGTTCGCCCTGTTTACGCTGCTGCGTAACCTGCCGCAGTACTTTAGCGACGGCACGTTCTCGTTCTTCAACATCCTGCCTGACCTTACCACCACGCCGAGCGCTTCTTTTGCCGATGGCTTTATGGTTGCGCTGCCTGCACTGGTTTGCCTGATTCTGTTCGCTGTCTTGACCCTGATTCCGCAGCTGTATATGTCTCGCAATCAGACCGGTCAGCAGGCCCAGAGCATGCGCATGATGGCCGTCGTCATGACCGTCATGATGCTTTGGATGGGCTGGAGCCTGCCCGTCGGCGTTCTGCTGTACTACGATGTGTCTTCTGCCTGGCAGGTTATCCAGCAGATCTTCGTGACGCAGAAGGTTATCGACAAGGCTAAGGCCGATGAGGAGGAGCGCCTCAAGAACGCTCCGCTGCAGGTCGAGGTTACCCGTCGCGAGAAGAAGCCGCGTCCGCACAAGAAGAAGTAGTGGGATAGTATTCTTATTTAGGTACCTAACTTTTGGAGTTCGTTATGTCTGAAGAGATCGTCGAGGATATGCTTGAGGAGGTTGCCCCGCGGGTCGCGGGCGATTATCCCGAGATTGCACAGCGTTACAAGGCTGGTGAAGAGCTGACCGATGAGGAGCTCGACACCATTGCCGATGTGGCTATTTCCATTCTGCGTTCCATCCTTTCGCACTTCGATGCGGCGAACTCACCCATCGATGAGTATGAGGGTGACGAGGGCGAGTTGATCCTGGACGTAACTGCTCCTGATCTTGCTGTTCTCATTGGCCGTCATGGACGTACCCTCGATGCTCTTCAAGTTATGTTCTCCCTATTGGTGAGTCGCAAGCTTGGCTTTAGGTATCCGGTCGTCGTCGACGTCGAAGGTTATAAGAGCCGTCGACAGGACAAGGTTGCTTCTATGGCCCAGTCCGCTGCCGAGCGCGCTATTCGCACTCATAAAAGTGTTTCCTTGCCGCCCATGAATGCCTACGAACGTCGACTGGTTCATATTGCCCTTCGTGGTAACGATGCTGTCGACACGCATTCTGAGGGCTCTGACCCCGATCGCCATGTTGTGATTGTTGCTCGATAATCTTCTCGAGTCTATGCTAAGGGGACGTGGTTTCCACGTCCCCTTTTTTTGTCAAAAGTTCTCGATACACTGATTTTTGTCACATAGGAGTCGTCTTGTTTGTGTTATCTGATGAGCAGGCAAGCCAAATGCTGAGCCGTCTAATTTCGTATTGTAAAGACTATTCTTTGAAGGTCTCCGACGATAGCCTTCGTGTCTGTATCCAGCATCTTGATCTTGTTCTGGAGGCAAATAAGACTACCAATCTAACGCGCATCCTGAATGTTGATGATGCAGCCGTCCTTCATATTCTGGACTCACTTGTTTTGCTTCCCTATATTGATAAAGCTCCTGAAGGTGCTTTGCTTGATATGGGTACCGGTGCTGGATTCCCAGGTATTCCATTGACTATTGCAAGTGGACGAAAGGCTACTTATATCGATTCCGTTGGCAAGAAAGTCGATGCAGTTAATTCCTTTGTTAAGAAGCTTGGCCTTAAGCATGCTCATGCCGTTCACAATCGTCTTGAAGAATATGCTCGATCCCATAAGAAGCAATTTGCTGTTGTTACCGCCCGCGCGCTCGCACCATTACCGGTTCTTCTTGAGTATGCATCTCCTTTTCTAAAGGATGGTGGCCTCTTTGTCATTACGAAGGGGAATCCATCTGATGAAGAGCTTCAATCTGGTCTTGCGGCTGCAAAGATATGCGGCTTTACCACACTTATGACGGACGACCTTGGTTTGCCGAATGGTCTGGGTCACCGTGAATTTATTATCCTTAAAAAGACTCGTCAGGCATCTGTTTCTCTTCCGCGTGCTAATGGCATGGCAAAAAAGAATCCGCTTGCCTAGATGTTTCACGTGAAACATAATGGATAGTGCTGATTGCAATGTTTCACGTGAAACATTGCAATCGGTGTCGAATCGGATTGTTTCACGTGAAACATCCTCCATTCAACAGCTTTAAATACACCAGGAGGGACCGTGGGATTTCGCGACGTTAAGCGTTCTAAGAGCGCAAAAGGCACGCGTATCATCGCTATCATCAACCAAAAAGGCGGCGTAGGTAAGTCCACCACAGCTGTAAATCTTGCAGCGGCGTTGGGTGAACTGGGTCGAAAGACGTTAATTGTCGATTTTGACCCACAGGGTAATAGTACGAGTGGTTTTGGAATCGAAAAAGAAGAGCTCGATCACTGCATCTATGATGCATTGCTGAACGATGTTCCGGCAGAATCGCTCGTTCTTGATACAAATTGCAATAAGGTTTTTGTAATTCCGGCTACTATCCAGCTTGCAGGTGCGGAAATCGAACTTGTCAGTGCGATTGCCCGCGAGACTCGCTTAAAGGATCTACTTGAGCCTGTTCAGGATGAGTTTGATTTTATATTTATTGACTGTCCGCCATCGCTTGGTTTGCTAACCATTAATGCGTTAACAGCTGCGGATAGTGTTTTGATTCCTATTCAGTGCGAATATTACGCACTCGAAGGTGTCACAAAGCTGCTTGAATCGATGAAGATGGTTAAAACACGCCTTAATAAGAGCCTTGATACTTATGGCGTGCTTATGACTATGTACGATTCGCGCACATCGCTTTCGAACCAGGTTGTGGAAGAGGTTCAATCATATTTTGGCGACAAGGCATTCAAGACCTTGATTCCACGTACAGTTAAAATTTCAGAAGCACCCTCGTTCGGTGAGCCTGTAATTACTTATGCGCCGCAGAATAAGGGCGCAAAGGCGTATATGAACCTTGCTAAAGAGGTGATTAAGCGTGCCTAGTCCTAAGAAGCGCGGCGGCTTGGGTCGTGGACTCAATGCACTGGTTTCGGAAGCTGAATATGAGACTGGCGGATCTGCATCGTCAGCATCAAATGCCGCTTCGGAAACTAAGCTTCCAATTGAAGACATCGTTCCGAACCCAAATCAGCCACGAATTCACTTCAACGAGACCGAGCTTCGAGAGTTGAGTGAGTCAATTCAGGAGCATGGCGTTCTTCAGCCGCTTCTTGTGCGCAAGCACGGTAATGGCTATGAGATTATCGCGGGTGAGCGCCGTTATCAGGCTTCGAAACTTGCGGGTCTTGAGGAGCTCCCCGTCATCATTAAAGATGTTGATGATGAGCAGATGCTTGCACTCGCGCTGATTGAAAACCTTCAGCGCTCTGACCTTAACCCCGTCGAAGAGGCAAAGGGATATCGACAGCTCATCGATGCGAGCGGTATGACTCAAGAAGCCTTGTCAAAGGCTGTCAGCAAGTCTCGTTCCGCAATCACGAATTCGTTGCGCTTGCTTGATCTTCCAGAGGTAGTTCAGCATATGATCTTTGAAGGCAAGCTAACTGCTGGTCATGCTCGTGCAATTCTTGCGGTTCCGTATGAAGATGCGCGCATTAATCTTGCTGAGAAGGTTGTTGCAGAGGGATTGTCTGTCCGTGCGACAGAAAATCTTGCCCCACTGTTTTCTGCCGGAGAGACGCCTAAAACACCTCGCCCTGCAACGCCTCAGTCTTTTAAGAAGGCTGCACGCGTTCTGCGTCAGGTGTTTAACACGAACGTTCGCGTCAAGAGCTCGCGCGGCAAGAATAAAATCGAGATCGAGTTTAAGGATGAGGAAGAGCTGTCTCGTATTCTTGGCGAGATGATTCAATTTGACAAGGGAGATCAGGATGAAGAATAAAGTTCTGACTGCTCTTGCCTTGGCTGCAACGGTAGCGGTTGGTGCATTTGCGGGATTTAAGGTCGCAACAGATGATGAATTGCGTGGTCGTCTGCTTCGCGGAGCGCAGGATATCGTCGATACGTCCAAAAAGAAAATGGATGTTATGACTGAGGATGTCGCTATGCGTACAGCTCAGGTAACTAAGAATCCCAAGATTAATCAAGATTGGGTTAATCATCAATGGGTAAATGTAGGCTTTTAGGTACCTAACAATTACTAGCCTTTTTTTAGGGGTCCTTGTCTGAACGCCAGAACAAGGACCCCTTATTTCTTTCGAAAAAGTTGTTGAACAATCGCGCGATGCAGATTAGCGATAGATATGAAACAGCCCCGGTTGCAATTAAACAACCGGGGCTGTCCGATGTTTCACATGAAACGTTTAGGTTGGTCTCCCCTATGCGTTCTTCTGAACCTTGAAGCGCTGTTTGAGTTGCCCGCAAGCAGCGTCGATATCGTTGCCGCGAGAGTTGCGGATCGTGGTCTCAATGCCACGGGACTCAAGACGACGCTGGAGGTCTTCCACCTTATGGATCGGCGACGGCTTGAGAGGGCTGCCCTCGATATCGTTGAGCTGAATCAGGTTGACGTGGCACAGTGTGCCCTCGCAGAAGTCGCAGAGCGCCTGCATCTCGGGGTTTGTGTCATTGACGCCTTCGATCATGGCGTACTCATAAGTTGGGCGGCGGCCTGTCTTTTCGGTGTAGAGCTGCAGTGCCTCATGAAGGCGCAGAAGCGTGTACTTTTTGACGCCAGGCATAATCTTGTTGCGCGTGGACTGGATGGCGGAGTGCAACGACACAGCGAGCGTAAACTGCTCGGGAATGTCGGCAAACTTGCGAATGCCAGGAATAACACCGCTGGTAGAGACAGTAAGGTGACGGGCTCCAATACCGATACCGTCGGGATCGTTAAGGATGCGCAATGCCTTGAGAACCTCGTCGTAGTTGGCAAACGGCTCGCCCTGGCCCATGAAGACGACGCTCGTGGCACGCTCGCCAAAGTCGTTGGATACATGAAGTACCTGGTCGACGATCTCTTGAGCGGTCAGAGAGCGCTTGAGGCCGTTAAGGCCGGTGGCGCAAAAAGCGCAGCCCATGCCACAGCCTGCCTGGGTGGAAACGCAGACGGAAAGCTTGTTACGACGGGGCATACCGACGGTCTCGACGGAGATGCCGTCGTGGTACTCGAGTAGGTATTTACGAGAGCCATCCTTAGACACCTGTTTGGTGAGCTCGGTCGGCGTGTCGAAGGCAAATGCCTCCTTCAGCTGCTCGCGGAAGGCTCTGGGAAGGTTGGTCATGTCATCAAACGAACAAACGTTCTTCTCAAAAACCCATTCGATGAGCTGCTTTGCGCGAAAAGCGGGTTGGCCGAGTTCGGCGACAAGTTCGCGAATATCGTTTTGGCTCAAGTCGCGAATATCTTGAGATTTAGTCCTGGGATTCATGGAAGCCTTTCGATTTTGGGGAAACGTAGAGGGTATCGCTACAATATGGTATCAGCTGCAGGAATTATAGAGGAGGAGTCTGCCCATGCCGGGTAAAAGCCTAGAGAACATGCACGTAGCGGTCTTGGCGGGCGGCCATTCCGCCGAACGCGAGATTTCGCTCAATTCTGGAAAGAATGTCGTGGTGGCACTGAAGGAGGCCGGCTACACCTCGGTGGAGCTGCTCGACACCGCCGCCGATGACTTTATGGTGACTATGGCGACCGGTGGCTTCGACGTGGCGTTTATCGCCATGCACGGCGCCGGCGGCGAGGATGGCGCCATGCAGGGGGCCATGGAGACGCTGGGTATCCCCTACACGGCGTCAGGCGTGCTCGCCAGCGCATGTGGCGCCGATAAAGAGGTTTCAAAGCTTCTGTATGCCAAGGCGGGCATCCCCATTGCCCCCGGCCTGGCGCTTGAGGCGGGCGACGAGGTCGATATCGATCGTATCGTCGAGATTTGTGGCGAGCGGTGCTTTGTAAAGCCCGCCGTCAACGGCTCCAGCTATGGCATCTCTCTGGTCCATGAGCCCTCCGAGCTACCCGCGGCAATCGCCAAGGCGTTTGAGTACGGCGACAAAGTGCTGGTCGAGAAGTGCATCGAGGGTACCGAGATTACCGTCGGCGTATACGGCGAGGATGACGTGCGCGCCCTGCCGATTGTTGAGATCCGTAAGCCCGAGGACTGCGAGTTCTACGATCTGGACGTGAAGTATGTGGACCCCACGGATATCCATCGCATTCCGGCGCAGATTTCCCCCGAAAACTATGCACGTGCCCAGGAACTTGCCTGCGCGGCCCATAAGGCACTCGGCTGCCTGGGCATTTCGCGCAGCGACTTTATCGTGAGCGAGGATGGCCCCGTCATCCTCGAGACCAACACGATTCCCGGCATGACCGATACGTCGCTGTATCCGGATGAGATTCGCCACACCGGTGACATGACGTTCCCACAGGTCTGTGACAGTCTGATTCGTATGGGACTTCGTCGAGCGGGCGTTGCATGCTAATCGAGGACGCTGTTTCGTCGGGAACGCCGCAGTTTGTCATCGATTCCTATGCCACGCTTGCCGAGCGTGCCAAAACCCAATCGTTTGGTCTCATCGAGGAAGATGTTATCGTCCTCGATACCGAAACCACGGGTCTTTCGGTGCAGGACAATGAACTGATTGAGATCTCGGCTGCCCGTCTTTCGGGCCGCGAGATCGTCGACCGGTTCGATACCTTCGTGCACCCCAAGCAGCTGATTCCCGCCGAGATTACCGAACTCACGAGCATTACAAACGCCGATGTGGTGGATGCCCCATCGGCCGTCGATGCCGTGGCCGCTCTCGCCGATTTTGTCGGCGGCTGCCCGGTGATTGCGCATAACGCCACCTTCGACCGTTCGTTTATCGAGTCGGTCAAGGGCGGTGTCAACGTCAGCGACATCTGGATCGATTCGCTGGCACTGTCGCGCATCGCACTTCCGCGCTTGGCCTCGCACAAGCTGTCTTTTATGGCCGACTTGTTTGGGTGCGATTCGGTGTCGCATCGCGCGAACGCAGACGTTGATGCCCTGTGCGGTGTGTGGCGCGTGCTGTTGGTTGCGCTTACCGACCTGCCTTCGGGCCTTATGGCGCGCTTGGCGGACATGCACGCGGACGTGCCTTGGTCCTATCGCCCCATTTTTTCTTTTTTGGCCGGCCAGAACCCGGGTTCGATATTTTCGCTCAGCGCCGCTCGTGCTGACGTGCTCAAGGCCGATCGTGCAGACGATCGCGTTGATGCGGACGAGTTGCCGGTCCTTAAGATGCCGAGCCGTGAAGAGATCGAGGCGGATTATGCCCCCGGTGGCCTAGTCAATCGCATGTATCCCACGTACGAGCCGCGCGATGAGCAAATCGCGATGGCGCTCGAGGTCCGTGACGCGCTCGTTACGGGAACGCATCGCGTGATTGAGGCGGGGACGGGCGTCGGCAAATCGATGGCTTACCTGGTGCCTTTTGCCGAGGCCGCACGCCGCAACAACATCACGGTTGGTATCGCGACCAAATCGAATAATCTTGCCGACCAGCTTATGTACCATGAGCTGCCAAAGCTCGCCGAACAGCTGGACGGGGGCCTGTCGTTTTGTGCACTCAAGGGCTATGACCACTATCCGTGTCTACGCAAGCTCGAGCGCATGAGCCGTGGTCAGGTTGAGATCACCACCAAGCGCGATCCTGCTGACACGCTCACGGCGGTTGCGGTGATCATGGCGTATGTGTGCCAATCTGCCGATGGCGACCTCGATTCGCTCGGCATTCGCTGGCGCAGCGTCAACCGTCCCGACTTTACGACGGCTTCGCGCGAGTGTGCTCGTCGTCTGTGTCCGTTCTTCCCTGACAAATGCCTGGTCCACGGGGCGCGCCGCCGAGCGGCACATGCCGACGTGGTGGTCACCAACCATTCCCTGCTGTTCCGCAACGTGGCCGCCGAGGGAAGGATTTTGCCTCCGATTCGTCACTGGGTGGTCGACGAGGCCCATTCCATCGAGCGTGAGGCCCGTCGCCAATGGGCGCGCGTGGTTTCGGCAGATGAGTCGCGCGTGCTGTTTGAGCGCTTGGGTGGGTCGAGTGCCGGCGCGCTGAGTCAAGTTTCCCGTGACCTGGCCACTTCCGAGGGCTCCACGCTCTACCTGGGACTCACCGCCAAAGCGACGTCGACGGTTGCCCGCGCGAGCATGGCGATTGCCGATGTGTTCGATGGTGTGCGCGAGCTCGGCCGTCGCGCCCGTGGGAGCTACGATAACGCGAATCTGTGGATTGGCCCCGAGCTGCGCGAGTCGGATGACTGGCACGATTTTTTGCAGTCGGCCCATACCGCAATTGATGCGCTGGACCAGGCGGATAAAAGCGTAGACGCGCTGGTGCAGACCGTCGCCGCCGATAAGCCCGAGGTCGTTGTCGACCTAGGCGACATTTCGCGCCGTCTGCACGAGCTGGACGAGAACCTCAAACTCATCATTGAGGGTACGGATGAGCACTATGTGTACTCGCTGCAGGTGAACCGTCGGCTGCGCGCGGGCGGGGAGTCTATGACCGCCGAGCGCATCGATATCGGCGAGGCCTTGGCGAACGAGTGGCTGCCCGAAGTGCACACGGCCATCTTCGCTTCGGCGACCATGACGGTGTCCAAGAGCTTTGAGCATTTCAACCATGCTGTCGGCCTCGATCGCATCGGTGAGTCGACATCCTCATCGCTGCACCTGGATTCGAGCTATGACTTTGACTCGAATATGGCCGTGGTCGTGGCGGGGGACATTCCCGATCCGCGCGATCGCGAGCGCTATCTCTCGGCGCTCGAGTGCGTGCTGGTCGATGCCCATCTCGCCATGGGTGGATCGGTGCTCACGCTCTTCACCAACAGGCGCGATATGGAGGACCTGTATGCCCGTGTCGAGCCCAAATTGGCGCGAGCGGGCCTGGAGCTCAATTGCCAACAGCGCAACTCGTCCCCGCGTCGCCTGCGCGATCGGTTTATCAACGAGCCGACCTCATCGCTCTTTGCGCTCAAGGCCTTTTGGGAGGGCTTTGACGCCAGCGGCGAGACGCTGCGTTGCGTCATTATCCCCAAGCTGCCGTTCTCGAGCCCCACGGATCCCCTTTCGTGTGAGCGCAATCTGCGTGAGGACCGCGCCTGGGCGCGCTACTCGCTGCCCGAGGCGGTGCTCGAAGTCAAGCAAGCCGCCGGCCGTCTCATCCGCTCGTCAACCGATTGCGGTGTGCTCATCTTGGCAGATCCGCGCTTGGTGACAAAGGGCTACGGCAAGAAGTTCTTGACGTCGCTGCCCACGACTTCCTACCAGCGTATCGAGTCGGCGCAGATCGGTCATTATTTGCAGCTGTGGCGTGCACGCCACGAGAGGCGCCGTTAAAGCGGGCAGGTCAGGCTCTTCGCCATATCGCATAGACGCTTTGCCGAGGCGGGGTCATCCAGTATGCGGATGGCTCCGCCCGCTGCGATTACCTGGCAGAACAGCCAGTGCTCTGACCCATAACGCACGGTCACCGTCGCCATGTCTGCCCCGTTTGGCTCAATCGACATGATGCCGGCCCAGTCTAGGCGCTCTGCCATGTCGAGCGGCATGAGGAGTTTTGCGCTCTGCTCCGCTTTGGAAAGGGATTCGTGGAGGGATGCGGACGCGGGCGCGTGGCGCTCCACGGAATCGTCGGTAAGGGTAAGGCCTTCGATTTTGTCCATGCGGTAGGAGCGCTGCTCATCGACTTCGACATCCCAGGCAATCAGATAGGTTTGGTCGCCATGCGTCGCGATGCGCAGGGGGTCGATGAGACGCTCACGCGGCCGTGTGTCGTCCATCGAACGGTAGATGATGCGGCATCGAACGCCGTCTTGAATCGCGCAGTTCAGCTGTTGCCAGTGCGATCCTCGGGCAACGGTATCGACGACGCGCTGGTTGTAGCCGAGTTTCTCGGGTAGGAGGGCGTGTCGGATACGCTCTGCTGCCCGAGAGTCGATTCCCATCGATTCGAGTTCGTGGTTGAGCACGGCACCTTCGGCGGCACTTAGGCGCAAGGGCAGCACACGCCCCGCATCGCCTGTCAGGATGATGCACTCGCCGTGGCGCTCGCAGATGATGCGTGCGCCCGACTCACGGTCAGCGAGGGTCGAGACGATATCGATAATTTCGTCGAGCGCCGCACCCGTGATATCAAAACGGCTGCAGATATCCCCTCGTGTCATACCGGTCTCACCGGCAGCGTAGAGGGCCTCCATGATGTCAATCGCACGCGAGAGCCTTTGCTCGCTGGTGAGTTTACGCACGGGCATGCTCGTGCACCGTCCTTTCGATGAGGTGGTTCCACGCCAGTTTAAGTGCATCGGGGGCAACGGGTCTCATGCCGTCCATGGCGTGCTCCATACAAAACGAGGCAGCGGCATTAAGGTCGCGCACGCCGACGGTCCAGGTCCAACCCTCTTCGGTGTGCGTGAGCTCCCCGCGACCGCGCGTTAGGCCGCTGACCATGTCGGCCTGGGCTTGCGGGGCAAACGAAAAGGTCGCCATAACGGGCTTGCAATCGGCAAAATCAAACTCGAAGAACAGGCGATCGTTCAGGTTAAAGTCGGCGGGGATGGAGTAGGCCTTCGAGGGGCGCCATGCGCGAACGATACGGTCGCAGCGAAACGTCCTGATTTCATCGGTGGCGTTGTCGAGTCCGCAAAAATACGCCACACCCTCGTGCTCAAACATGCCGTATACGCAGACGGTGCGCTCTTTTTGCTCCCCGTGCCCGTTTTGATACAAAAAGCGCAGTGCGCAGCGTTCGGCGAAAGCGCTCCACACCGCATCGACGGCGGGTAAGCGACGGGCGGGAGGCTCTTCTGCGGTCGATGCGCCGGTGAGGTAGGCGATCTTGGAGCGTATGTCTGCAAGCGGCGTGGCAAACGCGGCCGAACCGGTCGCAAGGGTCTGGTCGATAGCGTCGAGCAAGATGTCCGCGTCGTCTGCGGTGATGAGGCCACCGGCCGCAAACGTGTGCTCGCGATCGATGGTCCACGCGCTTTCTTCGGTTTCTTGGGCGCCCGCTGCGCGAACTTCCTTGATCGTGATTCCGCGTTCGAGGAGTTTTTCGCGATCGCGGCGAAACTTGCGCTTGTCCGAGTCGATATTGCCCGACCCATAGCCAAGATCGGAATCCAGGACAATTTGCTCTGTGGTCAGTGGCTCGGGAGAGCTGTTGAGGACAAAGAACAGATTGAGGATGCGCTGGGCGGTCTTGTCGAAACCGGGTTCCGGCGCCCCATTTTTATTCGTTACGGTTGTATCGCTTGCCGTCATAGAATCCTCGCATGGGAAGGTGTTTGATGCCATGATTTTAGTCCGATATGGAGATTAGGCTATATCCTTGTCCGTTTGGGGCGTTAAGATGCCCAGAATTCGGCCGTTTGCGCCCGCTCGGGGTATACTTTCGACTATATACGGTTCTAATGTGCATACATTGGGCCTATTTGTCGGATTATGGATGTGGAGCGCATATGGCGAACACCCAGAACTATATTAACCACCTGTTGCAGAACACTGGCATCACGCCGGCGTGCAGCGAAGAAGAGCGCTTGGCTGCCGAAGATATCGCTCAAATTTTCCGCAACCACGGCTTTGATCCCGAGGTGCAGGAGTTTAATGCTCCCGCGCCGAGCAGGATGGCGTTTGCCGTTACGGGCATTCTGGCATTCGCCGGTGCCCTGCTTATGGGCATCGGTGGCGGTATCGGCTTAGTCGGCACCCTGTTGGCCATTGTCGGAGCCGTGCTCTATGTGCTCGAGCGAACCGGGCGCCCCGTGATCTCGCGCCTGGGCAAGACGGGCGTGAGCCAAAATGTCATCGCCTATCACAAGGCCTCTGGCACGCTTGCCTCTCCGCGCAATCGCCCGGTTGTCGTCGTCGCGCACTATGACTCCCCGCGCGCCGAACTGCTCGCTCGCGAGCCCTATGCGCCGTACCGAGCGCTGATCGCCAAATTGCTCCCGATTGCCACGATTGCTCCCGCGGCTATTGCCATCCTGCGCATCTTGCCGCTTCCCGGCGCGTTGAAGGTCCTGCTGTGGATTGTCGCGATCCTTGCCTCCCTCGTGGCGCTCGCCAATGCCGCCAATATCATTTCCAATCGTTTCGTCCTTCCCTACACGTCCGGCTCGGTTTGCAACAAGTCCTCTGTTGCCGCCATGCTGGGTGTCATGGATAACGTCGCCCCCTATCAGGGTGAGAACGAGTTCCCTGACGATATTCCGTTTGACACGTATTTTGGCGAGCAGAAGCGTCGCGCCGAGGAGATGGCGCGCGCGGCAGCCGAGTACGCCGCGGCCCAGCAGCAAAACGATTACGGCAATACCATCGAGTACGAAGAGCCTGCCTATACCGAGGATGAGTATGGCCAGCCGGTCGCTCCCGAGGGTGAGCAGGGCGAGGCTTTTGATGAGCAAATCGATGGATTCGAAGGTGCTTCTGCCGACGAGACCCTGATTGGCGTCATTGCACCCGAGTCCCAGGTCCAAGATATTCCGGCCGAGGAGCCCGTTGCAGACGAGTCCGCTGCCGAGTCGGCAGAGGAGCCTGCCGCGGCCGAGCAGGCCGAGCCCGAGCCCAAGCTTTATCGCAATGCCGCCGGCAACATCCGGTTTGGCTCGGATGCCATCCGTGCCCTGGGAATGCTTCCCGAGTCCTGTACGCTCGATTACGAAGAGGGCGAGGAGCCGACGTTCGAGCCCGCGCCCCAGCCCGATCCGGTCGTGGCTGCGCAGCCCGATGAGGCCAATGCCGTCGAGACGGAAGCCGATGCGGAGACTGCTATCGATCCCGCAGCCGGTCTGGACGTCATGGCGCCTGCCCCGGCGCCCGAGGAGCTCGATAATACCGAGGACGACTACGATGCGTATCCGCAGCGTGTGTCCTACGAGAGCGACACCGATTTTTCTGCCGAGCTTCCGGTGACGACGCCCCATGCCGATATCGCTTCCGCGTTTTCTTCGATCGGTGCCAGCGCCTCCCATTTCTTTAAGGGGGCATTCGAAAAGGGCAAGAAACTCGTTGACGACTTTGAGGAAAAGCGTGCTGCTGCCCGCGAGACAGCCGCGCGCGAGGCTGCAGCCAAGCAACAGGCGGCCGAGCGCGAGCGCGCGGCACAGGAATTTGAGCAAAACGCCGCCGAGCAGCCGGTATCGCCGGTATCCGTTGATGTTGCCGACGCCACGACGTCTTTCGAGGCGCCGCAGCCTTCGCCTGCGGATGTTGCCGGGGAGACGGCGACTTTCGAAACCCAACAGCCGGTCGACAGCACTGTGTCGTTTGATGCCACGATGACGTTTGAGAAGCAGGGCACCGCTATCGCCGAGCCCCTTTCCGCTCCTGTCGAGGACGAGCCTGCTGCGCCCGATACGGTCGAGGATCAATCTGCGGCGGAACAGGTCGCTGCGGACAGCTCCGAGCAAGAGCCTGAGCCCGTGGCCCCCGAAGCTCCGCAGGCGGATGAGTCGAGGCCCTACTCTACGCAGATCTTCACCATGCCCGCGCCGAGTGATCCCGGCGCCACGGTTGCCAACGCTGCTCCGTCGCAGGCCGAGACGGTCGATGCTCTGATGGCTCAGATCTCGTCTCAGGCGTCGCCGCGCCCGAACATGAATGTTCCCGACCCGGCATCCGCGCCGGCTCCCATGCCCTCTGCGTCTCCGCTGGCCTCGGTCCCCGATCCCTCGATGCCTTCGATGCAGCAGGCCAATGTCGCCTCGCGAACCTCGCTGTTCGACCTTCCCGACCCTTCGGCTCAGGTTAACGATCCCTTCGCGACGGCACAGGGTCCCGAGCCCACATCGGCTCCGGTTGTTCCCCCCATGCCGGTCACCTCGGATGTTCAGCCGCTTGAGACTATCTCGGCTCCTGCCGCTCCGGCCACCAAGCCGCAAAAGCGCGGCTTGGGCGGTCTGTTCGGTCGCAAAAAGAAAAACGAGCAGGACAGCATGAGCGATTGGCTTGGCGTCGAGGATGATTACGACGCCAAGAAGTCTGGTCGCGGTATCGGCTCGTGGGATAACTTCGAGGATGACGGCGACGGCTGGAAGGGTGGCGCCACGTCTTCCGATGGAGCTTCCGCCGAGGATATGCTCGCTGCCGTTGCCTCCATGGGTGATGATGAGCTGCTTGGCCACGACATCTGGTTTGTGGCTACAGGCGCTTCCGATTGCGACGGCGCCGGCATGAAGGCGTTCCTGGCCGCGCATCGCGACAAGCTCCGCGGCGTGTTCTTTATCAACCTTGAGTCCATTGGCGCCGGCAGGCTTTCGGTCGTGACGGTCGAGGGCGAGCAGCAGTTGCTCAAGGGTGACCGACGCATCATGAACTTGGTCAACAAGGTGTGCAAGTCGTTCCATGTCGATTGCGGTGCATTTGAGATGCCCTATGCCAAGACCGATGCCTATGCTGCTCTCGAGGCAAGCCGACGCGCCCTTACCATTGCCGGCGTCGACGGCCCGCGTTTGGCATGCGCTCACACTGAGGACGATCTGCCGTACAACGTCAATCCGACAAATATCGCTATGGTGTCCGAGGTCGTGACCGAGGTCATTCGTCGTTCGTAGGTTGACCTATAAGGAGTCTGCGTGTTTTCGTACATCAAGCGCCACTGGCCCGTCTATCTTATCTTGGTCCTGATCGCCATTGCCCTTGGTTTCGGGGCCGCGTATATCGTGGGTGTTAAAGGCTCAACGCCTGAGTCCACGATTAGCGAAGAAGTGGAGCACGAGCAGAGTTTGGGAGCCGATGGCATCTCCGAGTCCGAACAAGCGCTCATCGACGGTGGGTCTGCATCTGGGGAATAGCCATTTCGCCACGAACGAATAAGAGGCGAGCCGGGAGACGGGCTCGCCTCTTTTTTATTGCGTCAGCGACGTTTTGACGCCAGCTTTAGACGGGCAAACCAGATTGTCGCGGCGCCGGAGGTCACGAAGGCGGTGAGGCAGGCGGCAATGGGAAGGGAGCCCGTTGCCGGTAAATCTTGCGGCATGACGCATCGCTGGATGACGCGATCCTCGTCATGTGATTCAAGGTTGCTACCGCCGCCATTGCGACAGAGGTCAACGCGAGCGCTGTTGGCGAGTGCGGTCTGAGGCGTGTAAGACGATGCGGCCTGCATATGGATGACGGCACCGTGAATATCCGAGTCAAGGACGGCGCTCACATCATCAAGGTCGTCATGCTCGTCTTTGAGGTCCTCGCGGGTCCAAGATTCTGCAGCGCCTCTTGTCGTGAAGTCGGCCGATACGGCCCCGTACTCAAGACGAATGCCCGTGACGGCGGTATCGTCCAAAAGAGCGAGCTCTTTTGCCTCGAGGGTGACCGACTCCGTTGTTGGGATATCGTCTTTCCAAAGATGCCAATCGCCGTAATCGACCATGCGCAAATCGTCACCTAGGAGCTTTTTGACCTCGTCCGTTTCGAGCCAGGGGTTGTCATGCCCGTCGCTGAGCGTTGCATTGGCCTGTTCGCCCGTATCGATACTTCCCACTGGAGACGTTCGATACCACACGTTGCAAAGACCGTCGATGTCCCCGGTCGCGACAGGGGTTTCGATGGCGATGAGTTTGGCAGTGCCTTCCTTGGCGCATTCGAGATCGTCAGTGATGGTGAATTCATCAACCCAGGTATTCGACTCATTTTTAGCATCGAGCGTATAGGAGAAGGAGCCGTCCGCATCGGATTGTGCCGCGGCTCGGTTTTTGCCATCGCCGTTGGCGACGAGACCCTTACCGATAGGGCGGGCGATCTCTTGCCGCTTGTCGACTTTGCCCTCGATCTCGATGGGTGCGTCCTTCATGGTTACCGTCTGCACTTCTCCTGTGGCCTTAATTTCAAACGTCATGTCTTCGGCAAGGTCGTAAGTGCGCGGGGGCATCACTTCGCACAGGGTGTAGGTGCCGGGCAAAAGATGCTCGATGCGATGCGGTTTGTCAGAGGAGGTCCAAGCGTCAATTTCGGTTCCGTCGGCACCGTGGAGGGAGAGCCGGGCGCCTTCCACTTCTTGTTTGCCGGTCAAATCTACTTTGGAGATGTCGATTTTGGTGTAGTCGTTAGAAACATCGAGGTGCGCATTGATCACGGGTGTTTCCTGACCGGCATACGACAGCTCGACGGTGTGGACGCTTTGGTCGAGCAGGTAACCTTCGGGTGCCTGCACCTCGATTACCTCATAGGTGGCGGTTCCGCACCCCAGTGAAAGATGAGTCGCGCACGCAAATCCCCGCTCGTCGGTCGTGATGGATGTGACGGTTTCGCCGTCCAGGGCAGCAATGCTGCCGTCGGGGCGCACGATATCGCCCGCGGCACGGATATCAAAAACAGCACCGGCAAGGGCGCGCCCACCTACGGCATCGTTCTTGACGATCTCGATGCTTCCTGTTGCCGCGTCGTCGTAAAACGAGGCGACCGCGACGGGCGTTAAGTTCATGTCGGCGGGAATCGTTATCTCCAGATCTTCACCAACAAGATACGGTTCCTTGGCGGAAGTCTCTCGTATGTAATACGTGCCCGGGTTAAGCGATTCGGGTAGGGTGACGGTGCCGGTTTCATCGGTCGTAAAGGTATTCATAACGGTATGGGCGGGATGCCAGGATGTTTGCGAGATGGGCTCACGGTCGCCGTTGAGCAGCTGAAAGGTGAACCCAGCGCGTGGTACGGCGTTGCCGGTCTGAGCATCGCGCTTCACGATTTGAAGATGTGTCGACAGGGCGTGGTTGTCTACGATGTACTGAAGCTCTGCGCCGTCCGTGATCTGCTCTGCTGTGATAGTCCATTCCCCTGCCTGCTTAAAGCCGTCGGGCACAGTGTCGACAACCTCACGAATGGTGTAGCCGGCACGGTCATACGGTATGGTTCCGCTGACGCCATCGGGGCGCTCTCCTGCGCCAAACCATGCTCCGGCCTGGTCTTTGGTCGATGCGAAGCCGTAGATATTGGTGGTCAGCGTTCCAACAACCTGCTGCGAAGTGTTGCTTGCCACTTCAAAGACCACGCCTTCCGCCGGCTGCTCTACACCAGATTCGTCACTATTACCGCAGTCCTTGAACTTTGAAATTTCGAGGTCAAAAGCGATGGGGATGTTGGGGATGCGGCGCTCGAGCTCAACGACGCCCGCGTCTCCGAGCTGATCGGCACCGATGGTGTAGCTCCAGGTTTCATCGGAGGGCAGATAGCCCTCGGGAGCTCTTGACTCATAGATGGTAAAGGTGCCCAGGGGGATGTCGGTAAGTGTTGCCCGGCCGTCCTCATCCGTCGTGAGGGTGTGCGACCAGCCCGGGGTAGACTGTGAGACGCAGGTGAACTCAGCGCCGGCAAGTGACGCGCCGACTTGAGGACCTGCCCCTGTCGCGGCATCGACCTTTGCGATGCGCAGGGTAATGGTACCGGGCTGCTCATCGATGACGACATTCCCGCCGTCATTGCCGGTGGAAAAGGCGATGCGGTCACTCCTGGGGATATAACCCGCTGGAGCTTTGGTTTCGACCAGATAATATGCCGTATTGGGCAAAAGTGTCGCCTGTGCGCGACCGCTGCTGTCCATCTGGATGCTGCCGACACGCTTGTCGCCGGCGCTCTCATAGATGTCGAACCTCGCTCCGTCGAGCCTGTAGGTATCGTTTTCGCTCGTGATGGCGGCGTTGGCTGACTGTTTTTGGAAGGATGCGGAGACGGCCGGGAGCACGTAGAGCATGTCTTGACGCTTGCTGCCGCCCGACACAGTTCCCAAATAGCGCCGTGCGCGATGCGGTGCGGCTTTAATGCTTCCCGATTTGGCGCTGTCGTGGAGCCAGCGCGCTGCGGCAACGACCTCATTGTCGCCGGAAAAGTTTCCGCTCTTTGTGACGCCCTGGGCGGTTGTATATGAGAATGATCCGTCGGTATGGGTGGTGCCGTTGAGCATCCAGACGGCAAGTTGGGTTGCGGCGCGCGCTCGATCGGGGGACAGGTTATGCCCGCCAAAGGATGTGGCGGTGGGGTAGCCATGGCAGATGATGGCCGCGAATTCGTCTTCGAGCCATACCCAGCCCTGATTGTAGGTGAGCCAGGGTCCGCCCGGTGTGCTGGGGCCAAATCGGTCCTGGTTCATACAATAGGCAGTCGAAGAATCCTGTGCCTCGTATTTGCCAACTCCAAAAGGACCGCATTCATTGCTGATAGTGCGGAATCCGAGCGATTCGTAACCGTCGACGGCGAGCGCGGCATCCGGTGTCATGCAGCCTAAAAGTAAAAAGAGGACTAGGAGCAGCGATCCTGCTGTGATTGCGCTGTGGACAGAGTGCGTGGGTGCGTTGGACATGGCTGCTCCTTATCCCTCGTGCGCCGCACGGGGAGGCCGCGGCGCGTAGGATGAGGCTATCCCCAAGGTTCATGCGGGTAAGTACCGGAACCTGACCAAATGCTTGCCCGATATCTGACAAATGGCGCCTATGAAAGATAATGGAATAAATCTGCAGGTAGACAACGGTAAATAGAAGAACGTACAGGTCCCTATCTTCACAATTGGCCTGTTTTTAGGACGATTCTCCACAGCTAAAACAAGCATCGTCACCCTTGTATCGAACAAGACAACCGCGTTATACTATCCTCCACATATGCGGGCATCGCCAAGTGGTAAGGCATCAGCTTCCCAAGCTGACACTCGCGGGTTCGAGTCCCGTTGTCCGCTCCAAAAAAGTAAAAGCACGACACCGTTTCGGTGCCGTGCTTTTTTCAACAAAGCGCCGGGACTCGAACCCGACAGGGTGCGAGTGTAAAGCAAATGTCCAAGTGTGAATTCTCACGCTATGCCGTTAACCAACTTACTACGATACGCGTTGCATTTTGTTTGCGTTGAGGCTATGGACTTAACGGCGGTTAAAAGGTCGCCTTACTAGGTGTTGGAGACAACCTTCTCGATGGCGATATCGACCTGTTCCTGCGCCAGCTTGGTAGCCTCGTTTTCAAGTCGGTCAGCCTTGGCCGAGGTGCTCACGCTCCTGTCCATAAGGTCGGCGATGGCAGATTCGACGTCCGCGCCGAGGCGAGGGACGCGAATTTTTTTGATATCGATAGGGCTAAGTTGAGGCACCGAGGTTCCGTATGCGCAACGAACGACCGACGGCCTGCCAACGGTGGGACTGTTCAGAAAAGCGAGCAGGTAGCCAGTTCGGATCTTTGTAACGTCGGGATAGATTCTCAGCAGATGGTTGCTGCCAAACATTCCCTCATGATTCTCCGTGAGCAAAAGAGCTCGTCCTAGGATGCCGTACTTTTGACCAGAGCATGCCATGACGAGAGTTCCCGGCTTTAGGATGTAACGCTCCCAGTTTTTAATGAGCTTAGCGTAAACAAATTTTGTCGGTTGAGCGTTAACGTCAAAGATCTCGGACACACCCACAAAGGGAACGTCGGAATCGCCATAAAACCGCTTGAAGCGAGGAAGCTCTTCGACGTCCTCTACAAGTTCAGCAAGTGGCGCATGCTCCATTACGTCAACCAATGAGTCTACGGCGCTTATGGAGCCGGCATAACTGTCGGCATCAAGGCGCGATCTGTTGTCAATAACTTTGGATAAACTCACCACGCATGTTCCTGCAGGACTTTCTGCCTCACAAGCAATACCGACCTCCTTCTCCAACAGCTTAAACGCCTCGTCCCGCAGCCTCCATGCTTCGCCGCGCAGGCGCACGGCCTTGGCGGCTTTGTCGCCGATGGCTTTGCGCGTGGCCGCATCGGGCATGATGACCGGAAACTCGTTGGCGTGGGCCACCTCGATGTGCTTGATCATGTGCCCATACTGAGCTGCTCGCGCAATCTGCTTGAAGAAGCCCGTCTTCATGTACGCGTAGAGCCAGCCGTACTCGGCCTGGTCCTTCGGCTCGATGCGCAGCAGGTCGTGCGTGATAATCCTGTTCATGTGGTGCGGGTACACGGCGGTAACGTTGCCCACCACGCCCGAGCAGGAAAGCAACAACCAGTCTTGCTTAACGTATCTGGAATCAGCTTGCGGCACAAAGGGCGCTGCGAGCCACTTTCTCACGCGGGGGAAGTCCTCGAACACCTGGCCGGCGGTAAAGAAGGGCAACCCCTTGCCTTCCGGCACGGTGTACCCCGTCAGTCTGTTCGGCTGCCAGATGTCGGCAAGATCGCCAAGCCTCTTGTGGTTGTCGCACTGGTTGGCAAGGCTCACGAAGCCATACCCGTCGCGCAGGTAGGTCGAGGCTTCGAGCCGCACGTCGCCGCCCAGCACGGTGGAAAGCCGGATGCTCTTCACCAAAGGTGCGTTCGTCATTGGTCGCGCCTCCATTCAAGGAAGGCATCGGCTATTGCTATCGTCTCGTCATCCACCACACGCTCCGTCGAAGTGTGGCCGCTCTCCTCCTCGGATCCCACCTTGCCTGTCACCGCGGTGGTCTGCTCCCGCACGATTGGGTAACCGTTGTCGTCGCGCACGTAGGTGGTCTGTCCGCGCTTGTCGTGCCCCACGTGGTCGCAGATGGCCATGAACATCTTGTAATCCTGGAAGGTGCCGTCCTTGCAGTACGCCTCTTCCTCTCTGTCCCAGCGCCGCAGCACAAGGACGGATGTCTGTACGCCCACGTTGGGCTGGAACGCATCCGGGTGCATGTCCACCGAGCCCAGGATCTGCGCGTGGCGTAAAATCCACTGGCGCACGTAGCCGAGGCCTGGATTGCCCAGGATGCCATTGGGAATGACGAGTGCCGCTACGCCCACGCCAGGCTCAAGCAGGCGGACGCATCGCTCGATGAAGAGGATCTCGGGCGGCTGGGATGAGAAGAGCTTAGGTTCCATCCTCCATTCGGCATCTTCCTCGGACCACGACCAGGTGTGTCCAAGGTCGAAGGATTCCAGAATCGCCGGGTCTTCGATGGGAATCTTGGAGCCAAAAGGCGGGTTGGTCATAATCGCCGTAACTCCGTGCCCCGGCTGCAGCGCTTTATTTGCCGCGACGTCGGCGGCGTCCAGGCGCAGCGCCTTCTGCAGCTTGGGTTCAAAGCCCGAGAACGGCTCGAGCGAGTTTGCGTGGAACAGCTGCCCTGTGCCGTCGTTGTTCATGACCATGTTCATCTTGGAAGCGCGCACCAAGATGGGGTCAAAATCGATGCCCACGATGTGCTTGGACAGGAACTCGCGTTTGCGCGCGATCAGCGCCTCCTGCTTGGCGGTCTTGCTGCGTCCGCTCGCGTCGACGGAGTCGCCGATTTTCTCGAGCACATAGTTCATGGCCGTGACCAAAAACCCGCAGGTGCCCATGGCGGGGTCAAGGATGACGTCGTTTTCGGACGGGTCGACCATCCGCACCATCATGTGACACATGTTGCGTGGTGTGAAGAATTGACCCTTGTCGCCGCGCAGGTTGGAACCCACGATTGTCTCGTACGCGTGGCCCTTAACGTCCACGTCACTCTCGAGCAGGGAATACATTTGCAGCTGCGCCACGATGTAGGCGAGCACATCGTCGGTTAATGCGATGCGTTCGTCGGCCTTGAAGATTGTCTCGTACGACTGCTTGACGCTTCCGAAGAGTGCCTCGATGCGCTTGCGGCACTTCTTCTTGCCCGCGGCGCCCTGGCGTTCGGTCGGCGTAATGTAGAACGTCGGCGTCTCGGAGTCGCGCTCATCCTGAATTTTGCAGAATATGATCTTGAGCAGCTCAAGGAATGCCTCGGCCTTTTGGATGCCTTGGTTTCCGGCGATGTAGTTGTGGCAGCGACGGAACGAGTACAGCAGCGAGTCGCTGGCGGCGGGGCGCAGTTGGTCGAAGCGCGGCGCGTCGTCGGGCACCTCGCCGCCGGCATGTGGCAGGTCGGGCACGGCCTCGGGGCCGCGCTTGCCAGCATCGTCCACCACGTAACGGAAGGTAAGCAGCTCGTCGCCGTTGGTCCACATGCCGTAGGTAGAATTCATGCAGGCAGACGCATAGGAATGCATCTGGTCCACGCCGTCTTTCTTGCCCTTTGCCTTGGTCTTGGGGTCTTTGCACTCGACGATGATGTAGATGTTCTCTTGGGTGTGGGTCTTGTTGGGTTCCCATATGGCGATATCGACCGCCTTGCGGTTGCTGCCAAATTTAATCGACTCCTCGACCCCGATCTGCTCCTTCTTGTAGCCGTACTCACGAACGAGGGACTTCAAGATTTCCTGGCGCACACGCTCCTCGGGGGTGTCCCTGCGCTGTGTCACACCGTCGATGAAGTCCAGTATGGTCTCCGGCTGGATGATCGAAGCCTTGCTCACTTGCGACATTACGATTCCGTCCTTCCAACCTTGGTGTTGCTGCCAACGTGCACGGGGCCGTCCGATGCGCCGCCCATCTCGCGGCTAATCAAATCTTTAAGAAACCCCTGTTTGTTCTCCTGCGCAGAGAGGAATGACCAGATCTCCTCTTCGGCGGGATAGAACCGCAGACAGAACTGCTGGGTCTTGTCGTGCTTGTACTTACGATCAGCCCGCTTTTGAGCTTCTGACGGCATGACACCTCCCAAGGACATAGCTTAGTCATAATAGGAATTAGTATAGGTCTATACCTAGATATAGACAAGCGAAATATCGCGAATCAGCAGGTAAAGGATGATTTTTAATTAAAGAAAAAGAAGCCAACAAATGTGAAAACGGCCTCTAAGACATTGGACGTTTTTACGGTTGAGGAAGGTGGAACTTGAGAAATGATCCGCCATGAGCGCTCCCTGCCGCTCATGCATGGAGTGGCAGGGAGCTATTTTTGTTGTATGAGACTGCCGTCTCGCGAGGTCGCAATGCCCGATTGGGTGTCGACTTCAGTTGGATCAACCATATGCGCTGTTGCCTGACGCTGTGCGATGCCAGGCGACGAAGGATGTGTCCTATCACGACTGGCAGTCAGGCACATTCTGGGCTAGTTGCGCACTTGGCTTGGAATGTGCTTGGTTGGCAGTATCGAAATCGCGAGTCGTATCACTCGGTTATGTGCCACTCGGCAGCCGAAGTGCTTCCGGCGTTGGTAATGCGACCCGCCTTCCGTAGGCTTTGGAGCAGATAGCTTACATGGTCGCCTTTCTGCTTGGCCGTAAGGTGTGCCGGCAAGGCATGATCCAGGCCCGCGATGATTTCTGCTCTCGAGCATGGGCGCACGCGCAGGAGTTCCAAGATCAGTTCCTTGAAGACGCTGTTGTCTACGCCTTTGTTTCGCACATACTCGCTGTGGGCACCGGTGGCCGCTGCTACCTCGGCTGAGACCGTCAGTTTGGGGTAACGGCCTCTAACTAGGCCCTGTTCATGAAGTAGGCGCGACTGTTCTTTTGTGACGGGCAACCCCTTCTGAACGAGGTCCAACAGCAGCACTGTCACCAAATCAAGATTTCGATTGCTTGCGAGAAGTCGAGAATAGTCCTCGTTGAGAACCGTACCGTACAGCGTTACGGCAACGCGCCCAATCTCAGATAGATCGTAGGTGGGCATTGGTAATAGGCGGTTGCGCTGAATGTCGAAGACGTTGCGAATGCCTATGGCGTTGCGGTCCATCATGCCTGTTTTGTTCATAGCGCTTGAAAGCAGGGGGTTACGGTAGTAGGGCGGTTTGTAGCCGCTCGCGAGCGCGTTCTCTATCGTCTCGGGGATAAAAGTACCCTCGTTCTTGAATACAAGCTTATCCTCATACTCGAGGACGTTGATCTTTCCCGACATCCTGAAATCTTGATGTGCAATAGCGTTGTGGAGGAGTTCTCGAATAACTTCTGGGCTGTAGCGATGCGCTTCGGTGGGGAACAGTGTCTCTTCGCGGTCGAAGAAGCGATACTTTTCGTTTCTTATCTTTCCCAGGATACGATCGACCTGCAGAATGAAGGGCGGCTCAAAGTGTTCATAGGCCATAGTGGAGCCATCGCTCGCGTAGAGCGTCCAAGTGATGCGCGGCTCGATACCACCCAGGAAGACACTCGATTCCGGTTTGCCCAGAAGAACGAGCGCCGCATTGCTCACGTGGCCGTGGATTACAAGCGCCATCTTGCTGAGGATGGATTCTTCATCGAGGCTGCGAACGGCGGGCTGGCTTTCTCCGAACTTTTCGACGAATTTGGAGCACGCAAAGCTAACTGCCTCTGGATCAAGGTCATCGAGGTTTGCCTCGTAGGCAATCTGACGCGACCAGTCGGGTCGACTCTGCCCGTAGATGGCGTCGAGTTTGAACTTGGGCATCTCTACGAGGGATTCATTCTCACGTGACCAGGGGATTCCGTGCCAAGTCGTTGGCGTTGCGAAGCTGCCAGCCGGTATCTGGAAAGCAATGACTCTCTTGCCATCAACCTCAAACTCGTAAATCTCTTCGAAAGTCATGCCGTTATTTGTGTATTGGGCGATCTCGTGCTTTAGGCGTCGCAGGCCGACGCTTGGCGTTTGGGATTCTTTACGGTAAGCGGTCCCCTTTATTTGGCGGTCGTTTGAAATGCCAAAGAAAAGCCATCCGCACTCTGCCTTGCGCAAATTTGCCTCATTGCTGAGGGCGGAGAAATACTTGCCAATGTCCTCGAAATCATAGTTCTGCTTTGCTGCCTTGTATTCGACGACCTCGGTCTCGACGTCGGCAATGATGCGCAGAAGCAAGGAGGGCATCTCGCTTGTTTTCCGTATCATGGCACTCCATATAATGTAATTCGATTAGCAACTAATGTAATTATAGCTCTCATTACATTAGTTGTCGGCGCATAAGGACGTAAGTCGGTTGTACGCCCCGACGCTTCGATACGTTCAACGTTCTTGCTAGCTATTGAATGCGAAGGCAACTGCCAGAGAAAACGGCAAACAGCACAGCTTCCTCTAGTGTAATTACACATGTAATCATACATACAACGGATGGGATTACATTAGTTCGCGGGGCTTTCGTTGCCCGCTATAGTCGTGCCCACCGTTCACCTCCCTTGCCCACTCCGATCCCAATCCCAAAATATTAGGTTAATGCCTGCTGCCCATACTTGCACCTGCGCACGGTACAATGGTTGAGTTACGACCAACGTGCCAATAACCAAAAAGGAGCCGCTATGATCGATCGCTATACCCGCCCGGAGATGGGACATATCTTCTCCCTCGAGAACAAGTACGCCATTTGGCAGGAGATCGAGGTCTTGGCCTGTGAGGCCCAGGCGGAGCTCGGCAAGATCGGCATTTCTAAAGACGAAGCCCAGTGGATCCGCGACCATGCCAACTTTGAGAAGGCAAAGGTCGATGAGATCGAGGAAGTCACGCGCCACGACGTCATCGCCTTCCTGACCAACATGAAGGAGTACATCGACGCCGACGTTCCCGAGGGCGAGCCCAAGCCTAGCCGCTGGGTTCACTATGGTATGACCAGCTCCGACCTGGGTGATACGGCTCTGTGCTATCAGCTTACTCAGGCCTGTGACCTGATTATCGAGGACGTCAAGAAGCTCGGCGTGATCTGCAAGCGCCGCGCCTTCGAGGAGCGCAATACGCTCTGCGCCGGACGCACCCATGGCATCCATGCTGAGCCGATGACCTTCGGCATGAAGTTTGGCTCTTGGGCATGGGAACTCAAGCGCGACCTTGATCGTCTTGAGGATGCTCGCAAGAACGTTGCCTTCGGTGCCATCTCCGGTGCCGTCGGCACCTACAGCTCCATCGAGCCGTTCGTCGAGGAGTACGTCTGTGAGCACCTGGGTCTGGTTCACGACCCGCTGTCCACGCAGGTCATCAGCCGCGATCACCACGCCTATCTTGCCGGCGTGCTTGCCACTACAGCGGCCACCTGCGAGCGCATCGCGACCGAGGTCCGCAACCTGCAGAAGACCGATACACTCGAGGCCGAGGAGCCCTTCCGCAAGGGCCAAAAGGGCAGCTCCGCCATGCCGCACAAGCGCAACCCCATCACCATGGAGAAGGTCTGCGGTCTGTCGCGCGTCGTGAAGTCCAACGCCCAGGTCGCCTTCGACAACGTCGCCCTGTGGCACGAGCGCGACATTTCGCACTCTTCCGCCGAGCGTGTCGCCCAGGCCGATAGCTTCATCGCGCTTGACCATATGTTCCAGTGCCTCATTCGCGTTATCGACGGCCTGCAGCTGTATCCGGCCCGCATGATGGCCAATCTCAACAAGACCCGCGGCCTCATCTTCTCCTCCAAGGTCCTGCTTGCCCTCGTCGATACGGGTATCACCCGCGAGGATGCGTACGCCATTGTGCAGGAGAACGCCATGGCCACCTGGCACGAGGTGCAGGATTGTGTCTCTGGCCCCACCTTTAAGGAGCGTCTCGAGGCCGATCCGCGCTGCACCGTCAGCCAGGAGAAGCTCGACGAGATCTTTGATCCGTGGGACTTCCTCACCCGCATCGACACGGTCTTCGATCGTCTGGAGCAGCTCGAGTTCTAACTGATCGATTGGGGACGAAGTCAAACCGATCAGTTTACTTTCGGCCTCCGTTGAAGCTCGGCCTTTCAGCCCAAGCCCCGTTGGTAACGCGTTTATCAACGGGGCTTTTGCGTGGGAGCGTCGGGAAAGTCATACTTCAGCGGATGATGGTATATTGCAGAAATGTCGCTTGCCGTTAATTTGCCCCTTCTGGCAAACATTAGCTTGCAAGTGCTCGTTGGGGGGGGGTATCCTTAAGCCAATTTTAAGGTGTGGGAGAATGCTGCGTTTATTCACGAGAGATTGGACTTAGGGGAATGAGAAAAGGGTTTTGGAGGATAGCCGCAGGCATCTGCGTTGCTTTAACGGCGGCAACGTTTGGGCTGACGGTGGCCGCCCCGCATGCGGATGCCGTCATGCTGGAGTCGCAGGATGGTTCCATGGGTGCATCGTTTCTCCCATACGATTCGTCTACAGGCGATGTGTGGTCAGAATTTGATGTCGCTGTTGGACAGACGGTGAAAGGAAGGCTTTCCTTTTTTAATAAAAATCACGAATGGGCGCCCATTGACCCCAGTGATATCGATATCACATCGTCTGATGAGGATATCGCTAAAGTGAGCTATAAATCACGTGATTGGGTGTTGACAATTAGTCCCACCAAAGTCGGCACAACGACTATAACCATGAAGAGCAGGGCTGACGAGAGTTTAAACGGTTCTCTTAAGATTAAGAGCGTGGCTAATGTCAATCCAATTAAGGTGAGTTTCGTATCCTATGACCAATCCGGTGCGACGACAACGACTGCAACGCTGGGTTACACGGATGATTGTCCGCAAAAATGCGGGAACACGCACTATGCATTGCTAGAGGGGACAGTTTACGTTCGCCCCAAGGACGAGACCCGTGCGGCTACATATTTTGAAATAAAGGAAGATCCCTCAAAGGATTCCAAAGTTCAGGCAAGGGTGAATTCGAATTATTATTCATATGGAACTTCTGAGCTAAGCGCTTCTTTGCAACTCGAGGCGTTGGCGAAAGATGCAAAAGAGGCCAAGGTTCTTGTCGACTATTGCAACGGCGAGACCGAGATGAAGAAGCTATGTGATGTTGTAACCGAGAATCAGGAGCCTGGATTCAACGAGCGTGGGAACAAAAAACAAAAGATGCTGGTTGGGGACAGCTCTTATCTGTCTGCCATTCTCAACGTTTCCCCAAATGAAGCACTGAAGGCATGCCAGCGTGCACATTGGGATTCGCTCGTTAGCTCTGTAACCTATTCTCTAGAAAGCAGCGATGTTGTTGAGCTTATCGATGGTGAAAACTCGTTTAAGGCAATAAAGCCTGGCACCGTTAAGGCTCATGCTCGTGATGGCCTTGGCAATGACCATCCCTTTGAGATAGAGGTTGTCGACCCTGCGGAAGTGAGCCTTTCGAAGGCTAAGTTTGTGTCGAGCGATTATACATTTCCCTGTGAGGTCAGTTCAGATAGTATATCCAAAGATTGGCTTTGGCTGGAATGTGACAGGGGGTTTGAATATCCAAAGGGCGTGCTGAGCAAAAGCGCTGAGGAATTGATGGACTCCTATGCCGGTGCAAAGTATTCTTTCACTTCAGATAATCCCGATGTCCTCGAGGTAAAAGGACCGATGTTTAATGGTGGCAGTTACTTGGGGTATTTAGTGCCTCATAGTTACGGCGATGCAACGGTTTCAATGTACTTAGGTGGTCGTCTCTGTGACACGATGACCGTTCATGTCGTTAAGCCTGGCGAGGAACCTGCAAAAACTACGGTCTCCATTGCGGATGGTTACTCAACATCTATGGACAAGGGCACGACTCAGCAGTTGAAGGCAAAGGTTTCCCCTGACGATAAGGCCAGTAAGGTTGTCTGGTCCTCTTCTAACGAGAGCGTCCTTACCGTCGATGGCAACGGTCTTCTTACTGCTGTCGGTGACGGTAATGCTACTATCACGGCAACGGTTGATGGAGTCTCTGCAACCACGGATGCAATTACGGTAACCACTCCGGTCGTAAAGGTCTCGAGCGTCAGTCTCAGCGCGTCGAATCTTAAGCTTGCTGTGGGCGGTGAGCCCTCGACGTTGACCACAACGGTTGAGCCCAACAATGCAACGAATAAGAATGTGTCCTGGTCTTCGAGCGACCTGGAGGTCGCCACGGTTGCGGACGGCGTCGTGACCCCGGTCAAGGCCGGTGCTGCCACGATCACCGTTACCACTGAGGACGGCGAATATAGTGCCACGTGCAAGGTGACGGTTATTCAACCTGCAACGGGTATCACGCTCGATAAGCAGAAGGTCACGCTTGTGGGCGCTGCAACCGAGCAGCTTAAGGCAACGGTCGTTCCCGCGGAGGCTGACCAGACGGTTGTCTGGAAGTCCAGTAACGAGAGCGTCGCTACGGTCGATCAAACCGGCAAAGTGACGTCTGTTTCCAAGGGCGCCGCAACCATCACTGCTTCGACCGAAGATGGCACCTATTCTCAGGATTGCGCGGTGACCGTCTCTAATCCCGCAACGAGTCTTACAGTCGATCAGTCCTCCCTCAACCTTGCGAAGGGTGAAGAAGGTACTGTAAAAGCCTCTCTTGCCGGAGCCCTGGCAGGTGAGGTCGACGAGACCAAGCTCGCTCTGGATGACACGGGCGCTTCGAAGGCGTTTAAGGTCGTCGACAACGGCGATGGCTCCTACACCGTTGTCGCCCTCAAGACCGGTTCTGGTTCATTTGTCATCACTGCAGGGTCGCTCTCCCAGACCGTTTCGGTGAGCGTGACCAATCCCGCCCAGAAGGTTGAGCTCAACAAGACAAACCTTTCCTTTACCGTAGGCGACGCCTCCGCAAAGCTCTCCGCAACGGTGACTCCTGCAGATGCAGACGATACAACGGTGAGCTGGACCTCCAGCGACTCGTCGATCGCTACGGTCAAAGACGGCGTCGTGACGCCGCTTAAGGCCGGTACCGCCACGATCACCGCTACCTGTGGTGACAAAACAATGACCTGTACCGTTACTGTGGCGGCGAGGACTATTGCGGGCGTTGCAGGTAGCGACGGAACGGACGTTAGCGTAAGCGCCGAGAACAATGCCGCTGCCGGCATTGCCCAGAACAACAGCATCTCTCTTGTGGTCGAGGAACCGACAAATCTTACCGACGCCGCCAATGCTACAATTTCCGGCCTTGAGCAGGGGAGTACCAAGGTTGCCGATAAGCTCGATATCAAGCTTCTCAAGGACGGCGAAGTTATCGAGGACTACGAAGGCATGTCCTTCATCGTCCGTGTCAAGATGACTGCTGCCATGAAGGCGCTCACCAATCTCAAGGTGCTTTACGTTGCCGAGGATGGTTCCACTCAGGCTATGGATACGTGGACCGAGGGCGACTACCTCTGCTTCCGCACGAGCCACTTCTCGACGTACGTGGTGACGGGCGAGGAGGCCAAGGGGGAGCCGACTCAGCCCGCGACGCCGTCCCAGCCCGGTCAGCAGACGACGACCAAGGTAACCAAAAAGTCTGCTAAGACTACTAAGGGTACGCTCGCCAACACGGGCGACCAGGCCCTTGCTGTCGCCTTTATTATGGCCGTTGCCGGCGCTTCGCTGATTGCCTTCGCGCTTATGCGCAAACGTCTCGAGCGCTAGGGCGCCCCTCTCGTTTAAGCGCGACCTTTCAGTCCAAGCCCCGTTGGTAACTCGTTTTACCTACGGGGCTTTTACGTTAAAGACTTCAGCCCGTGTGTCGCGTGCAGTGCGGCGCGTCGGAAACCGCCAGATACGCGGTCGGCGCCAACGGCCTGAACGAGGCAGCGGTCGGGGGTGCATTCGGGAGCAGCTGAGCTTCGAGTAGGGTTGACCTAATTCGACCGCCTGCGGATGCATTTCAGCCATTGGCGCCTTGCCCGTTTTGGGCAAGGCGCTTTTTTTCACTGCTGCACTGGCCCCCTGGTAATAAAATGAACCTTATCTGCTGTTTCGATGAAAAGAGTCGTGTGCCCAGACGTATCAAACGAGGCGCTATCGTCTTGTCCGTGCTCATACTCCTTGTTGCCGTTTGTGCGGTCGCCCTGACGTATGCCGTTCGAAGCAGTTCTACCCCATCGAGTGAATCCGATAAAGATCTCCCGGAACTCAAAATTGGCGTTACGGATAACGATCCCTATGTGTATATCGATACCACGGGCGACTACGCTGGTATCGATATCGATATCGCTCGCGAGGCTTGCAAGCGCGCGGGAATCAAGCCGCAATTCATCGACATATCTTGGAATGATCGTGACCGCCTGCTCAAAAATGGCGATATCGATTGTCTGTGGTGCGACTACTCGCCCTGTTATCGCGAAGACGAGTATTACTGGACTGAGCCGTATCTAACCATAACGGTTTCGGTTGCCGCCAAGAAAACGAGCGGCATCAAGTCCTTGGCGCATCTCGACGGAAGCAAGACCATTGCAGTGATTGCCGGTTCGGTGAGTGAACGCCGACTGCTTGCGGGCGATCTGGAAATCTCGCCGGACGTGCGCATCAAATCATATGGCTCTGCCGAACTCTGTAAAGCTGCCCTTGCCAAAGGGTATGTTGACTGTTGGATGGCGGACGTTCAGTCGCTCGGTCCCCTCGTCGCCCAGTATCCCGGCCTGTATCGTGTGTTCGCCGACAACGTTATGACGGTTGACCTTGGCGTCGCGTTTGAGGACGGCTATGAGGGGGAGTACGTCAAAAACCTCAATACCGTGCTGTTCGAGATGGATCGAGATGGCACGATTGAGCGCATTGTGGGCAAGTACAAGGCGGGGGCGACGACGGACGGGCAAGGAGCGGAATCATGACAAATGATGAGCGCCGCTTACGCCGAAAGGCATTAGTCACCGCGGCTATCTGCGTTGTGGCCAGCGCTGCTTTGTTGGGTCTGCTGTATGTGGTCGGCACGCATCGCTGTCTCGATAAAACGCTTGGGTTTGGCCAGGAAACCATGGTGTTTTTAAAAACGCCTGCGAAAAATATGACCGATATGAACAGGGAAGAAAAACCGAGGCGACGCACAATTTGGATGCCGCGCTCGAGTCGTTTGCGACGTTCTTGCCATCTGATCACGTTGAAGTCAACGATGACCTCGTCGAGGAGTACGTCCATACCGAGCACCTTTCGGGAATGTTGGTCATGGACGCCGACGGTCATATGGCCGCTCATTACGATATCGACGGTCGCGATCCGCTGATGCTATGGCGAGAGGAGCTTGCCTGTTCGTCGATCGCATCGATGTACCGAGGCTCCAAGGTGTCCTACTCGACGGTCGTTGAGCGTCGAGATGTCGACTTTGCCGTGAGTGTTGTTCCGTACGGTGATGGCGTAGCGCTGGGGTATCGATCGCTTGCGCCCGAGCCCGCCGATGATTATTCGTATACGATCGCCGACGTGCTCGTGAACAACACATTCCATCAGAGCCCAACGGTGTTCGTGATGCGCGATGCGCAAATCGTTTCTTCAAACGATTCGACCGTCGATATAGCTCTCGCCCGGCTTCTTGCCGATAGCGGAATTGATTGGAAAGACGAAGGCTTATCACGTGTCGAATATCGGGGAAGTACCTGGTATGCCGTGCGTGCGGCGTATAAGGACTATCGCCTGTTTGCGCTCTATCCCAAATCTGAGGTCATGTCGGGCAGGATTTCATTTATCACTGCCGGCGTACTGGCGTTCCTGGTGTTTTTGGTTGTAGTGCTGTTGGTGCGTATCGTCGCCGATCGTCGCAATTTGGCCGAAAAGGACAAGCAGCTCGGCATCATCAATGCCATCAGTACCACGTATGAGTCGACCCTCCTGTTGCATCTCGACACGCTTGAGATCGAGGGGATTAACATGTCGCCATCGGTGGCGAAGATATTTGCCGAGCACAGCGAGGCATATGACTTTATGGACACGGTCTGCCGGGATATCGTGAGCCCCGAAAGCCGCGAAGCGGTTGTGGGCCTCGTAGATGTAAGTTCGCTTCGTGAACGTATGGAGGGCGTACCGTACTTGGCTGCCGAGGTGCGAGATTGTCGAGGCGCTTGGTACTCGCTACAGGTTGTCCCCCAGCATCGCGATGAGCAAGGCCGGCTGGAGTCGGTCGTCGTGGCGACGCACAACATATCGATGGTCAAGCATGCCGAGGAGCTGTCATATCAAGACAAACTGACGGGGCTTCGCAACCGCAACTATCTTGAATCGCGCGGAGATAGCCTGGTAAACGAGGACTTGCCCGTGAGCGTGATTATGTTGGACTGCAATTATCTCAAGCGGACCAACGACATCTATGGTCACGAGATGGGGGATGAACTGCTGCGACGGACGGCGTCCGTGCTGCGGCGGGTGGCTGGTGCGGATTATCTGCCGATGCGCCTTGGCGGCGACGAGTTTTTGCTGGTTTGCCCCCATACTGACAACGAGTCTGCGCTCGGGCTGGAACAGGATCTTCGTCTCGGTCTTGCCGCGGTAAGCGATGAGGCCCTGACGGTCAGCGCATCGATTGGCGTGGCGACCGTCGAGACGGCTGGAAATACGCTGGCCGATGTATATCGTGTCGCCGACCACAATATGTATCGGGAGAAGCGCACGGTCCACGCACAGGGTGCGGACTGCTAATCTTGCCCCCGCGAGTCCATGCATCGTAGGATGTTGAATCGGTGCTTGCGATCATAAGTCGGCCCAGGCGGGGATAATAGACGTCTGAAATTTCTTTCTGAGAGGGGATCTCAATGATTAGTTTTGACTACAAGCCGCAGGGTGTATGCTCTCGCAATATTCACCTCAATCTCTCTGACGATGGCAGCAAGGTGCTGGGCGTTGAGTTTACCGGCGGCTGTGACGGCAATCTCAAGGCTATCTCCAAGCTGGTCGAGGGCGCTCCTGCTGATCGCGTAATCGAGGTTCTCGCCGGTAATACCTGCGGTATGAAAAAGACCTCCTGCGCCGACCAGCTTACACGCGCTATCGAGGCCGCTCGCGCCGAGATCGCCTAATGGGTATCGCCGACCACATCAAGAATGGAATATCGCGCCGTGGCTTTGTGCTCGGCGGTGCTGCCGCGGGCGCTGCCACGGTGCTTGCCGGTTGCTCGAAAAAAACGGGCACCAGCGACGATGCCGCCGGCGAGCCGCAGGTTATCAAGGACGATTCGAAGATTGTCTCGATCACTGATGAGTACGAAGCTGTTGATATCGATCTTGAGCCGGCGGCGTCGTGGACGCTGCCGCTGGGCACGCTGCTGTACTACTGCGATGGCGACTACGCTGCCGCGATGATGGCGCCTGCTTCTGCCCTGCATGCCAATACGCTTGGTGTGCTCAACCTGGGCGATGGCTCGCTTACCACACTTATCGAGGATCCCGTTGAGGGAACCGGTTATGCGTTTTACGACGTTCGCGCGGGTGATGGCGTGTTCGCGTGGGTCGAGATGAACTTTGCCAATGCGTCTTGGAAACTCTATGCGCAAAACCTTGCAGGCTCCTCCCTTACCGGTAACGCTGTCGAGCTCGACCGCGGTGGCGAAAACTACGATCCGCCGCTCTTCACAGCGTATGGGTCGTCGGTCATCTGGTATAAGATGCCTTCGTCCGGCGGCAGCAAGACGAGTAACGATTCGTACTGCTACCGTCAGTCACCCAGCGAGTCCAAGCCTGAGACTATCTGGAAGTCGACGGGCCGCTTCGCATCCGCCCCGCGTGTGAGCGACGGCATCCTGACCATCTCGCCCCGCGTGCACAATGATGAGGGCGTCTATTACGGTATGACGGCGATCGACCTGACTGACGGCAACAACACGAAGCGAGCTCAGCTGGTGCTTCCTTCGTCGGTTTCGCCTTTCGAGGCCGTGTATATGGGCGACACCTTCGTGTTCTCCATTGAGGCGACGTATAACGGTGTGGGTAGCCTGGGCAATATGGGCACCTATATCGGTAACGAGGGCGGGCCGTACCTCTTCCTTTCGCGTGAGCCGCTCGCGTGCGTTGCGGGAAGGAAAAAAAAATACCTGGTTAAAGTCCAGGCGTCGCATTTTTTGATTGACACTTCGGCTAAGACCTACGGCTCGCTTCTGTCGCCCGACCGAGCCCTGGAGTATGGCGATTATCCAGCTACGGCGGGAAAATCGGACTCATTCCTTACGTACGCCACGGTGCGCAACAGCCAGGGTATACCCGAGACGGTCACCGCACGCCTATTCTCTCTTTAAGCTTAGAGGGGTTAAAAAGGCGCCAACGGGGGAATAAGCGCGTTGTAATTATGAGTGCCGCCCGCCGAGCCGCCGCACTGTAGCGGTGCTCGGTGGGCATAGGTGCGTTAAAATGGGCTTGTTCTTAGCTAATTGAGACAGGGGGGCCGTGTTATGGCTTCAGATGCAAAAAAGATTCTGCTGGTCGAGGACGAGAAGGCAATCCGTGACGCTGTCGCTGCCTATCTCGAGCGCGAGGGCTACTGGGTTGTTGGCGTCGGCGACGGCCAGTCTGCGATCGAGGAGTTCGAGAAGCACCAGTTTGACCTGGTTGTGCTCGACCTTATGCTCCCCAAGATTCCCGGCGAGCGCGTTTGCCGCACTATTCGCGATACCTCGGATGTGCCCATTATCATGCTTACCGCCAAGGGCGAGATCGAGGATCGCATCATCGGCCTCGAGCTTGGTGCCGACGACTACCTGATCAAGCCGTTCTCGCCGCGCGAGCTCGTCGCCCGCGTCCGCGCCTTGTTCCGTCGTGCTCACCAGGCAGACGAGCCTGCCGTTGAGGTGCTCGACTTTGGCGATCTGGTCATTGATATCTCGGGCCACAAGATCTTGGTCGAGGACAAGGAAGTAGACCTGACTGCCTCCGAGTTTAAGCTGCTCACCACGCTTGCTCGCCATCCTGGTCGCGTCTATAACCGTATGGAGCTGGTCGAGAAGGTGCTCGGCTACGACTTTGAGGGCTACGAGCGCACCATCGACAGCCATGTGAAGAACCTTCGCGCCAAGCTGGGCGATGACCCCAAGAAGCCTAAGTGGCTCTACACCGTTCACGGTGTCGGCTATCGCTTCGAGGCTCCGGCCAAGACCGATAAGTCGGACGAGAAATAGGGAAATCACATATGACACCTGCGCGCTTTGAAATCGGACAAAAGCACAAGCAGGAGAACGAGGCGGGTTCCAAGGCAAGTTGGAACACGCCTCGTTCCGATTCACGGCCAGCGATGAGCTATCCCTCGCGCATGGCATTGGCTTTTGCCCTGACGTCGCTCATGACGGTATTGGTGCTGGTGGGCGTTGTCTCCGTTGTGTGGGGCACCGTCTTTTCGGATTACACGCGCTCCAATATCGTCGAGATCGCCAATTCTGCTGCCGAAAAGCTTGCGACGTCGTATGAGGAAAACGGCAATTGGACTGCGGGCGAGCTGCGCACGGTCGCGACATCGAGTTTGGTGTCCGACGACCTGAGTATGCAGGTCGTCAACAAGAAAGGCGTTGTCGTTTATGACGACTCATGGCCTTCGGCAAGCGCGACCGCCGATGTGCGCGAGAGCGAATCGGCGTCTAGCAGCTCGAGTGGGAAAAAGGCATCGCATAGTCCGGTCTCGTCGGCGCCCACCGACTCCGACAGCGTTGCCAACGTCGAAATCATAACGTCTTCCGGCGAGCATGTCGGACAGGTAAAGCTATGGGCCATCGGCTCCGATGCCCTGCTCACCAAGGCAGATTCTGCGTTTAGGGAGAAGACCTTTAACGCCATGGCTCTTGCCGCGGTTGTTGCGGTCTGCATCTCGGTTGTTATCGGATCGTTCGTGTCGCGCATGCTTACCAGACCGATTCATCGTATTACCAGCACGGCCAAGCAAATTCGCGACGGCGATCTGTCCGCTCGTACCGGCTTGCGCGGCGACGATGAGATCGATCAGCTGGGCGAGACCTTTGACGAGATGGCCACCTCGCTCGAGAAGGATATGAAGCACGAAAAGCGCCTGACCTCGGATGTCGCACACGAGCTTCGCACGCCGCTCATGGCCATGCTTGCAACGGTCGAGGCCATGCAGGACGGCGTGTATCCCACCGACGATGAGCATCTGGAGACGGTCGCTTCCGAGACGCGCCGCCTGGCTCGTTTGGTGCAGCAGATGCTCGACCTATCGCGTATGGAAAACAGCACGGCGCCGCTCAATCTCGAACCGGTGGACATGGTTCCCTTTGTGCGGTCTATCGTCAACGCTCAGGAGCGCCTATTTGTTGACCGCGATCTGCGCTTGCGCTTTGCTGACGAGACCCAAGGTCACGACGATGTCGTCGAGGCCGATCCCGACATGATCACGCAGTGCGTCATCAACCTCATGAGCAACGCCATGCGCTACACCCCCGAGGGCGGTTGGGTCGTGGTGTCGGTGCTCAGTGACCGCAAGCATGTCAGTATTGCCGTTTCGGATACCGGTATCGGTATTGCCAAGGACGACCTGTCGCGCATCTTCGGGCGATTTTGGCGCGCAGATGCCAGCCGCGCCCGCGAAGCCGGCGGCCTGGGCGTTGGCCTCGCCGTGACCAAGCAAATCGTCGAGCGTCACCATGGCTACATATCCGTGGAGTCGGAGCTTGGAAAGGGTACGACTTTTACGATTCATCTGCCTCGCGAGCACACGGCGGACGCGGCATCTACTACAATGGAGCACTAGCTTTTCGCTATTCGGTGAAGGAGGGGCCGCGTTCCTGCCGCTCCGAGTTTGCGAAAACATGCGGGAAAGAACCCGCATTTCTGTCGTATTTAGGTAAGGAGTGACTCACGTGACAACGATGGAGCGTCGTCCGGATTCCCGTGGCAAGGTTCGTGATATCTACGATGCCGGCGAAAACCTGCTGATGGTCGCCACCGATCGCATTTCTGCGTTCGACTTTATTCTCCCCGACGAGATTCCGTTTAAGGGAGAGGTGCTCAACCGCATCTCGGCATTCTGGTTCGACAAGTTTGCCGATATCGTCCCCAACCACCTCGTCTCCATCGATCCGGCGGATTTCCCCGAGGAGTTTGCCGAGTATCGTGACTACCTCGCAGGCCGCGCCATGCTGGTCAAGAAGGCCCAGACGATTCCTATCGAGTGCATCGTCCGCGGTTATCTGACCGGTTCGGGCAAGAAGACCTATGACGAGAACGGCACCGTCTGCGGCATCCAGCTGCCCGAGGGTCTGACCGAGGCCTCCAAGCTTCCCGAGCCGCTGTTCACGCCGTCCACGAAGGCCGAGATCGGTGATCACGACGAGAATATCTCGTTTGAGCGTTGCTGCGAGATCGTTGGCGAGGACATCGCCACGCAGATTCGCGATCTGTCTCTCAAGATCTACAAGGCTGCTGCCGAGTATGCAGCGACCCGTGGCATCATCATTGCCGACACCAAGTTTGAGTTTGGTGTTATCGATGGCAAGGTCACGCTGATCGACGAGTGCCTCACGCCCGACTCCAGCCGTTTCTGGCCCGCCGCCAGCTACGAGGAGGGCAAGATCCAGCCTAGCTACGACAAGCAATTCGTCCGCAATTGGCTCAAGGCCAACTGGGATATGACGGGGGAGACCCCGCACCTGCCCGCCGAGGTCATCGATGGCACGTCCGAGCGCTATCGCGAGGCCTTCCAGATCATCACGGGCTCCCAGTTCACAAGCATGAAGGAGAACGCATAAGTGAGTACCCGTAGCGCCACGAACAAGCGCACGCAATCCCACGAAGTTACCGGGGTTGCGCGCAAGTCCGCCGCATCTGCTAAACCCGCCCGCCAAGCAGCGAGCTCCGTTCGCGTCGTGCCGGCTTCGTCTAAAGCTCGCCGCAAAGAGCTCGAGAAGGGTGAAAACCTGGAAGGCCTTTCCAAGGAGGAGAAGCGCGCCCGCAAGGCCAAGCAGCGTGCTCGCGAGGATCGTATCTATACGGTGTCGAATATTCTTCTCAAGCAGGATGAGGACTACACCAAGCGCCGTCGTATCTGGTGGGCCGTGCTCGCCATCGGCATGGTACTCGTCGTGGCAATTTGGGCTTCGCTCTACTTCGCTCCCGGCGGCACGGTGTCCAGTCCTGTTCAGATGGTCGGCATCGTTTTGTCCTATGTCATCATCCTGGGTGACTTTATCTACGACTTCGTTCGTATTCGTCCCTTGCGCAACATGTACCGCGCGCAGGCCGAGGGCATGTCCGAGAACAAGCTCAACGCTCTTATCGAGCGCTCGGCTGCCGAGGAGGACAAGAAGGACTCCAAGAAGAAGTAGCGTTTGTATCCATACATATCGCTAAGATATAAGGCGCGTCGTTTTTGCGGCGCGCCTTTTTACTGTTCTATAGATAGATGGAGTGGCACATGATTCGAGCTGCCCTAACGGTCGAGGAAGCTCTTGAGGGCATGAAGACCCTTGAGCCCAAGATTAAAAATTATGCGCGTCTCGTTGTCCGCAAGGGTGTAAACGTTAAGCCCGGCCAGGAGGTCGTCGTTCAGTCTCCCGTCGAGTGCGCATCATTTGCGCGCGTGGTGGTTGCGGAGGCTTATGACGCCGGTGCCGGTCACGTGACGGTCATCTGGGCCGACGACGCCGTGACGAGGCTTGCGTACGAGCATGTCGAGAAAAGCTATTTTGGGCAGACGCCCGAGTGGAAGCGCATACAGCTGGATTCTCTGGCCCAGGACGGTGCCTGCTTTATCTTTATCGAGGGTGCTGACCCCGCCGCTCTCAAGGGCATCGATCCTGCCAAGCCCGCTGCCGCTTCCAAGGCGAGGAACACGCAGTGCAAGATTTTCCGCCGCGGACTGGATTACAACATCAACCCGTGGTGCATTGCCGGAGCGCCGGTCGTGGCTTGGGCGCGCGAGGTGTTCCCGGGAGACGCCGATGAGGTTGCAATCTATAAACTATGGATTGCGATTCTGCATACCGCCCGTGCTGACGGCCAAGATCCGGAGAGTGACTGGGAGCTTCACGATGCGGCGTTTGAAAAGAACCTGCGCTTTCTGAACGAAAATCGTTTCGACTGCCTGCGCTATACCGCTTCGAATGGAACCGACCTGGTAATTGGTATGACGAAGGGGCATGAGTGGGCCGGCGGTAAGGGCGAGACCCCCGACGGTCACCCCTTCTTCCCCAACATCCCCACCGAGGAGGTCTTCACCTCGCCCGATCGTATGCGTGCTGACGGAATCGTCTATTCCGCAATGCCGCTTATCCATCACGGTAACAAGGTCGACGATTTTTGGATCAAGTTCGAGAACGGTCGTGTGGTGGATTACGACGCCCGTGTGGGAAAGGCGACACCCGCAAGTATCATCGATACTGACGAGGGCGCTGCTCATCTGGGAGAGGTTGCGCTCATTTCCAAGAACACGCCGATTCGCGAAAGCGGCATCCTGTTCTATGACACGCTCTATGACGAGAATGCCAGCTGCCATCTTGCACTGGGAGTCGGCTTCCCCGAGTGCATTGAGGGTGGATATGATATGTCCAAAGAGGAGCTCATTGAGCATGGCGTCAACGTTTCGAGCACGCACGTCGACTTTATGATCGGTACGGACGACATCGATATTGTGGGCATTACGCCCGATGGACGCGAAGTTGTGATTTTCCAGAACGGCCAATGGAGTTGGGAATAGTCCCAGACCGTGGTACAATGCCACCCGCGGGCCGTTAGCTCAGCTGGCAGAGCAGGGGACTTTTAATCCCAAGGTCCAGGGTTCGAACCCCTGACGGCCCACCATAGAATAGAAAAGCGACTGGCGGATGCTGGTCGCTTTTTTGTTGCCGCGGCACGGGTTCGAACCCGAAAGGGCGCGGAGCGCCGCAGCGGCCGCCTGCGGAGCAGGCTGAACCCCTGACGGCCCACCCAAAGGAAGGAAAACGAAATGAAAACAGATAGATACGGAATTAGCGGCAGCACATTAAAGATAATAGCAGCCATCTCGATGGTTCTCGATCATGTAAGCAGGATCGTCCTGACCAATGGAATCATGACTCACGCATCGTACAATCAGATATCAGACGAACAATGGGCGATTCTAAGCGAGGCTTCGGATGTGCTTCATGTTCTTGGCAGAATTGCATTTCCCTTATTTTGCTTTTTGATAGTTGAGGGATTTTTGCATACTCATGACATAAAGAAGTACCTGCGAAATATGCTTGTCTTTGCAATCATTGCGGAGCCCATATACGATTTCGTTCAAACCGGGCAGTTATTTGACCTTCGGCAACAAAATGTTATGTGTGAGCTCCTGCTTTCCTTGGTCTTTTTGATTGTTCTGGAAAAGATACAAAGTCTTTCAAAATGGAAGAGGCACATCGCAGAAATTGCTCTGATTGTTTTGACGGCACTGGCAGCTGAATACACTAAACTAGATGGCGGTGTGTATGGCATTCTGCTTGTGGCTGCGTTCTATTTATTCCACGACAACAAGGCCAAGATGTTCTTTGCTGCAGTATGCGCAGTGTTCCTTTCGTCGTGCCATATAGTTGGCGGCGGATTTGAGTTTGCTACAGCTAATGTATTAAATCCTGATGTTGCCGCCGCGGTCGTTTCGTTGCTGCTTATCAATCTTTATAATGGCAAGCGAGGGCTGAAGCTGAAATATTTCTTCTACATTTTCTATCCGGCACATCTTGCTCTGCTTTATGGTGTCTCACTTATTGTTTTGAACTGTCTTTAAAAACTCTCAAACAAGTCTCTGAAAGCAGAAACAAATTGACCCTAAGACTGCTTGTGAATTTCCGGAAGACCTGAGAGATGTGAGGATAGACAACGAGGGCTGCAGAAAGATGCTTCTCAGTTATCTGGCGGATCGACGTATCTGTATGAGGATCACTTCCACACACTCATTAATAACAGTGATAAACACGGCAGATCCTCAAAACATGAGGCTGCGGAGGTCGAACGATGCTTCGAAAGCATGAATGGCAGCGAGAAAATGAGTTCGGAAACACCCTCTAGATGCTCCAGCATAGAATTGAAAGCGATCAACTTCGGTTGGTCGCTTTTTTGTTGCCGGTGTACGGGTTCGAACCCGAACTTCTCTATATATAAGAACGCTTGGCGAACAAAACCTGCCTTTTACCGACGGGAAACAAATAGCTGATGCTTTTGGAGTAAAGTGGCGCACCAGAGATGACCGATGCCTTAACACCTATAAACCAGCTGGTCATCGCCAATATCAGAAGCTGCTGCTTCGAATACGGCCTCAGTGAAGCAACTGAGGGTTCTATTCATTTGTGAACAAAATATGGAGTGCATGATTCCCGCCCCCGGGGCCCCCTCCGGTCTGGCAATATATCTCCTTGCCGCGCGGCCCGGTGAGACCGGATCAGCCGCGGGGCGTGCACCTTGAGAACCGGATACTGCGAGGATGGACACACCAGATGTGTCGCATCCGGGCAGACATCGAACCATTTGAAATGGTCTAACTTGGATTTGTTTTTCGCAAGGCCGCCGAGAGGCGGCCCCGAGAAATTCCTTTTCCTATACTAAAACCATATGAATCGAACGGAACCGATCAGCGTAACAGTTGTGAGGACCGGACGGGCTCGAAGCCCATTTATTTTGGACGGAGAGTTCGATCCTGGCTCAGGATGAACGCTGGCGGCGCGCCTAACACATGCAAGTCGAACGGCACCTATCTTCGGATAGAAGCGAGTGGCGAACGGCTGAGTAACACGTGGAGAACCTGCCCCCTCCCCCGGGATAGCCGCCCGAAAGGACGGGTAATACCGGATACCCCGGGGTGCCGCATGGCACCCCGGCTAAAGCCCCGACGGGAGGGGATGGCTCCGCGGCCCATCAGGTAGACGGCGGGGTGACGGCCCACCGTGCCGACAACGGGTAGCCGGGTTGAGAGACCGACCGGCCAGATTGGGACTGAGA